>BTRA01000032.1:0-24977 GCA_036986155.1 Gemmatimonadota bacterium | reverse complement strand
TACCTGCAACGCACGTTCGAATACCTCTCCCCCGCCCTGCTCCGCCTCGATCCCTTCTGGGATAGGCTGAGGGATAACCCCCGGTTCCAGGCGCTCCTGGAGTTAGAAAAGCCGGGGCCAGTGGGGCCGTAGAATCACGGCTTGCCGGAAACCCCACACCCTCCAACATTCCCCAGCCCTTGAGAGTCCAACAGCCTTGCGGCTCTTAGGACCTACGCCCAGCAAACGGTAGGCCCCCATGTCTCAAGTACCACACAGTCGCCCCCCAGGGCACCACCGCCTGATCCGACATCTGGCACTCGCCGCGTCATTGCTAGTCCCGCTTGGCCAGCGCGTGGCCGCCCAGAGCACGCAGGACGCCCTGTTCCAAGACCTCCGGTGGCGCAACATCGGCCCGGCCAACATGGCCGGCAGGGTCACCGATATCGAGGCGGTGGAGAGCGACTTCACCACCGTCTACGTGGGAGCAGCGTCGGGGGGCGTCTGGAAGTCGGTGAACGCGGGCACGACCTGGGAGCCCATCTTCGAGGACTACGGCACCGCCAACATCGGGGACATCGCGATCTTCCAGCCCAACCCGGACATCGTGTGGGTCGGCACCGGCGAGTCCTGCACGCGGAACAGCGTGGGCTGGGGAGACGGCGTCTACAAGTCCACGGACGGAGGCGAAACCTTCGTCAACATGGGCCTCCGGGACACGCATCACATCGGAGAGGTCATCACGCACCCCTCCGACCCGGACATCGTGTACGTTGCGGCGCAGGGACATCTTTGGGGTTACACGGGCGAGCGGGGCCTCTACCGCACCAGGGATGGCGGAGACACGTGGGAATTGCTCGGAAACGGGCTGCCCGACGACGGCCGCACGGGCGCCACCGACATCAAGATGGACCCCAGCGACCCGAACGTGCTGTACGTCGCCTTCTGGGAGCGACTCAGACAGCCGTACCGGTTCGACTCTGGAGGCCCCAACGGGGGCATTTTCAAGTCCACGGACGGCGGCGACACCTGGGCGAAGCTCACGAATGGGCTTCCGGAAGGGGATACCGGCAAGATCGGCATCTCGGTGTCGCGGCAGAATCCGAACATCGTGATGGCGATCGTGGAGCACGGCTACCAGCCCCAGGCGAGCCGCGGTAGTCGTGGAAACCGCGGAGGCGGCGCGGCAAGCCCCGAGTATGCCGACATGTCCCGCTTAGGCAGCGGGATCTACCGATCCGAGGACGGCGGCGAGAGTTGGGAGTTCATCAACCGCTACAACAACCGGCCGTTCTACTACAGCCACATCTACATCGATCCGAACGACGCCGAGCAGGTCTACGTTCTGGCCGGCCGCGCCAACGTCTCCGAAGACGGCGGCCGCAGTTTCAGCAGAAACATGGTGGGCATCTCTGGCGACTTCCACGCCCTCTGGGTGCACCCCAATAATCCGGACATCTTCTACGTCGGAAACGACAAAGGGTCGTACGTTACCTACGACCGCGGCATGACGTTCACGATGTTCGACAACATGGACATCGGGCAATTCTACGCGGTGACAGCCGACAACCGTGACCCGTACTGGGTATACGGCGGCCTTCAGGACAACGGAAACTGGGGTGGCCCGAGCAACAGCCGGGATTGGAACGGCATCCTGAACGACCACTGGTTCAAGTTCCACTCCGGTGACGGATTCCACACCACGCCGGATCCGAACGACTGGCGGACCGTCTACACCGAGAGTCAGGGCGGCAACCTCCGCCGCCTGGATGCGGTATTCCGGCAGGTCGGGCAGAGCATCACTCCTGCCCGGAACAACATCCTCAACCTGACCGAGTTCTACGCGGACCTTACGCCCGTGGCGGCACCCTCGGGCGGCGAATTCGGCGTACGGGGTGGGGGTGAAAACCGGTTGCCGCGCGACCGCTTCCGTTTCAACTGGAGCTCGCCGTTGATCCTCTCGCCGCACAAGTCGACAACCATCTACTTCGGTGGCAACCACCTATTCAAGAGTATGGACCGGGGTGACACCTGGAGAATCATCAGCCCCGATCTCTCGACCAACGACCCCGTGCTGACCAATGAGGAGAGTGGCGGATTGACGCGCGACGTCACTCGCGCAGAGACGCACGCCACACTCATCACGATCTCGGAGTCTCCAATCACACCCGGACTCATCTGGGCCGGAACGGACGACGGGCGTGTGCAGCTGACCCGAGACGACGGGGGTTCGTGGACCGACGTGCGTCGTAACATCGAGGACGTGCCCATGGGCCTCTGGGTCAGCCGTGTCACGGCGTCCCGCTTCGACGAGAGTACTGCTTACCTGACCTTCGACGGTCACCGGAGCGACGACTTCCGGCCATGGGTGCTCAAGACAACCGACTTCGGCGCATCGTGGGAGAGCATCTCGTCGAACCTGCCGACCGATGAACCCGTGTACGTCATTACAGAGGACCCCCACAACCGGAATCTGCTCTTTGTGGGCACCGAGTTCGGGGCCTACGTGACCGTGAACGGAGGAGGGACCTGGTCCAGGCTCATGGCCGATCTGCCTACCGTGGCGATCCACGACCTCGTCGTGCACCCGAGGGATGGAGACCTCATCGCGGCGACACACGGCCGCAGCATATGGATTCTCGACGACATCACGCCGCTACAGCAGCTCGACGACGACATCCTATCGTCGCCCATTCACCTCTTCGAGAGTCGGGTGGCCACCCAGTGGAAGGGCATCAGCCGTGGCGGGACGCGCGGTCACAAGCTCTTCACGGGTCGCAACCCTCTTACCATCGAGCAGGCACCCCCCGGAAACTCACCCACCCAGCTCCTCAACTCGGCGGCGATCCACTATTACGTTGGCGCGGACGTCTCGGCGCCGATCACGCTAGAGATCTCGGACCTGGCCGGGGAAAACATCTTCACGACGGACGTGCCCGTGCGTCGGGGGATCAACCGGTACTACTGGGGAATGCGCTTCAACCCGACTCAGCAACAGAGTCAGGCTTTTAGGAGGCAGCAAGAAGAGTTCGGGGCCCCGTTCGGTGGGCGCAGTAGATTCAGCGGCCAGGCGCAAGGAACGGCGGCAACACCTGGAACGTACAGGGTCGAGATAACCGGGGGCGGCGAGACCAGGAGCGGTACGCTCACCATCAGGGCGGATCCGGCGCTGGTGGTCACGACCAGCACCGGAGGCTGAACCTACTCTGCCCTCAGCGCGTCCACCGGGTCCACGCGGGCCGCTCGGCGGGCCGGAACCACACTTGCTATCATAGTGACCGCAAACAAGACCGCCCCTACAGCGACCACCGTACTCGGCTGCACCGTCGCGAGTCCCTCCAGGAGGTTGGCAATCAGCATAGTGAGCGGTAGCACCAATACGGTCCCGATCGCCAAGCCGATGAGGGCCATCGACAGGCCCTGCTTCAGGACCATTTGGGTTACCTGACCTTCCTGAGCACCCAGTGCCATGCGCACCCCGATCTCGTGGCGCCGCTGGCCGACGGAGTACGCGAGGACACCGTACGTGCCGAGCGAGGCCAGCAGGAGGGCCAGTGCCCCGAATCCGCTGAGCAATGAGTTGAAGACCCGGATACCTACGAAGAACTGGTCCACGAACTGCTCCATCGTCTGTACCTGAGTCACGGTCAGATCGGGGTCGACCTCGCCTAGCGCCGTCCTCGCCGGACCAGCGAGTTGACCCGGGTCGCCCGTGGTAGCGAGCACGAGGTAGCTGCTGCGGGCGGGTGCCTGGGCGACCGGCAGGTAGACCGTCTCGCTCGACCCGCCGCTCACCTGGACGATCGTCTGGCTCACATCCGCCGCCACACCCACGATCTCTCTGGACTCGCCCCGAATGGTGATCAGCTGTCCAAGCGGGTTCCGTCCGTCGAAGCGCTTGTCGACCATGGTCCGGTTGATCACCGCCACGAGCGGTTGACCGGCGCGATCGGTCTCCTCCAAGAAGCGGCCCTGCTGTAATGGCACCCCCATCGTCTCGAGATAGCCCGGGTCCACGCGGAGTGAGACTGTCCGTGGAACCGGCTGGGCCGCGTCGACGGGCTCGCCGGCGATACGGAACGTGTCCGTTGGCGCCTGGATGTTCTGTGGTAGCGCGTTCGTCAGTGTGATCGAGCGGACGCCGGGGAGCGTCTTGGCGCGCGCGACCACTTCGTCCAGCACGATCATCTGCTCTTCATTGGTCGGGAACCTGGATTCCGGCACCGAGAACCGGACAGTGAGCAGGTTGCCCACCTCGAAGCCGGGGTCCGCGTTCTGCAACTCGAGGAATCCGCGCACCATGACGCTTCCTCCGCCGAGGGCGACCATGGAAAGCGCGATCTCGGCAACCACCAGCCCTCGGCTCACCAGCCTGCGTCCCGCCCCCGCGGATGCGCCCCTGCCTCCCCCTTCCCTGAGAGCCGACGCTTGATCCCGATTCAGCGTCTGTAGCGCCGGCAAGATGCCGAAGATCAAGCCCGCTGCCACACTTATCACGAGCGTGAAGACGACGACGACTGGCTCCAAGCGGGGTGCCCAAGCATCGGGCAACTGAGCGGCGAAGCTGTCGGCGATGATTTGGATGCCGAACGCCCCCATGGCCAGTCCGAGCGTGCCACCTACCAGGACCAGGATGAAGCTTTCGGTGAGCAGTTGGCGAACGATCCGCATCCGCCCGGCACCCATGAGCGTGCGCAGCGCAATCTCGCGTCGCCGGTCCTGGCCGCGGGCCAGGAGCAGGTTGGCGATATTGGCGCAGGCGATGAGCAGAACGAAGACCACCGTACCCTGGAGCATCACGAACAGAACACGAGCCTGCGAGTTGGGGATCTCGGTGCGCATGTTGTATGCGTCGGTGACCCAACCTCGATAAGCTGCAGAGTATTCCGCTTCGAGTTGGCTCGCGATGCTCGCGATTTCCGCCTTGACCTGCTCCATGGTCGCGGAGGGTGCGAGGCGGCCCACGGCGATGACGTCACGCCGGTCGCGAGGGGCCTCCCGTGGGTTGCTCACGAAGGGCACCCAGACGTCCAGATCGGGCACGAGGAACTCGAACCCTTCAGGCAGAATGCCGATCACTTCGTAGGGCTCACCGTTCAGCACCAGTATCTCACCGAGCGGGTCGGCCACATCACTCAGCGATTCCTGCCAGTACTCCCGCGTCAGCACGACCACCCTGGGAGCTCCCTCGACACCCTCCGACTCCATGAAGGCACGCCCTCTCGTCGGGCTGACTCCGAGCAGGTTGAAGAACCCGGGCGTTACACGCGCCCCGGAAAGGGGGATGGCCCGTTCCGGGCCCTTGAGGCTGAGGAACGCGGGGCGGAAGGCCTCCACGGCCGACAGGGTCTGGCTGCGCTCGTCGTAGTCGGCCCAGCTCGCGAAGGAAATGCTGAGCGAGCTGGTAGGCTGCTGATCGGCCTCACGCTCCTCCAGGATAACCATGCGCTCGGGCTGATCGAACGGAAGGGGCCGAAAAAGAAAGGCGTTCACCATGCTGAACACGGTGGCGTTGCCGGCAATCGCCAGGGCCAGCGAAAAGATCGCGAAGAGGGTGACCAGAAGGCCCTTCCTCAACGTGCGTAACGCGAAGCGGAAATCCTGAAAGAACGTCGCCATCGTCAACTTCTCCATGTCCCGACCGCCAACCCCACCCGTCTTACGTCGACAGCGGTCTCTTATTGCTTCCTTCCGTCGAGTCATCCGATCTACGGACGACCCGGCCAAAACCTTCGACCCTCCCCCATGGTCCTCCGCAGATCGGCGAACTGGCGAGGGGGATCGCACACTTCCGTGGAGAGAATATACGTTTTGGAGAGAATATACGTTACCTGAAACTTAGGCAAGCCTAATTTTCTCGATCATTCTCCATCTCCCATCCAGTCCAGGTGCGAAAGCGCATGACCTTCGATTGGCGGAGAGGTGGACGAGACCTGATACTGCCCCGGGCGAACAGACACCAAAGGCAAGGATACCATGGCAACCCATCGAACGCTCGTAGTGGGTGGTGGAGTGATCGGCCTGTGTTGCGCGTACTTCCTGGCCCGCCGCGGCGTGGACGTAACCGTGCTCGAGCGTGACGAAATCGGGAAGGGTGCCTCGTTCGGGAACGCCGGCACGATCTCACCCGGCCACCCACCCATCAACCGCCCCGGGAGGATCCGGGAAGCGATCCGACAGATGTTGAACCCGACGAGCCCTCTGTACGTCGCGCCCCGCTGGGACCCGGCTCTCGCGAAGTGGCTGTGGGCGTTCTCTCGGAAGTGCACGTCGGCGCACGTCGACAAGTGCATGCGCGTCATGGCCCCACTTGGCCGGGAGGCCGTCGACGAGTTCTCGAGGCTGGTCGAGCACGAGGCGCTCGAGTGCGAATACACTCCTGGAGGCTACTACGAGGTGTGCCGCACCCCGGCCGGCGCCGTCCGGACTCGACACGAAGTCGAACTGTTGAGGGAGCACGGATACAGTGCAGTCACCCTCACGGGGGGAGCGCTGAAAGAGCGCGAACCCACCCTGGCCGCCGGAACGAGCGGCGGCGCCTACTTCCCGGAGGCAGCCACATGCCATCCATATCGCTTCGTCCTGGAGGTGGCCGAGCGCACAAGCCGGATCGGGGGCCAGCTCCTCACGGGGCGCGCAGTAGCCGAACTCGTGGATCGTCGGGGTACCGTGGCCGGCGTACGCATGGCCGACGGCGAAGTGATCGAGGCCGACTCTGTGGTCCTGGCCACGGGAGCCCACAGCCCGCAGTTGGCGAGGAAGCTGGGACTCGACCTGCCCATCCAGCCGGGGAAGGGCTACCACCGCGACCTCGGGATGGGCGATGGAGGTGCTCCGAACCTCCAAGTGCCGTGTGTGTTGAGCGAGAGTTCCGTCTTCTGTACTCCGCTCGACGGCTTCGTCCGCTTCGCCGGCACGATGGAGTTTTCGGGCCTCAACCTCCGCATGAGAAAGGGGCGGCTGGAGCAGCTCACCAAGGCCGCTGGTCAGTACATCGAGGGCGTTGGAGACTCCGCACCCATCTCCGAATGGTGTGGACTGCGGCCCGTCACGTCGGACGGCCTCCCCATCATCGGACCGGTGCCGGGCCGCGACGGCCTCTATCTCGCCATGGGGCACGGCATGCTCGGGTTGACCTTGGGGCCAATCACCGGGCGGGTCATCGCAGAGTACATCCAAGACGGGTCGCCCTCGGTGGAGATCGCCGCGCTGAGCCCCGAACGCTTTTGACCCACGCAGCGCCCTTCACGATCCCAGCAACCACCCACCCAAATCAACGACGATTGCCTCCGCCTGGGCATCCAGGCCCGCCGATCCTTCTGAGGAACGATATCCCCTCCCAGGGGTGGGGGAGAGGTCATCGTTTTCTAACGTAGGGAGGCCCAAGTAATGACCACTCCGTACCAGACCTCAAAGGCCGTCGGCCCGCAGGGATACCTCGAGGACGATGCCAAGAAGGCGCTGCTCGCTCGCTTGGCTAGAATCGAAGGACACGTGCGGGCGGTCTCCAGAATGGTGGACGAGCGAGACTGGGCCGACGAGATCCTCTTGCAGGTGGCGGCAGTCAAGGGAGGCCTCAACCGCTTCGCCTCGACGCTGGTGGAAGACGAGCTGAAGGCCTGCCTGTCACACTGCAAGGATCCCAACGAGCAAGAAGAGCGGATCGACCGGCTGACCAAGGTCCTGTCGACCCTTTTCAAGCAGAGCTGAGCCCCGAGATCAGTCGTCGCGCAAAGCCTGAACCGGCTGGATCCGGCTGGCGCGCCGGGCGGGTAGGTAGCTCGCAGCCGTCACCACTGCAAACAGAATCGTCGCCACCACCGCGAAGGTCGGAAGGTGACCGGGCGTGATCCCGTAGAGAATCGATGTCAGCGCCCGCATTCCGAACGCGGCCCCGCCGATGCCTAGAGCCAGCCCGACCAGACCGAGCTTGACGCCCTGTCCGACGACCAGCCGCTCGACCTGAGCGGCACGTGCCCCAAGAGCGATGCGGACGCCGATCTCCTGAGTTCGCCGCGACACCGAATAGGACGTCACTCCGTAGATTCCGAGCGCGGACAGCAAGAGCGCCAGCGCGGCGAAGAACCCGACCAGGGTCGTGATGAACCTCGGCGTCGCCACGGTTTCGGACACGACCTCGTCCAGGGCCTTGATGTCGTAGACGGTCAACTTGGGATCGACTTCGGCAATGGCGGCCCGCACCGCACCCGCCACCGCAGACGGCCTGCCCAGCGTTCGCACGTGTAGCGTCAGATGCCGCGTCCAACCGGCGGCGAACGCGGGGTTTGCGCGCGGCAGGATGAGCGTCTCGCGGACGGTCTCCCGAATACCCTCGTTCTTGACGTCGCCGATCACGCCGATGATCTCGAACGGTGGCATATCACGTCCCGCGTTGACGATCTTGAGCCGCCTGCCGATCGGGTCTTCGTTCGGGAAGCGCTTCTTCGCGAGCGTCTCGTTCACCAGTATGGTGAAGGGCTCTCCGGCCCGATCCCGCTCGTCGAACGACCGCCCTGACAGAAGAGGAATGCGAAGGGTTTCCAGGTAGCCGGGGCTCGCCACGCGAATGCCCACCATCGACTTGGTGGCCTCGGGGTCCGCTTCCGACCCCTCCGGCGCGAAGTACCACTGGCCGTTGAGACGCAGGGGATGATCGGCGTGAGCGAGGGCCACCGACCGCACGCCCGTCACGTTGCCGGCGCTCGCCAGAATGCCCTCGTGAACCTGGCTCACCTCTTCCATGTCCCCGTACTGCCACACGGGGAAGTCCATACGCATGCTCAGGACGCCCTCCGACTCGATGCCGATGCCGATGTCGGTGAGGTTCTTGAAGCTCTGGAGCAGCAGGCCAGCCCCGACGGTAAGCACGAGCGCCATCGCCACCTCACCCACGACCAGCGTGCCGCGGAGTCGGGAGCTGAAGAGCCCACCCGACATGGACCGAGCCCCGTCCTTGAGTATCGCCCCGGCGTCGACACGCGCCGCGCGCAGGCCGGGCGCCAAGCTCACGAGGAGAACCGTGCCCAGGGCGATGGCGCCCGTGAAGGCGAGAACACCGAGGTCCAGCCCCACCTCGCCAATGCGCGGAATGCCGCCCGGATTGAATCGTTTTACAAGAGCGATCGCGCCCAGTGCCACACCCACACCGGACACGGCCCCAATCGAGGCGAGCACACCCGTCTCGACCACGAAAGGCCGGGCCATTTCACCAGGGGAAGCACCAAGGGCGCTGCGCAGAGCGATCTCCGGCTGAGCGTCTTCCGCGCGGACCAGAAGCAGGTTGGCCACATTGATGCACGCGATCAGAAGCACGGCCCCCACCGTGACAAACAACACCATCAGAGGAGTGCGAACATCGCTCGTAATCTGCCCTTCGAGAGGCTGCAAGCTGACCGTGTACTCCTCAGAAGACCGGTACACGTCGGCGAACCGCTCGACGAACCCGTCCGCCATCCGATCGGCCCGTGCGCGCGCTTGTGCCAGGCTGACCCCTGGGGCCAGTCGGGCCACCGCGTTGTAGCCCCACCATTGTCTGGGCTGATCTTCCACGGGCACGGGGTCGACCACCCAGAAGTCCACGGCCCTCGCCCCACTCACGTTCCACGCGGTGTTGAACCCCGCCGGAACCACGCCCACCACCTCGAGCTCCACCCCACGAATGCGCAGCGTCTGTCCCACGATGGACGGATCGGCGCCGAAGCGGCCCCTCCAGAAGGCGTCGCTCAAGACCATCACCCGGTGCCTGCCGTCGATGGACTCCTCCGGGAGGAAGGTGCGTCCGAGCTCGGCCTCGACTCCCAGAACGTCGAAGAAGTCGGAGGTGACCCACGCCCCGTCGTGCTTTTCGGTCCGCCCGTCCATCTCGAGCGTCCAGAGCGCGTTTTGCTCACCCGTGCGGATGGCGGCGACGCCCGTGAACAGGCCCTCTTCGGCCCGCCAGTCCTTCATCTCCTCCCTCGAGACGGCCAGATCGCCGTCGTCCGACTCCGGGAACTGGTTCCGAAGCATGACCAGGCTTTCGGCGTCCTCGTAGGGCAGAGGGGAGAGCAGCACGCCCCGCACCAGGCTGTAGATCGCCGTGTTCGCCCCGAATCCCAGGGCAAGCGTGCCCACGACCACGAGCACATACATGGGGCGCTTCATCAAACTGCGAACAGTGTGCCGGACCTCGCGAACCACTTCTATCATTGTCCTATCTCCTCGCATCGTTTGATTCCCCGAGCCCCGTCTCCGGAGCCTGGCGGACCGACCAAGAGCCCGGTTCGCGGGTTTTTCATGATCCCTAACCCCTGGAGGGGGATATGCGTTCCACTACGACTCGCAGTGTCTCCCCGTACCGCAGGGCATTCGTGAGGCGCCCGAGCTCGAACGCCTCCTCGAGCGTCAACATGAACGTGTCGTTCTTTTTTTCCGCCGCCCACCCCTCACCCGCCTCACGAGACGCGTGGAAGTGGATGTGGTTGCAGAACGTCGAGATCACGCGGTCGCCCTCGACATCGCAGTGGTCGGGACCGAGCAGCGAGACCACGACGCCAGCGGGTTCAGCGGTCTCGACCCCGTTGGGGCTGATGCGCAAACGCACCTCCGTTCCGGTGGACGGGCACTTCGACACCACGTCGGCCGTCGCACCGAGGATCTCCGGAAGGAAGAGGGCATCCCAAGCGCACCAGGTGTAGAGCTGGACGTCCCCGATCCGGAAGCGATGTGACGTCTCGCCAATCGCAAGCCCCCAGAAACCGATGATCCGGTCGTCGTCCCCACGGTAGACGCCGGGCCATTCGCTCATGAGCTCGTCGATGCGCGCGGCGGGCAGCCCGACCGCTTCCACCAGCGTGTCGACGTCCACGGGGGCTCCCGACGCCATCGACCGGTGCACGGCCAGGCCGATGCTGAGTTCGGCTTCGCTGAGCCGGGGGAATTGAGCGTCGATCTCTTGTGCCAATTGCTCTAGGCCGATCACAGCCGGACTCATTCTCGCCTCCCGTCAGCAGGGTCAATGCACGCCGCAGGACTTGCCTCGGATTCGTTATATCCCTAACCCCTGGAGGGGGATATGGGTTCCAGCCACGACCCTTGGCGACGACCCATCGAGGTCTGGGCATCCCCCGCAACCGGGAGGATCAAGCGGGCCGGATGTTGTTCAAGAACCCCGGCGTAGCCGGCATCGCCGTGATCGCTCTGGCTCTCGGGATAGGGCTCACCGCGAGCATGTACAGCATCATGCACGGTGCGCTCTTCCGCGGGCTTCCGTTCGAGGGTGGAAACCGGATCGTTCACATCGAGCGGAGCAGTCTCGCCGAGGGCGTCAACGACATGGCGGTCTCCATCCACGACCACACAGACTGGAGAGACCAGCAGACCTCGTTCGAGGAGCTCGGCGCCTACTACGAGGGCACGGCAAACCTCAGGGGCACCGAGCGCACCGACCGCTACGACGGGGTATTCATCACGGCCAACGCCTTGACGACCCTCGGGGTGCAGCCGATGCTGGGCCGTCTTTTCCGCGAGGACGAGGATGGCCCCGGGGCCCCACCCGTGGTGATCATCAGCCATTCTGTGTCGACCGACCGATTCGGACAGGACCCAGGCATCGTCGGCCAGACCGTGCACCTGAATCGTGAGGCGACGACCGTCCTCGGCGTCATGCCCGAAGGGCTCAGGTTCCCCACCCAGAACGACCTCTGGGCGCCGCTTCGCCTGGACCCCGTAGAACTCGAACGAGACTCAGGTACGTGGCTGGAGGTTTTCGGGCGTTTGAGGCCCGGCGTGAGTGTGGACGAAGCGCTCGTGGAGTTCAACGGGATCGCCACCCGCCTCGAGGCTCAGTACGCCGAGTCGAACCAGGGGGTGCGCGTCATCATGCAACCCTTTACACGTGAGTACGTCGGCGGCGATGCAGCATCCGTACTCTACTCCATGCTCTTCGCGGTCCTTCTGGTATTGGTGGTGGCGTGCGCGAACGTGGCCAACCTCCTGCTCGCCCGCGCTGCACTGCGATCCAAGGAGGTGGCGATCCGCACCGCAATGGGGGCAAGCCGCTTCCGAGTGATGATGCAACTGCTGGCCGAGGCCCTGACGCTCTCGACGGTGGGGGCGCTCTTAGGAGTAGGGATCGCCTGGGTCGGAATCGACTGGTTCGCAAAGATCGTCGAGAGCACCGATCCGCCCTATTGGCTCGTCTTCAAGCTCGACGGCCCTGTACTGCTGTTCATCGTGGGCGTGACCATGATCTCCGCGGTCGTTTCGGGAGTGATCCCTGCGCTCAAGGCGTCGGGCGGTTCCCCTCAGGATGTGCTCAAGGACGACTCGCGGGGCTCATGATCAAGGGCGTATCCAAGCTCAGCAACTTGGACCTGCCGTTCGCCACGGCGGATGTCCTCACCGTCCGCGCCGGCTTGACCGAGGAGTACCCCGACTTGGAAACTCGAGTCGGCTTCTACGCTCGAGACGGAGAGAGCTACTCCACCGACCAGGACTATCCCCGGGCGCGCTGGGCGATGATCACTCCGACGTTCTTCGAGACGTTCGAGGTGGACCTGCGCCGCGGGCGCGTCTTCACCGACCAGGACGATGCCGACGCAATCCCCGTGGTCATTGTGAACGAGAGTTTTGCGCGCCGCGACTTCCCCGGCCCGGATCCACTCGGGAAGCGGATTCGCCGAGGCAGGTCGGACAGCACGGAGGAGTGGGCCACCATCGTGGGAATCGTGCCCGACCTCCACATGAACGGAATCGGCGATAACGACAACGACCAGCCTGCGGGCATTTATTTTCCGGTCGGCCAGGTCGGTAGCAGGTTCCTGACGGCTACGCTGAGAGCGCGCGGTGATCCGCTGGATCTCGCATCGGTCGTGCGAGACGAGGTGTCCGCAATGGACAAGGAAGTGCCGGTCTACTGGGTCCAAACCATGCCCTCAGCCATCGACCAAAACACCTGGTTTTACAGCACCTTCGGCACGCTCTTCCTGGTTTTTGGTGCGGTCGCCCTCTTCCTCTCTTCGGTCGGACTCTACGGGGTAATGTCGTTCGGCGTGGCCCGGCGCACGCGAGAAGTGGGTATCCGCATGGCCCTGGGAGCGCAGGGCACACAGGTACAGTCGCTCATCCTGCGGCAGAGCTTCGGTCAGATCGCGATCGGGCTGGTCGTCGGACTGGGAATCGCAGCCGCGTTGTCGCGGGGCATGGCTCTCGTGCTCTTCGAAACCGAGCCGTGGGACCCGGCGATCTTCGTGCTGATCAGCGCCGTGCTGGCCGGCAGCGGTTTCCTCGCGTCACTGATTCCGGCCCGCCGGGCCACCCGCATCGACCCGATGGAGGCGCTCCGACACGAGTGACCCTACGAGACGGACCTCCTAAAACACCACGTTCGGCACCCGCTTCGCCTGCCTGTCGAGCAGGATCGGTTCTCCGAGGCCGAGCTCGCGCAGGCGGGCGAACTGTGTCTTCGCGTCACCCACCACCAGATAGATCATGCGGTCGGGCAAGATGTACGTCTCCGCTAGATTCCTGAGACGATCCAGGGTCATGTTTCTCACGACTTCCTCACGCTGTTTCACGTAGTCGAACGGCAGGTCGTAGGTGCCGATCGCGGTCAGCGTGCCCAGTAGTGCGCCCAGCGTCTCGAAGCGCCGGGCGTTCGACTGGATCAGAGCGCTCTTGGTAAAGGTCAGATCTTCGGCGGTCACCCCTTCGCGATATTTCTCGAGCTCGTCCTTGAAGATCTGGACGGACTCGAGCGTCACGTTGGAGCGCACCCCGGCCGAGGCCATGAACGAGCCCGGGTAACTCGAAGCGCTGAACCCCGATCTAGCTCCGTACGTGTAGCCTTTCTCCTCGCGCAGGATCATGTTGAGGCGGCCGTTGAAGCTCCCACCCAGCGGGTAGTTCATTACCGTAGCCGCGTAATAGTCGGGGTCGTTGAAGGCCAGCCCCAGGTGTCCGACCCTGATCTCCGATTGCCGGGCGCCGGGCACGTCCACGAAGTACACAGTGGGCTCGTCGAGCGTCGGCGCCTCCGGGTACACGGGGAATTCCACCTCCTTCGCCGCCCACTTTCGCTCCAGTGGTTCGAACAGGGCGATGGCCTCCTCCTTGGAGATATCGCCAACGACTCCGATGTGCGCGACGCTTGGCGAATAGTTGGCCTCATAGAAGCCGCGCACGTCGTCGATCGTCAGAGAGGAGACGATGTCCGGCGTCCCCATCGTCGGGTTGGCCAGGATGTGGTCCTCGCCGTAGAGCAACCGACTGAACACCTCCCCAGCCACCCGGGCCGGGCTCGCACCCCGCCGGTTGATGGTCTCTACGGTCTCACGCTTGATCCGCTCGAACTCGGTCTCGTCCCAGCGAGGCTCGAGCAGGATCTCCTCGAAGAGGTCGTACACGCCGTCCAGCCTCGATCGGAGAGTATTCGCCCGGATCGTGATCGACTCCCGGCCCGTGAACATGCGGAGGCTTGCTCCGAGCTCGTCGATGGCCTCCTCCAGCTCCAAGGGCGTCTTGTTCTTGGTGCCCTCCATCATGATGTCCGTCATGACGTTGGCGACGCCTACACGGGTGATGTCGTCCAACAGCAATCCGCCCTTCATCGTCAACGAGAACTGGACGAGCGGGAGCTCGTCTTGCTCGATCCCGAAGATGCGCATCCCATTGGCGTACGTGTGCGTCCAGATCTCCGGCACGGTGAGCGCGGGGGACGGCCCGTTCGGGGGTTGCACGGAACGGTCGAACGAGGAAGGCAGCGGCTCGACGGTCGCTTCACCGGTCACGGCGGGCTGCTTGCCCGCTACGCCGGCCGTGGCGATCTCTTCTTCCTCGATCGGGAAGCGCTCGGAGTTGGCGGCGACCAATTCGACCTGCCCTTTCGGCACGAAGCTGGTCAGCACGTAGGGCTTGTCTTTCACGTACTCGTTGTAGACCCGCCACACGTCTTCGGCCGAGACCGAGAGGAGGTTTTCGATGTCGGTACCGATGAAGCCCGGGGACCCCGCGAATTCGTTGTAGGAGGCAAGCTGGAACGCCTTGCCGAGTACGCTCGAGATGCTGTTGTAGAACCCCGTCTCGACCTGGGCCTTGATCCGGTCGAGGTCACGCTCCGTGAAACCGTCGGCCTCGAAGCGGTCGAACGCCTGCTTCACCGCGTTCTCCACGTCGGTGAGGTTTTTGCCCGGGAACGAGCGAATTCGCACGCGGAACGTCCCGGCGATCTCGAGGCTGCGTTGGAAGGCACTGGCTTGTGGAGCCAACCGGCCCTCTTCGACGATCACCTTGTAGAGCGGTGCTTTCTTGCCGTCGGACAGCAGCAAGCCCAGGAATCGAAGGGCATACGCATCCCCGTTGTACTGTTCGACCGACGGGAAGACCATGTTGAGTTCCGGCGAGCGCGCGAAATTGTCCTCATAGAAGGCCCGCTTCGTCTCCGTCAGCACCGCTGCCCTCGGCTCCGGGTCGGGCTGGTTCTCAGGCGAGGGCAGTTCGCCGAAGTACTTCTCGATCCACTCCTTCGTGCGTGCCCTATCGAAGTCGCCCGCCACAACGAGAGTGGCGTTGTTCGGGCCGTACCACTTGGTGAAAAAGCTCTGGATATCGTCCAGGGTCGCGTTCGCCAAGTCCTCGAACGAACCGATCACTGACCAGTTGTACTGGTGGTCCTCCGGGTAGAGCATTTTGCCGATGATGTGGCCAGTGTGCCCGTAGGGGACGTTGTCCACGCGCTGGCGCTTCTCGTTCTGGACGACGTCCTGCTGATTCAGGAAGGCCGCCTGTGTCACGGTAGGCAGCAGGTAACCCATGCGATCGGACTCGAGCCAGAGCGCCATCTCCAACGCATTGTTGGGCACGATCTCGAAGTAGATCGTATTGTCGTTGCTGGTCCCGCCGTTCAGGGTTCCGCCCACCGCCTGAATCTTCTTGAAGAACTGGTCCTCGGCGACGTGCTGCGACGATTGGAACATCATGTGCTCGAAGAGATGAGCGAAGCCGGTTCGGCCCGGCTCCTCGCGGTTGGACCCCACGTGATAGAGCACCGCTACTGCGGTGATGGGATCCGAACGATCTTCGTGCAGAACCACATCTAGCCCGTTGTCGAGCGTGTATTTCTCGAACTCGACATCAAGGCCGGTCTGACTCTGCGGGGCGAATCCGACGGCAACTCCGGCAGCTAGTGCCACGACGACGAGCATCCGCAGCCAGCGCATGGTGACCTCCAGACTGTTGGGGCGACACCTCCTTGGGGGGACTACTGGTAGTCAGGACCGACCGAAACGTTCCGAGCTCTTCCGCCCACGTCAGAGGCAGGCATCCCCCCTCACCCAAGGGCCGTCCAAGTGGCCCGCAAGAAGAGCGCCCGGAAACGGGATGGCGGACCTTCCCCCGGCACTCCCGAGTCGAGGACCGACCTCTTAGCTTACCCCTGTTCCGCAACGAGTCGGCCAAGAGCCTCGGCGTCAGACGTCAGAGGGATCTAATAAGGGGAAGCGCCTCATGCATCGTCGTCATGTCCTCTCCACACTCGTGACCGCAGTAATGCTCTCGATGGCCTCTAGCCTGGCCGCGCAGTTCCCTCAAGCCACCGCCGACCAACGTGCCGCCGGCGACAGGGTCACCAACGCGAGGCTGGACGTCGAGGAACTCGTCATCCCGCGCGGAAGCACGGCCAGCGTCAGCGCTGTTCTGCTCGACGAAGACGGAACCGAGGTGTCGGGAGCGCTCGCGATCGTCATGATGCGGAGCCGCATCGTGCAGGTTTCCAACGCCGTGGTGGGAGACGGACCAATCCAGTTCACGGGCCAGACGCCTGGGCAGGCCGAAGTGCGCATCATTGTCATGGTGTCGGGGGATGAGAGCGCCTTCCGCGGCGCCCGCGGTACGCGCGAGGTCTCCCGTCTTCCCATACGGGTGCTCGACTGGCCGGCCGCCGAGATCGAGATCGACGATCTCGCCTACTTCCCCTATGTGGGTACGTCACAAACACTGTCTGGCCGGGTCATTACCGATCACGGCAACGAGCATGCGACGGCCGCCATTCGCTGGACTTCGGCCGACCCATCGGTCGTCTCGGTAACCGAGGGCGGGATCCTCACACCCCTGAGCGGTGGCTCGACACGGGTCACTGCCCACACCGAGAACGGTGTCACCGCGCAGATCACAGTCGACGCGGCCGACAACCCGGTGCGGAGCATTTCGATCAGCCCCAACTCCACCTCGACCCGCACCGGCGACGTGGTGACCTTCGAGATCGAGGCTCGAGATTCCCGAGGAAATTCGGTGAATGACGCCGCCGTCGACCTGGCCGCCACCGGACTCGACCGCAGGGGCAGCCGCGGTCTCATCTTCCGTGATGGAACGTTCGTGGCCGAGAACGCGGGCGCCTACCGAGTGGTCGCCAGCATCGGCGGCGTCGCCGCGGCCGCGGTGGTCGAGGTAGCCGGGCGCGAGCAGGCGGAGACGGTCGAGCGGGTAGACCACGCAGCCGTTTCATACGTTGCCACGAGTGATCTCTGGGCGTTCGAAGGCCAGGATGGACGCGACTACGTCTATACGGGCACCCACGCGCGTGGTGGGGGCCAGCGCATGTTCGCTTGGGACGTGACTGACCCGGCAAACGTTCAACTCATGGACTCCGTGGTCGTGAATGCACGCGTGGTCAACGACGTCAAGGTCAGCGACGACGCGGCATGGGCGATCATCACTCGTGAGGGTGCCAGTACCCGACGCAACGGCATCGTGGTGCTCGACCTCACCGACCCCGCGCACCCAACCGTCTTGTCCGAGCTCACGGACAGCCTGACGGCCGGGATCCATAACGTCTGGATCATGGGCGACGTTGTGTACGCCGTGAACGACGGCACCAACGCCGTGAGTATCATCGATATGAGCGACCCGACGAACCCGCGCTACGCGGGCCGGTGGGAGATTCGTCCCGGCGAAGTGGACAAGTCGCTGCACGACGTCTGGGCCGAGGACGGATACGCCTACCTGTCGTATTGGGACGACGGCCTCGTGATCCTCGACGTCGGCGCCGGCACCCATGGGGGCACGCCGACCGAGCCGACCTTCGTCTCGCAGATCTCCTACCCGCAGGGCAACACGCACGTGGCAATTCGCGACCGTGACTACGTCTTCGTCGGCGACGAGATCGGCACGTCGGACGGCATGCGGGGATACATCCACGTGATCGACGTGGCCGACATCGAGAATCCCACAGAGGTCGCCAAGTACGAGGTGCCCGAGGCCGGTGCGCACAACGTCTGGATCGACGACGAGACGCTTTACATCGCCTATTACCAGGGCGGTCTGCGTATCGTGGACATCAGTGGCACCCTGCGCGGCGATCTATACCGGCAGGGGCGCGAGATCGGGATGTACCGGACAGGCGCCCCCGAAGGGAAAGCGGTTGTCCCCAACTCTCCGATGGCTTGGGGACCACAGGTCTTCAAGGACAATGTGTTCGTGAGCGACATGAACAGCGGCCTCTGGGTCCTGAAGCAGACCCGTCCTCGGCGCGTGGCGTTTTAGTGCTCGGAGTTCGCGGTCCGCGGGCGGGTCGCCTCGGCGGATCTATCCGAACTCCATCCCCTGCGCCAGCGGAAGCTCAGTGCTCCAGTTGACCGTGTTGGTCTGGCGGCGCATGTACGACTTCCACGCATCCGAGCCGGACTCGCGGCCACCGCCCGTCTCCTTCTCGCCACCGAACGCCCCACCGATCTCTGCGCCGCTGGTCCCGATGTTCACATTGGCAATACCGCAGTCGCTCCCCCGATTCGACAGGAAGTACTCCGCCTCGCGCATGTGTTCTGTGAAAATCGCCGAGGATAGCCCCTGAGGCACACCGTTGTGGATCGCGACGGCCTCCGAGACCTCATCGACCGCCTGGTCCGGCCCGGCATCGGCACCCCCGTACTCGATGATGTAGAGGATCGGCGCGAAGGTCTCCTCCTGCACGATCGACCACTGGTTCTTCGCCGAAGCGATACACGGGCGCACGTAGTGCCCGCCCGGATAGGCGTCCCCCTCGAGCCGCTCCCCACCGAAGAGGATTTCGCCGCCCGCCTCCTTCACGCGTCGGACGGCGCCCTGAAGATCCTCGACCGCTTGCGTGTTGACCAGCGGGCCCATCAGCGTGCCAGGATCCCGAGGGTCGCCGATCCGAATGTCCTGATAGGCTCGGCAGAGCCGGCTCACCAGCTCGTCCCTGATCGAGGCGTGTACGATGATCCGGCGTGTGCTCGTACAGCGCTGACCGGCCGTGCCCACCGCTCCAAACAGGATGGCCGGTAACACCAGATCCATCTTGGCGTGTGGCGTCACGATGATCGCGTTGTTGCCACCCAACTCCAGGATCGTACGCCCGAGCCGCTTTCCTACGACTTCGGCCACCCGGTAGCCGACCGCACAGCTTCCGGTGGCCGACACCAGCGGTACCCGGTGATCGTGGAGCAACCTATCACCCACCGAGGACCCCTTCCCCACCGTGAGCGAAAAGATCGCCGGGTTCACACGGTTCTCCCGGCACACGCCCTCGGCGATTCTTGTGACGGCAATGGCCGTGAGCGGCGTCTGGCTGGCCGGCTTCCACAGCGTGGAGTCGCCGCACACGGCCGCGATGGCGGCATTCCAGCTCCAGACAGCAACCGGGAAGTTGAATGCACTGATCACACCGACCACACCCAGCGGATGCCACTGTTCGAACATGCGGTGGTCCGGGCGCTCGGAGTGCATGCTGAGCCCGTAGAGCTGGCGCGAAAGGCCCGTGGCGAAGTCGCAGATGTCGATCATCTCTTGGACCTCACCTTCACCCTCGACGCCAATCTTGCCCATCTCGAGCGTTACGAGAGCACCGAGTTCACTCTTTAGCTCCCGCAGCTTGTTGCCGAGTTGGCGTACGATCTCGCCCCGACGTGGAGCGGGCACGGTGCGCCACTCCAAGAACGCTTGGTGCGCTCGATCGACGATGCCGTCGTACTCGTCCTCGGTGACCTGGGTCACGGCCGCGATGCGCGATCCGTCGATCGGCGTGGTCGCCTCGAGCTCAGGGCCCGAGCCTACCCAGTCGCCCCCGAATCCACCGAGATTCTCGTCATCTATGCCCAGCCTGGCGAGGATCTCGCTCACATCGGCGACTCCTTTGCTCATGCAATCGGCCCCTTCGATCAAGTCGTGAAGTTGTGGCTCTCCGGCGCCATTGCCGGAACCGATGAGGCGTAGTCTAGCAAGGGGAACGGCGGGGGTCTACGGAGGGGCCTCTAATCTCCGCCCAATACCTCGTCCAGCAGGAGCTGATCGGTGAGGAGAGCCCGAACGTGGATGGGAGCGTTGAACTCGTCGATCGACCGAGAAGTCACATGGGGCTGCGCCAGAACCCACTGGATCACCACGAAGTCCAGACCCGCCCCTACCGCGGACCGCCGCCCCAACGAGGGCGCGCATGGGCGGGGCGCCCCCGAGACCGGCGGCGCCCCGCTCTCATGTCGAAGAGCTTCCGCGCTCTAGCGCACGTTCCCCAAGAGTTTCTTGATCGCTGGGGCCATGAGCAGAGCGAAGATCCCTACACCGCCGACAGTCATCGCAATGTTTTGGAATAGGTCGACGTATGCCAAGTTTTGGAGCCGCCCGGCCACCAGGCCGGCGAACAAGTTTCCAACTGCTGCTCCGACAAACCAGATCCCCATCATCTGACCAACGCGCCGCGCCGGTGAGAGCTTGGTGATGGCCGAAAGGCCGATCGGAGAGATCGCAAGCTCACCGACAGTGTGCAGGAAGTACGTGACGATCAGCCAGGAGGGAGACACGAGGTTGCCCTCGGTGGCGTTTGCGGCGCCCCATGAGAGCACAAAAAAGCCCATCGCCAGACCAACCAGACCGAGTCCCGCCTTCATCGGAATCGAGGGGTTGGCATTGCGCCGGTCCAACCAAACCCACAGTGCGCCGAATGCCGGTGCAAGGGTGATGATGAAGATCGGGTTCACCGCCTGGAGCCAAGACGCCGGCATCTCCAAGCCGAAGAACACGCGGTTGGTGAGATTCTGCCCGAACAGATTCAGCGACGAGCCCGCCTGCTCGAAGCCCGACCAGAAGACCGCGATCATGATGAAGAGCCAGAAGATGACCCCCATCTTCTTGTTTTCCTCGGATGTGTGGCCGCCCAGCGTCCAGACGTAGATGAAGTAGCCCGCAACCATGATCAGGACGCCGACTCCGAGGTACTGGGCGATCTCGGTGATCGTCAGGTCGATCGTGCCGATCGAGACCAGGTATCCGAAGAGCAACGTCACAGCGATAACGCTGAAGAAGGACCCGAAGAAGATCCGTGACTTGCGCGATACCTCCTCGGCCGAGGCTCCGTTCTTGAGCAGCCCCGCGTCCCCAAGGTAGCGAGCGCCGTACCTGAACTGGATGAGACCCAGCACCATGCCCACGCCGGCGGCGGCGAAGCCCCAGTGCCATTTGTACCCCTCGCCCAGAAACCCGGTCACTATCGGGCCGAGCCAGGCTCCGAGGTTGATGCCCATGTAGAAGACCGAGAATCCGGCGTCCCGCCGGGCTCCGCCTTCCGGATAGAGCTCGCCGACCACCGTGCTCACGTTCGGCTTCAGAAGGCCGGTTCCGCAAATGATGAGGATGAGGCCCAGAAAGAACGTGAAGTCGGTCGGCACAGCCATCGTGAAGTGGCCCAGGGCGATGGTGCACCCACCGACGAAGATCGCCTTGCGTTGACCCCAGAGGTTGTCGGCGACCCATCCGCCCGGCAGCGCCAGGATGTATACGAGTGCGGTGTACAGCCCGTAGATCGCCGCCGCGGTGGCGACGTCGAGGCCCATTCCCGCATTCTCCCGCAGCACGGTCCCGTCCGGGGACATAACGACGTTCGTCGTCGCAGCGGTCATGAAGAGGATGAGGAGAGCGCGCATCCCGTAGTACGAGAAACGCTCCCACATCTCCGTGAAGAAGAGCGTGGAAAGCCCCCGGGGGTGCCCAAAGAACTGTTTGTCCTGGCCTCGCGGCGCCGACGGAACAGAAGCGATGGTGCTCATAGGCTCGTGCGATCCTCTGAGTGATGTGGCTCCGTGCCTCCAACTAGGATGGAGGCCCGAAACCTCCTGGGCGTAAGTCTTTGGGACCCGGAGGGCGCATCTCCACCCCCGCGGGCGTGACAAGCTGTGTGCTCGCCCGAAGTCCTGGCAAGGCCCAGCCCATCAATTCTTCCTTGTGTTACACAGGCTCGACCCTCAACATGATGTACAATCGACAATAGGAGCGTTGCAGTTTGAACCGTGCCCCGCCTCCGCTACCGCTGACCGGACGGGCCGAGCTTCTTTCCTCTCTCGGCACCATCCTGGACGATACCGAGGACGGCCTCTCGCCGACGGTCCTTCTGGCCGGTCACCAGGGTGTTGGCAAGTCACGCTTGGCCCAGGCCCTCTGCGAGCAAGCCGAGGCACGAAGCTTCCACCTCGCCCGCAGCCATGCCTCCCCCATGGAGGTCACCCTCCCGTACGGGCTGTGGACCACCGCCCTCATGCCGCTGGTGCGGCCCCTGAACAGCGACGCCCTCGCGACGCTGACGAGGGGGGGAGCTTCCGAGTTGGCCACCATGTTCCCCTACCTGGCGACCAACGGTGGCAAGCCACCCCCCGACGTCGGCATGCCGGGTGAGGTGAAGGCCAGGATCTACTGGCGTTTCGCGGATCTTCTGCGCGGCCTCTCTGCCCAGCAGCCGATGCTCATCGTGCTCGACGACCTGCACTGGGCCGATCCCTCGTCTCTCGACCTGCTCCACTTCGTGACCCGACACGTGGAGGACTGCCCGGTGGGTTTCCTGGGGGTCGTCACGTCGGAGCTGCGGGAGCGAAACCCCGCGTTCTTGAAAGCGGAGCCCGCTCTGTTGGCGAACTCGAGAACGATCACCGTCCAGGCCTTGAGCGAGGATCAGACGGGCCAGCTGATCCACGACACCTTCCGCGTCGAGTCCGACATCAGCGGCTCGTTCGTGGCGGACCTGTTCGAGCGGACCCGGGGCAACCCCTTCTTCATCGAGGAGGTTCTGAAGGCCCTGGTGTCGGAGGGCAAGCTCTACCAACAAGGCGACACATGGCTCGGGTGGGAGTCCAAAGCCACCGACGTTCCGGCCTCCGTTCGAGATGCGCTGCAGGCACGTCTGGGCCAGCTCTCGGAGGACGCCCGAGAGACGATGGGGGTTGCCGCCGCCGCGGGCAGGCGGGCCACGTTCGACCTGCTCGAGCAGGTGTCGTCGATCTCGGAGGATGCTTTGATCCTGGCACTCGAGGAGCTTCGCGCATTCGGGCTTCTCGACGAGACAGCGGACGATGGGGAAGCACGGTACTCCTTCCGCCACCCGCTCATCGAGGACGTCGTGTACTCAGGGCTCGGGCGAGGCCGCTCAGGGATGCTACACCGCAAGATCGCCACGGCTCTGGAGGACGCGCTCGGCTCGGCCGCCAGTGATAACATCGAGGAGATCGCCTTCCACTACTCCCTGGCCCGCTCCAAGGAGATCGACCCGAAGGCGGTGGAATGCCTGTGCGCCGCAGGCCGCAGGGCCATGGAACGGCACGCTAGCGAGGAAGCCATCCAGTATCTTTCCGCCGCGGCAGACCAGATCAAGGGCAGCACTCCGGAACAACGGGCCGAGTGGGCCTGGCTGGGACCGTTGGAAGAGGATCTGGCGCACGCGTACCAGAGAGTGGGGGACTACGACACCGCCAAGGACCTCTGGTTGACGCGACTGGCGTCGATGTCGGGAGGAGGCCATGGTGAGCCGGCGGCCCGAATCCGGCGGCGGCTCGGCCAAGCAGCTTATTGGCAGGGCCTTCACGAAGAGGCTCTCCTCCACTGCGAGGCCGGACTCGAGGAACTCGACGGGGGGCAGCGCGAAGAGAAGGCCAGGTTGAGGCTGCTGCGGGGCATTACGCTCGAGGCTCTCGGCCGAGAGGCCCAAGCCAGAGAAGACCTCATGGCTGCGCTAAAGATCGCGACCGAGGTCGGCGACCTTGTGCTCCTCGCACGGGCCCACAGGGGCCTCGCAATCATCTACACGTGGTCCGGCCACCCCGAGAAGGTCCGGGAGCATGCGGGTGCGACGATCGAGCTGGGTGAGGCCGCCGGCAACCGCCACATGGTCTATTGGGGGCACTGGGCGCTGTCGGTCATGGAAGGGTTCATGGGCGATACCGAGAGCTTGAAGGCGCACATGGCCGAATGCCGGCGTCTGGCGGCCGAACTCCACTCACCCATCCTCGACGTGTGGACTTCGGAGATGTCCGTGGAGTTGGCGTCGGCGACGGGCGATTGGGCTCGCGGCATCGCCCTCGGGGAACAAGCCGTCGCGCGGGCTCGTGCCCTGGGCCAGCGGACGCTGCTGCCGCGCCTCCTGGTGTGGTTGGGGCTGATTTACCTGGGGCGGGGAGATTTCGGGCAGGGCAGCGAGTGCGTCGAAGAGGCGTGGACCCTCTCCGGTGCCGCCACGGAGGGTGCGACCGAGATCCACACGGTCCTTCCCGCCCACATCGGAATGTGCGCACGGCACGCGGCACTCGGCGAGTGGAGAAAGGCCATCGATCTGGGCGAACGCGGGCTCAGGCTCGCAGAGGACACGGGCTACATCATTTGGGCGCTGCACCGGCTACTGCCGGTCATCGCCGAGTCGTACTTCCGCCTCAACGATGTTGAGGGCGCCCGAGCCATCGGTGACCGGATGCATGAGTTCGCCAAGCGAACCGGACACAAACTCGGGCATGCCTGGGCAGACGGATTCGACGCCCTCGAGGCCTGGCACAACGGCGAACTCGAACGCGGCGCCCAGCTTCTGCGCAGCGCGGCAGAGGCGCTCGAGGCAGTCCCCATGATCCCAGATGCCGCTCGCCTCCGTCGGCAGCTCGCCGGACGGTTGGCCGACATCGGAGACCGCGAAGGTGCGCTCACGGAGCTTCGGCAGGTCCACGACATCTTCCAGCGCATGGGTGCGAGAGACGAGCTGCAGA
>BTRA01000031.1:0-25498 GCA_036986155.1 Gemmatimonadota bacterium | reverse complement strand
AGTGTTTCGGTCGAGGGTATCGGCGTGCACTCGGGTGAACCGGCGGTGCTGACCGTCCGTCCCGCAGAGCCGGATGCGGGCGTACGCTTCCGGCGTGTGGACCTCGATGGATCTCCGGAAATTCCAGCAGATCTCGCCCATGTCGCGGATACGGTTCTCGGCACGAGTCTCTGTGAGGGAGACGCCCAGGTGCTTACGGTCGAACATGTGCTCGCCGCCCTCGCCGCCCACCATGTGGATAATACGATCCTCGAACTCTCGGGACCCGAGCCACCAATCCAAGATGGAAGCTTTGCAGCCTATTTCGACGCCATCGACGGAGTCGGCCTCACCGACCAGGGCGTGCCGGCCAGGGTCGTGGAGATCACGGACCTGCTGGAAGTCAGGGTGGACTCCGGTGCTTCATACGAGGTGGCCCCGCACTCGAGTTTGCGGATTTCGGCGACGATCGATTTCGACCATCCGGCTATCGGACGACAAAGCGGCACCTTCGAGATTACGCGACAAGCATTCGCCGCGGAGTTGGCGCCCGCTCGAACGTTCGGGTTCAAGGAGGATGCCGAGGCACTCCACAAACGCGGACTAGCGCTGGGCGCCTCCCTCGAGAATACGGTAGTGTTGGACAAGGATGGCGTCCTGACCAGCGAGCTACGCTTCGAGGACGAGTTCCTCCGCCACAAGGTGGGGGACATCGTCGGCGACCTGGCACTCCTTGGGGCCCGAGTAAGGGGCCATATCGTGGCGGACCGCCCCAGTCATGAGGGCAATGTGGCCCTGGCTAGAACGCTGGCAGGGCTAGATCGAAGAAAGCGAGGCGACGAAGTCGTGAACATACAGCGGATCATGAAGTGCCTGCCACATCGCTATCCCATGCTTCTCGTCGACAAGATCCTCGAGTTCGAGGCCGAGAAGAGAATCGTCGGCATCAAGAACGTCACGATCAACGAACCATTCTTTCAGGGGCACTTTCCCGACCATCCAATAATGCCCGGTGTGTTGTTGGTGGAGGCCATGGCTCAGGTTGGCGGGTTGCTGCTCATGGAGAGCGAGGAGCACCCTGAGGACAGAGTCGTGTATTTCATGTCGATGGACCGCGTGAAGTGGCGCAAGCCCGTGGTGCCCGGTGACCAGGTGGTATTCGAGCTCGAGTTGCTTCAGCGCCGCGGAACTGTATTCCGCATTGGTGGTGTCGGAAGAGTGGAGGGGAATGTCGTGGTGGAGGGGGAATTGACGGCCAAGGTCATGGACAAATGAGTGACGTCGCCATCAACACCGGCGAGCGGTACGGGGCCCGGATTCATGAGACGGCTATCGTGCACGAGCGCGCGTGTTTGGGCAAGGACGTCGTCCTGGGCCCCCACGCGATCATCGGCCCGGGAGTGACCATCGGCGACGGGACCCAGGTCGGCTCGAACGTTTTGATCGAGCGAGATACCACCGTCGGACAGCAGTGCCGCCTCTCCCACGGAGCCGTTCTCGGAACGGACCCTCAGGACCTGAAGTACGAAGGGGAGACCTCCCACCTCGTCGTAGGCGACCGGACCGTGGTTCGCGAGTACGCCACGCTCAACCGGGGCACGAAAGCTTCGGGCAAGACAGTGGTCGGTAGCGACTGCCTGATCATGGCATACGCTCATGTCGCCCACGACTGCGAGATCGGTAGCCACGTAATCCTGTCGAACTCCGTGAACATGGGCGGACACGTCACCATCGAGGATTGGGCGATCGTGGGCGGCGTCACCGCGATCCACCAGTTCGTCCGTATTGGCGCACATTCCTTTTGCGGGGGGGGCTCACGCATTCCCCAGGACATCCCACCGTACCTGCGGGCAGCGGGAAACCCCTGCAAGCTCTTCGGCCTCAATACCGTGGGCTTCGATCGGCGCGGCGTCTCCGACGACGTGAGACGCGCCCTCAAGAACACCTATAGGATTCTCTTCCAGTCAAAGCTGAACCTGTCACAAGCGCTTGCCAAAGCCGAGGCTGAGGTTGAGCAGATCCCCGAAGTAAGGCACCTGCTCACCTTCATTCGGGACAGCGAGAGGGGCATCACCACCTGATGACCCCCTACGGTCCGGCGATCGGAGTGATAGGAGCCGGCAGTCTGGGGTTCCAACACGCCCGCATTCTCGCCGGCCTCGACGGTGCCCGAATGGCCGGCGTTTTCGACCTCGACCCGGCCCGCTCTCAACAGGCGGCGACGCAGTTGGGCGTCTCGGTTCACGAATCCATGGATGCACTACTGAGCGTCGCGACCGCCGTGGTGGTGGCTGTACCCACCTTGGACCACGAGGCCGTGGCGACCGCAGCCCTCGAGCGGGGTCTTCACGTGTTGATCGAGAAGCCGATCGCGCCGACCCTCGAGGCGGCCGATCGGATTCTCGCGGCCGCGGAAGCGTCGGGTGTAGTTGTTCAGGTGGGCCATGTCGAACGATTCAACCGCGCAGTATTGGCGGCCGAACCCTATCTCGACGAACCGCTGTTCATCGAGTCTCATCGGCTCGCGTCCTTCGATCCCCGGGGCACCGACGTGGCGGTCGTACTGGACCTCATGATCCACGACGTGGATCTGGTTCAGAGCCTGGTCGGCGGAGACATTCGCGACATCGCGGCGACCGGCATTCCCGTCTTCACGGATACGGTGGACATCGCCAGCGCTCGACTGAGCTTCGAGGGCGGAGCGGTCGCCAACCTGACCGCGAGCCGCGTGTCCGTGGAGCGCATGCGGAAGCTCCGGATCTTTCAGGCGTCGGGGTATTTGAGTCTCGACCTGGCCGATGGTTCGGGAGAGTTTCTCAGGCTCAAACACGGTCTTCCCGCGTTCTCGGCAGAAAGTGTCTGGGAGGGCGCCGAGGACGAAGGGTTGGCCTCCCTGGTGGAGCGAGTCCCGCTAGTCGGCGAAGAAGCCGAGCCACTCGCAAAGGAATTGGAGAATTTTCGTGATGCGGTACAAGGAGTCACACCTCCAGTCGTGACCGGGCGGGATGGTCGTTCAGCTCTGGCCGTGTCTCTGGCGATCGAAGAACGGATCAAGGCCCATGTCGCTAATACGTATTCGGCGTAACCGTAAGAAAGCTTGGATCGATTCCAAGAAGGGATCGCCGCCCATCAAGCTGGCCCTGTTGCTTGCTATCGTCGCGATGGCCATCTGGTATCTCGGGACGCGATTCTGAGGTACCGGTGACACCCAGGATCCTGCTGTTGGCCGGAGAGGCGTCCGGCGACAGGCACGGAGCCGGCGTCGCGCGGGCACTGAAGGCTCGCTACCCGGATAGCGAGCTCGTAGGACTCGGCGGCCCCCTCATGCGGGCCGAAGGAGTCGAGCTGATGATGGGCCTCGAGCAGCTTGCCGTCATGGGCTTCGTCGAGGTGGTCTTCCGGCTCCCATTCTTCTGGAAACTCGAGAGGCGCGTCCGAAGGTTGCTCGACGGCGGGACGATCGATCTCGCCATCCCTATCGACTACCCTGGGTTCAACCTGCGCGCCGCGCGTTACGCGCATCGGTGTGGCATTCCCGTGCTTTACTACATTGCGCCCCAGGTCTGGGCATGGCGGCCAGGTCGCGCGGCACGCCTTGCAGAGTGCGTTGATCGCCTGGCGGTCATTCTCCCGTTTGAACAAGAGATCTTCGAGGCGGCCGGAGCGGCCGTGACGTTCGTGGGGCATCCCCTTCTGGAGCGATCCGGACCCGAAACGACGGAGTCGGCATTCCGACGGCGTTGGGGTCTTCGGGAGGAGGGGCCGATCCTCGCGCTCATGCCCGGTTCGCGTCGTCAGGAAATCGATCGCCACCTCGATGTTTTCGTCCGGGCCGCGACCCTCGCCCGGGAGGCACGCCCCGATCTACAGCCGGTGCTCGCGCGCGCTCCGTCGGTGCCGCTGACCTCCCTCGACGCTGTAGGCTTCCCCGTGGTGGACGACGCTCGCGAGCTGCTGGCCTTTTCCAAGGCGGCGCTCGTCAAGTCCGGTACGGGAACGTTGGAGGCGGCGCTCGAGGGCACGCCGTTCATTACCGTATACCGGACTCATCCGCTCACGCACGCGCTGGCCCGCCGCCTTATGAATACAGATTGCATCGGTCTCGCGAACCTCGTGGCGGGTACCGCAGTCGTCCCAGAGGTGATTCAAGAGGATGCGACACCGGAGCGGCTGGCCGACCTTCTCGACCCACTCCTGGTCGAGGGCTCCCGCGAGCGGACGAAGATGGTGGAAGGGCTGGGGCGCATCCGCGGATCCCTCGGCTCCGCGGGTGCTTCGGAGCGGGTTGCCGCGCTGGCCGCAGAACTCCTTGACAGCGACTGACCATGCGCACGAGCCTCCGAATTCAGATCGCGGGCATCCTCGGTCACGGGATGCTCGGATCGCTGTTCCTCACCCTTCGGTACCGCCTCAATGGAGTGGAGCACCTCGACCGGTTTCGTGCGGCCGGCCAGCCGGTGATCTTCGTCTTCTGGCACGGACAGATGCTGCCCTTGGTACATCTCCATCGTAATGAAGGATCTGTGGTCCTGGTCAGCGAACACGCCGATGGCGAGTACATCACGCAGATCCTGAGACGCTACCGATTCGGCACGGTACGGGGATCGAGCACGCGCGGGGCTGTGAAGGGGCTCAAGGGCATGATCCGCGCCGCGCGCCGCGGACGGGACCTGGCCCTGACCCCGGACGGACCACAGGGTCCGCGGTTTCGGTTGAAGGCCGGGGCCTTGATGGTCGCCCAAGTGACGGGAATGCCCATCCTACCGGTGGCCACGGGCGCGACTGCTGCTTGGCGGATGAGTAGCTGGGACCGCTTTATGGTGCCCAAACCGTTTTCTCGTGTGAGCGTCGAGTACGGGGCGCCTCATGTCATACCCCGCCGGGCGAGCGAAGCCGAACTCCGGGACCACGCGGCTGCCTTGGAATCCGAGTTGAACCGGATGACCGAGCGCGTGAACAGCCGTGCCGGCCAGCGCGGGACCCCTGAGGCGTGATGGTGGCCGGTCCAGAGGGGTTCGTCGCGCGCTGGTGGCGGGGCGAGGCGGGCGTGGCGGGCTCCGTCGCCTCGGTGCTCACCCTCCCCGCGGCGGCGGCATATCGCGGGGTGACTACCCTGAGAAACATGGCCTTCGATCGCGGTCTATTGGGAGTCGACCGGGCCGAGGTCCCCGTCATTTCGATCGGCAACCTCACGGTGGGCGGCACCGGGAAGACGCCATTCGCCGGATGGGTCGTGCGGGAGTTACTGGCCGATGACCGGACCCCGGCGCTCCTCTGCCGAGGCTATGGCTCCGACGAGCCCCTCCTGCACGCACGGTGGAACCCCGACGCCAGAGTGGTGACGAATGCCGATCGCCCAGCCGGCGCCCGTGAGGCCGTGCGCGCGGGGGCCGATATCATCGTGCTCGACGACGGCTTCCAGCACCGTCGGCTCCGAAGAGACCTCGACATCGTCCTGGTGGCCCAGCCACACGGGGTCCGCGGGCGTCTACTCCCGCGAGGTCCATTCCGGGAGAGCGTGCGCGCGCTCTCTCGGGCCGATGTCGTCGTATTGGTAGACAAGGGGTCTGAGGTGGCCACAATGGACGCCCTCGCCCATTCGGTGGCCGACCTCCGACCAGATCTGCCCCACCTTCAGGTGCGCTTCGCCCCCGGCTCCTGGCACCTCCTCGATGGTCAGGAGGCCGAACGGCCCGAAATGGAGGACCTCCTCGGAGTGACCAGTGTAGCCGATCCCGGCGCCTTCGGTCCTTTTGTCACCGCGTCTACCGGCGCGACGGTTTCGGTCAAGGCATACCCCGACCACCACGAATACTCCGAGGCCGATGTGCGAGAAATCACAGACGTAGCAGCCGGCCGGACCGTCGTTACTACGGAGAAGGACAGCGTGAAGCTGGTCAGATTTGCGCCACTGCTACCCGATGTGAGAGTGCTCAGTCTCCGGCTGGAGTGGCAGGCGGGTGAGAGGATCGTACGTCGACATCTTCGTTCCCTCTACGACCCTGATACGCATGGCTAATCGGGCCATCGTCGACACCGAGGTGCTGGTGATCGGGAGCGGGATCGCGGGTCTCTCATTCGCCCTCAAGATGGCCGCGGCCGCACGCGTGCTGGTGATCACGAAAAAGGAGAGCGCTACCTCCAACACCAACCACGCCAAGGGGGGGATCGCCGTTGCCCTCGGTGACGACGACAGCCCGGACTTACACGTGCGTGATACGCTCGCGACGGGATCGGGGCTCAGCCACCGGGAGGCCGTCGAGGTCTTGGCCGCCGAGGGCCCCGAACGGGTACGCGAACTTGTGGCGTGGGGAACGGCGTTCGATCACACCGGTGAGAGACTCTCGCTCGCCATGGAAGGCGGTCACTCTCGGAGGCGTATCGCATACCACGGCGATGACACGGGGCGCGCGATCGAATCCGCTCTCATTCGGGCGGTGGAGGGCACCCCCAATATCGACGTGTGGGAAGACCACGTGGCGGTCGACCTCCTCGTAGCCTCGGGAGCCCGGCCCGAAACCCGGCGCTGCGTCGGGGCGATCGTCCTGGATCACCACGGCCGTCGTCTCATCGAGGTACGCGCCCGGGTCACCCTCCTCGCCTCGGGCGGCTGCGGCCAGGTGTATGTGCATACGACCAACCCGGGCATCGCCACGGGTGACGGAATCGCCATCGCGCGCCGCGCCGGCGCCCGCGTGGGCAACATGGAGTTCGTACAGTTCCACCCGACCGCGCTCTTTCCTACCGAAGACCCCGCGTTTCTGATAAGTGAGACAGTACGAGGCGAAGGTGCGATCCTGCGCCGCGGGGACGGGGTTCCGATCATGAACGGCTACGATCCCAGAGGCTCTCTGGCCCCCCGTGATGTCGTAGCCCGCGCTCTCGACACAGAGCTGCGCAAGCGCGGGGAGACCCACGCCATTCTCGATGTGTCGGCCATCGCCCCCGACACGTTCGCGGCGCGGTTCCCCGGTACTTTGGAGGGCTGCCGGTCCCGCGGGGTCGACCCTATGCGAGACGGCATTCCGGTCGTTCCGGCTGCCCATTACTCATGCGGCGGGGTGTTCACCGATTTCGACGCGCGCACATCACTCGATGGCCTCTACGCGGCCGGTGAGGTGGCGTGTACCGGAGTTCATGGCGCAAATCGCCTGGCCTCCAATTCCTTGTTGGAGGCGGTGGTGTTCAGCCACCGGGCTGCCTTGGCGGTGACCCAGGAGCTCACACGTGACCAAGCCTCCAGCCTCGTGGTCGAGCCGTCCCTCACGGCAACCGGTGGAGGCAGACCGCTCGACGATGTCGAGGAAGCGCGCAAACATCTCCGCGCACTCATGTGGGAACTGGTCGGGATCGTTCGCACGGACGCCCGACTCCAGAAGGCCGAACGCGAGCTTTCGCGAATGTCTCTGGAGCACGACGCGTCCCCCATTTCCGAGTGTCCAACCATTGAGGCGATCGAGCTCGCCAACCTCATCGAGTGCGCGCGCCTGATCGTGCGCTGCGCCCTTTGGCGCCGGGAGAGCCGTGGACTACACTTCAACACCGATCATCCGGAGACCGATGACGAGGGCTTTCTCAGGGACAGCGTGGCCACAGGGATGGCCGAGGTCTCGTGAAGGTCACGGTGCTCGCCGTCGGCCGGGTAAAGGGCCCGCTCTCGGCGCCGGTCCAGGAGTTCGAGCACCGGGCCGGTCGCTATTGGAGGCTCGACATCGTAGAGGTCGAGGCCGGGGGCCCGAAGGGCGGAGACAAGTCCCCCGAGGCGGTATGCGCCGCGGAATCGGAAAGACTCAGTCGGCGTATTCCGGCCGGCACCGACATCGTTGCACTCACCCGCCGTGGCAAGGCCGTATCCTCTACCGAGTTCGCCCGCTACCTGGAAGAGCTGGGCGTGCGTTCTTCCCCCGGAGTGACGTTCGTCCTCGGGGGTGCGTTCGGCCTCGGAGCCGACCTCTTGGCCAAGGCCTCCCGTAAGCTCGCCCTATCACCGATGACCATGCCCCACGAGATGGCCCGGCTCGTGCTTGCCGAGCAGCTCTACCGGGCTGGGACGATCCTCAAGAACGAGCCGTATCACAAAGGAAGTGCTACTTGAACGTCGAACTCATCGTCGGATGGCCGGACGGGTCCGACCTAGCCCGAGATTATCTCGAGGGATCGGACCGAGCGACGCCCTACTACGGTGCGTCTTGGAGGGACCCGTCGGCCTACCGCGCCAAGCTCGACGATCTGGACGCCCGCTTCGACGCCGACGCCCGCCGGACAGCGCTTTCGGCCATGAACGTGCCGGACGGCGTTTCGAAGGAGCGCCTCGATTCGTGGGTGGAGAAGCGCGGCCTGGTCGTAACTACGGGCCAGCAACCCGGTCTCCTTGGAGGACCACTCTACTCGCTCTACAAGGCACTGACCACAATGTCGCTCGCCCGCGCCCTGGAGGCCGAGTTGGGCCGTCCCGTACTGCCGCTCTTCTGGGTAGCGTCGGACGATCACGATTGGGCCGAGGCCGACCACACCTATGCCATCGACTCAGCGAACGAGCTCCGCCTCGTTCAGGTGGCCGACCCCGGGGCCAAGAACCGGCCGATCCATCGCGTAGAGTTCTCAGGGGAACTCGACAACGCACTTTCTGAATTCTTGCAAATATTGCCCAGTACAGACTTTAGCGACGATTATATCAAGTTGCTTCGACATGCACATGATTCCTCGGCGACGCTTTCGAGTTCGTTCCAGCAGGTCATGGAAGGCCTCTTGGGGCCGCAAGGACTCTTCTTCACGGACGCCGCCAACCCTGTGGTCAAGGATCGGTCCTCAGCTGTGCTCCTGGCCGAAGTGGATGCGGGAGAAAGCGAGGCGCTTCTGCGCGGTACTGCAGAGTCCCTCGAGGCTGACGGCTACCACGTGCAGGTCCATATCATGGAGGGGGGCGTGAACCTCTTCCTGGAGGGTCCGGGGGGACGTGAGCGCCTGTACCGGGATGGGGATGGATTCCACCTGCATAACTCCGGTGCCCGCCTGACGCGCGAGGATATCCTGGCGCGAATCCAGGAGGATCCATCTGTCTTGAGCCCAAACGTACTCCTCCGGCCGATCGTGGAAAGCGAGGTCTTCCCGGTTGTCAGCTACGTGGCAGGACCCGGTGAGATCGCCTACTACGCGCAGATCCGTGGCCTTTACGAATCCCATGGTATGAAAATGCCGGTGATCCACCCACGGCATGGGGTCACCGCCGTCGAACCCAAGATCCGAAAAGTGATGGACAAGTTCGACGTTGGGCTGGAGACGCTCGGCCGACCCTATCATGAGGTCGCCAGCGAGATCGCGAAGGATGAGGTACCGGCAGGCGTAAGAACGGCATTGGGGGAGTTTCGGGGCGCGGTGGGCGAGCAATCTTCGAAGTTGCTCGAAGCCGCCCTGGCCATCGATCCCACGCTGAAGGGGCCCGTGACCCATGCCCGCAACACCTCGTTCGCTGCAATACAGGAGGCCGAAAAGAAGATCGTTCAGAGCGTGAAACGCCAAAACGAGATCGCGTTGGGCCAGCTCGAGAAAGCCCAACTCCACCTGTTTCCAAAGGGAAAACCCCAGGAACGGGTACTCAACCCGTTCTACTACTTGTTCCGTTTCGGGAACCCCTTCATGGCCGCGCTAGTAGATGCACTCAAGGTGGATTTGCCCTCGGGATCAAAGTAACTTCAGGCTATGTGGCCGACGATCTTCATTCTTGTATTGCTCATCCCGATCCTCGCGATCGTGCTGGATTCGCCAGTGGGGCGTGCTTTGGCCGGTCGCCTGGAACGAAAAGGGCTGGGCGAGGCCCCGGACATGCTGGCGGAGCGTATGGCCTTCCTGGAGGGCGAGTTGGAGCGGCTTACGACCGAGGTGCGCAAGCTCGAAGAGGAGAGTCAGTTCATGCAGGAACTACTCGCCGATCGCCAACCTTCAGAGGCCCTCCCACCCGTTGACGAAACCGACTAGCCCGACGCCCGAGAGGGTGGATACGTCCCGCGCTGCCTTCCGGGTCGGCGCGGGTATTTTTTTGAGCCGTGTCATGGGCTTCGCGAGGGATGCCCTGTTGTCACGCTTCCTCGGTGCCACGGCCGTGATGGACGTGTGGGCCGCGGCCATGAGGACTCCCAACGTCATCCAGGTGTTGCTGGGAGAGGGAACGCTCAGTGCCTCTGTGATTCCGGTCTACTCGGAGATGCTGGGCGAGGGAAGGGAAGAGGAGGCCGGCCGGTTTGCCGGCGCCGCACTGGGCCTTGTGACCGTGCTCGCCTGGACGGTCGCGTTGGTCGGTATCGCGATCGCGCCGGCCATCGCACGGTACGCCTTTCCAGAGTTCACGCTCGAGCAGCAAACCCTCCTCACCACCCTCATGCGCATCCTTTTCCCCATGGTGGCCCTCATCGCCATGTCGGCTTGGGCGCTGGCGATCCTGAACAGCCACGGGCGATTCTTCACGTCCTACGTGGCCCCGGCGTTGTGGAATCTCTCCATGATCACGGTGCTCGTGTTCTTCGGCCTGACCGTGGGCTGGGCGGCCCAGGGGCGCGAGGTGGATCTAGTGGTGGCGCTGGCCTGGGGAGCCCTCGTCGGCGGCCTACTCCAGCTGCTGATCCAACTCCCATGGCTCGTACCCGTCCTGGGGCGTTTCCGGCTCTCCGTCAGTACACGTGTGTCCGGCATGGGGCAGGCCATCCGCAACTTCATGCCCGTGGTGTCCTCCAGAGGCGTCGTTAGCCTGAGTGGACTCGCGGACCTGATCATCGCGGGTTTTCTAGCCCCGGGTGCGATATCGGGACTCTACTTCGCCCAGAGGCTGTACTACCTGCCGATTTCGCTGTTCGGGCTCAGCGTGGCCGCCGCCGAACTTCCGGAGCTGTCTCGCGAGAAGGTACGGGCGCGAGAGGCCTTGGCCGGCCGCGTAAGCGAGGCGCTGGTGCGAGTCGCTTTCTTCGTGATACCCACCGCGGTGGCCTATGTCGTGCTGGGGGACCTGATCGTCGGCACGCTCTATCAGGGTGGCCGGTTCGGAACGGATTCGACCACACTCGTATACCTGGTGCTCGTCGCATACTCCGTCGGGCTCCCGGCCTCGGCCGCGTCACGCGCCCTGACCTCGGCGTACTATGCGCTCAACGACACTAAGACGCCCGCCATCTTTGCCGTGGCTCGAATGGTTCTATCAGCCGGCGGCGGCATCGCCCTCATGTTCCCGTTCGAGAGGTTCGGTGTGGGAGGGGTGCGGTTCGGTGCGGTGGGCCTCGCTACCGGCGCAACCATCGCGGCCTGGATTGAGTATGCCGTGCTGCGACACCGCCTTAAGACGCACATCGGAGACCACTCACCCGGATCCCGACGCATTACTCACATCGTGATCGCAGCCGCGGCGGCGGGAGCCGCCGGCTTCGGTGCGAAGTGGCTTCTCGGATCGGCCACACCCAAATGGGATGGATTGGTAACGTTGGCGCTCGGGGGGAGTGCACCCGAACTCGTGCTTCCGATCCTTGCGGTAGGAACGGGGTTCGCGTTCGGGGTAACATACCTTGCCGTGACGTCCGCACTGGGCGTGGGCATCCCCCTCGGGACCGCGTTCCGGAAATGAGGTAGGGCTTTTCAAGGTGCTGCAGGATCAGATCACTAGCCTATCCACTCGCCCGGGAGTCTACCTCTTCAAGAACGGCGCAGGCGAAGTCCTTTACGTAGGCAAGGCCAGATCGCTGCGAGCACGCGTGCGCAGCTATTTCCGCTCCGGAGAGGTTAGTTCTCTCAAGACCCAGAGCCTGGTTCAGCGCATCGAGTCGGTCGAGACCATCGTGGTCGGCTCCGAGGCCGAGGCACTGATCCTGGAGGCCAACCTGATCAAGGAGCATCAGCCCCGTTTCAACGTCCAGCTTCGCGATGACAAGCGGTACCCCTACATCAAGGTGACCTTGAACGAAGCGTTTCCGAGGGTCTTCGTCACGCGTCGGATCATCGACGATGGCTCCCGATACTTCGGGCCATACACGGCCGTCGGATCAATGCGGCAGGCTCTGGACCTCATCAAGAGGCTCTACACCGTACGGTCGTGCCGTTACGACCTTCCGAGGGACACGCCCTCGCGTCCATGCCTCGACTTCCACATCGGCCGCTGTCTGGCGCCGTGCGTGGGCCTCCAAGACCAGGCCTCCTACTCCGGCATGATCAACGAGATCGTGAGGGTGCTCGAAGGACAGAGCGAGGCCGTGCGGGCCCAGGTGGAAGAACGCATGCGTGTGGCAGCCGAGGCGATGGACTTCGAGGGCGCCGCGCGACTGAGAGACGTTCTTCCGGCTTTGGACGCCCTGGCGCGCGAGCAGCGCGTTCAGAAGCTCGGCGGAGGAAACCACGACGTCGTCGGTCTTGCCCGCGATGGCGCCGTCGCCGTCGGAGTCGTCATGAGAATCCGTCGCGGTGTGCTGCTTGGGCGGGACACTCAGCGGTTCTCCGATATCGAGGAGGAGTCGGACGATTCACTGCTGGCCTCGTTCGCCACACGCTACTATTTGGGGGGTGGCGACTCGGGGTACAGTGACATCCCCGCCGAGGTGCTCGTCCCTGGTGACTTCGAGGATCAGGAGGTCCTGGCCGACATCCTGACTGAGGCGACCGGCCATCATGTTCGGGTTTTCACGCCCCAAAGGGGTGCCAAGAAGCGCCTACTCCCGCTTGCCGGAGACAACGCCCGCCACGCCCTCGAGGATACCCGAGCGTCACTCGAAGTCGTAACCGACCGTGCCGATCTCGTGCTCTACGATCTACAGGACAAGCTCGACCTCAAGATCGTGCCCCGCCTCATGGTCTGCTTCGACGTCTCGCACACACAGGGTACCGAAACGGTGGCGAGCGCCGCGGTCTTCGAGAACGGCGAGCCCAAGAAGGCGGAGTACCGCCACATGCGCATCAAAGGCGCCTGGGGCAACGACGACTACCGCTCAATGGCCGAAGTGGTAAGTCGATACTTCCTGCGGCGTACGGAGGAGGGCAAGCCGATCCCCGACCTGGCGCTCATCGACGGCGGGAAGGGGCAACTGCGGGCAGCGGAGGGTGCCTTGGGCGAGTTGGGGATGACAGACATAGCACTGGCGGCGCTGGCCAAGAGGGAAGAGTCGGTCTTTCTTCCCGGCCGATCAGAGCCGATCCGACTCGACCGGAGGGACCGGGCACTCCACGTGCTCCAGCGCATCCGCGACGAGGCGCATCGTTTCGCGGTGTCGTACAACCGGAAGCTCCGGCGAAGACGCACGATTAGGAGCGATCTGGCGGACATCCCCGGCATCGGGCCCAACCGCCAACGCCTGCTGCTCAAGCGGTTCGGATCCGTTCGAGGAGTCCGTGAGGCCTCGCCCGGAGATATAGCCCGGATTCCGGGGATCAGCGATGTCCTGGCGGCACGGATCTTGACCTATTTAGGGCATTGACCGAGCGGACCGGATAGCACGGATCTCGCGCTCTCAGGTGTTGTATAATGACGGAGTGTTTATGCGGGGAAGACCGAGAAACCCTGCGTTGACGATGTATGTGGCTAGCTCTAGCTTTCCTGATTACGCATATCGACACATGAAGGAGGATGTTCGAATGAATCTCCGGTTGGGCCTCATCCTGGCGGGGCTGGGCACATTCGCCGTCACCGCCTCGGTGGAGGCGCAGGAGCCGGTGGACAACAGCTTCACGGCCTTGGCGGCAGCCAATCTCGAGAGCGCTCGTACGTCACCGCTTCCAGCCGACGCCGAGGTCGCTTACCGAAGAGCGCTGGAACTGGCACTCGACGGAATCGACGCGGCTCCTATGAATTCACAGTCTCACTTCCAGGCGGCGCGCGCCTACATGGGATTGGGCCGATACGCCGAAGCCGACAGCGCGTTCAGTAGGGCTGAAGAACTCTGGCCCGAGTACCTCGAAGAGACCCTACTCTACCGTGAGAACGGCTGGGTAAAGGCGTACAACAACGCCCTCGAATTCGTTGACTCTGATGAGCAGGCTGCGCTGGACCTCTTCCTCAAGGCGAACCTCGTTTTCAAGGGTCGGCCCGAGGCCTATCTGAGCATCGCGTCGATCCTTGCCAATCGATCCGAGTATCAGGGGGCCATAGACGCGTACCTCGAGGTCATTCGGGCCATCAACGAGCCGTCCTCACGGGACCGAGAAGAGGAGACTCTGACGCGCTGGGCCACCTTTCGGTCTGGGGCCCTCCTCAACCTCGGCCGACTCTACCTCGGCACCGACCGGCCAGCAGAAGCCGCTGAAGCTTTTCAGGCCGTGCTGGACGTGGACCCGAACAACGAGCAGGCCAAAGGCAGTTTGGCTATCGCGTTGGCGGCAGGGGGCGAGGGCGACGCCGCACTCGAGTTGTACGAGAAGATCCTGGCGGACACCGCAGCCTCCGAGTACGACTATTACAACGCTGGAGTGGGCTTCTACCAAGCCGAGGTCTGGGACAAGGCAGCAGCTGCCTTCAGGGGCGTAGTCGACCGCAACCCCATGCACCGGGACGCGCTACAGAACATGGCCCAAAGCATGGTGCTCGCCCGGCAGTTCGAAGAGCTCCTTCCGATCTCGGAGCACCTGTTGAAAATGGACCCGAACAATGCGTACGCGTTCCGCTTCCGCGCGCGGGCCTTGGTCGAGACGGGGAGTTCTGACGAGGGTGTCGCACTCATGGAGGCGATGGAGGGACTCCCCTTCCTGGTGGATGACCTCCGCATCATTTCGATCGGGAGCACTGGCGCCCGGATCGAAGGCGTGCTAGTGAACAAGACGCTCGGTGAGGGCTCTTCTGTCACGCTGCGTTTCCACTTCTTCGACAGGGATGGAACCGAGTTGGGGGCCAGGGACGTCGAGGTGGTCCCCGGAGGGGTCGACGTCGCCATGGCATTCAAGGTCGAGTTCTCAGGCGACCAATCGATCGGTGGGTATAGCTACGAGGTCGTCAGCTAGCTTGATGGATGGAGGTGCGGGCGTAGCTCAGTTGGTAGAGCATCAGCTTCCCAAGCTGAGGGTCGCCGGTTCGAGTCCGGTCGCCCGCTTGTACTAAAGGGAAGCCCCGTAACGGTTTAGGCCGTTGCGGGGCCCCTTGTTCGTCACCGTGGGACGAGGTGCGGTGTCCATGCCGGCGTCGAGCCCTCCGCTCGTCCAGAGGCCGAACCTCGTGAAGACGGCCTACGTAATCCCCACCCCTCATCTACGTCATTCGGCGTATTAGAACACCCCCACCCCGCGCCTAGACTTCTTCCGGGCATTACACCTCTCATAGGAGGGAGTCATGAGCTCGCCCACGTACGTCGGCTTCCATCACTTCCAACGTCCTACGGTCAGCCGTGCATCGCTCATCATCCTGTTGCTGTCCATGCCACTCCAGGGATGCAGTTACCGGCACGTGATCGGGTCGACTTCGCCTCCGCAGGACTATGCCAAGGCCGACGACTTGCTGGCCGGTCACAAGGTCCGGGTACGACTGAGCGATGGATCGACCCTATTCGGAGCGGAATTCGTAACGGTCGGTCCCGATTCAGTGCGTTTCCTACAAGGAGCCCGCGGTCGGATCGCGATCCCGACCGAGAGGTTCTCCTCCGCAGGTTATCCCAACCGATGGAAGGGCTTCGGATGGGGGGCCGTGATCGGCGGAGGCCTGGGCGCGATTATCGGATTCGCTAGCGGTGATGACCCCCCTTCCGGCTTTTTTACGATCACCGCCGAAGAAAAGGCTGCGGCCCTCGGGGTAGCGGGGGCCCTCGTCGGTGGTATCAGCGGTTTGATTCAGGGATTCCCGACCGCCGTGGTCCGAGAAAACGCCCGCTAACCGAGCCAGCCCCTCACTCGGGCGCTCTCGCCGTACCCTTCGAGTCAGCTAGGAGAGGAGCAGGAAAATGCGTACTCGGTTCCTAAGCAGAGCGGGGTTCATCGGAGTGATTTCAATGTGGGCCACCGGATGTGGATACCTCTTCGTGACGGGGCCACCTGTTGGGCATGAACAGTTGATGGCTGTTTCATGTACCGACAGCAAGACGCTTCCCCTGGTCGATGCGATCTGGGCGGGCTTCAGCGCTGCGGACCTTTTGGGCTCCTTCGCAGGTGACGGTGAATCTCGCGACACCAACATCGCTGTCAGCGCGGCGGCAGCGGTAGTCTGGGGCCTCGCGGCGTCGAAGGGCTACGAGAAAGTAAGGGAATGCCGCGCAGCCAAGGAGCTGTGGGCTCGGCGGACCCTAGGGCAGGGCCCGGACGAGCTCGGTCATCTGTTAGTCCCGTTTGAGGCCTCAGAGCCGCTCAAGGGTCCGCTTCCCCCCCGAAGGCAGTGAGGCCGCGACTTGTTTGTTGAGAGCGTATCACCGTTCTGGTGAATCCGCGCGCCGTGTTCTTGTCGTGGCCGGTGTCCACTTCTGGACAGCACCCATCGCGGTGACAACCCCTTCCGCTGAACACCGCAGTCCTCCCCGTGCCGGGAGACGTCGACAAGGGCGCCCAACCGGCGTCCCGAACCTATGGTTGCGAGCCCGCAACAGTCCCCTGTGTTCAACCCCCGCCGACAAACGCACCGCGCACCTGCCCGTCCGCAGGACAAGGTATTACCCCCGGCGAGGAGAGATTTCATGCGGACTGGTACTTTTTTTCTTGGTCTACTCACGCTGGTCCTGTCTCTACCGTCGGTCACGGCCGCCCAGGCACCGGCCGGCACACTCGCACTCGAGACCTACCTGGACTGGGAGACGGTGAGAGGCCCGCAGGTGTCCCCGGACGGCAGCCAGATCGTTTTCACGCGCGGGTGGGTGGACAAGGTCAACGATCGTCGCCGGTCCTCCATCTGGATCATGAACGCCGACGGATCGAGAAGCCGCGTGCTGACCGAAGGCTCCAGTCCCATCTGGTCTCCGGACGGGACGCGGGTTGCGTTCCTGGACGAAGGCCAGCCCGATGGCCGTCAGGTTTTCGTGCGCTGGATGGACGCAGAGGGCGCCACCACTCAGATCACGCGTGTCGAGAATTCGCCTGGCAACGTCCGGTGGTCACCCGACGGAACGCAGATCTCGTTCACGATGTCCGTGGACTCGGACAACAGCGAGTGGAACGTGAAGCTTCCCTCGCGCCCCGAGGGTGCCGAATGGACCAAGGCCCCCAAGGTCGTCAGCCGTCTCAACTACAAGCGGGATCGGCGCGGCTTCATCGACGACGGCTACACGCACATCTTCGTCGTACCTGCGGAGGGTGGCACCCCCCGGCAGCTCACGGACGGCGATTGGAACCACGGTGGGCCGGAGTGGATGCCCGACGGGAAGAGTCTGGTCTTTACCTCGCTTCGAGTCGAGGACGCAGAGTACATGTGGCGCGAATCAGAGATCTATAGCGTATCTGTCGCCGACGGACGGTTGATCGCCTACCAGGGCCAGGATTGGTCGGAAGACACCTATCGCGAACCCGGCCTCTACGTCATGAATGCCGATGGCTCGAACGCGCGACAGATCGCAGGGGAACTCGGTCGGGGCTTGGCGAACGTGACCTGGGCCGAGGATGGAAGTGGCGTCTTCTTCAACGCCAGCATGAAGGGCACGAGCAATTTCTGGTTTGCGCCCGTGAACGGCGAGCCTCGGCAGGTGACCCAGGGCAACCACATGCTTCGAGTTTCTTCGATCGATGCACGCGGAGACGCTGTGGGAACGCGCTCGAGCTACTATGAGCCCGGCGACCTCATCGCGTTCAACGTCGACCGGCCGAGCGACATCCGGCAGCTCACCAATGTGAACGCCGACGTGCTCATGGGGGTGAAGCTCGGCGAGGTCGAGGAAATCTGGTACAAGTCGGTGGACGATTTCGATATTCAAGGCTGGATCATCAAGCCGCCGAACTTCGACCCGAACCGTGCGTACCCCATGATGCTCGCTATCCATGGCGGGCCCCACGGCATGTACGGAGTGGGCTTCAACTTCGGCTGGCAGAACCATGCGGCAAACGGCTATGTGGTGCTCTACACGAACCCGCGGGGGAGTTCGGGATACGGTAGCGCGTTCGGCAACTCAATCAAGAACGCCGATCCGGGGTTCGACTTCGACGACCTCATGGCCGGAGTGGATCTGGTCGTCGACCGCGGCTACATCGACGAAGACAACATGTTCGTCTACGGCTGCTCGGGCGGCGGCGTACTGACGTCCTGGATCGTGGGACACACCGATCGATTCGCTGCCGCGTCGGCCAACTGTCCCGTAACGAACTGGCTCTCCTTCGTGGGCACCACCGACGGCGCGAGCTGGTACAACAACTTCGAGGAGTATCCGTGGGACGACCCGAGCGAGCACCTCCGCCGCTCACCGCTCATGTACGTGGGCAATGTCTCCACGCCGACCATGCTCATGACGGGCGAAAACGATTTGCGCACGCCGATGGGGCAGACGGAAGAATTCTACCAGGCCCTCAAGGTGCTGAAGGTGCCGACCCTCATGGTCCGGTATAAGGACGAGTGGCACGGCACGAGCTCGAACCCCTCGAACTTCCTGCGCACTCAGTTGTTCCAGCGGAAGTGGTTCAAGAAGTGGGAGAACCCGAAAGCCATCACACAGTAGGCCGGCCCCAAAGGCAAGAGAGAGGGCGCCCCGTTCTAGCGGACGAGGCGCCCTTCGCTTACCCAAACCTCCTTACCCACCGTAACCGTTGCGTCGGGGAAGAAATTCCACCGCACGTAGCCGCCCTCCACGGCGCCGCCTAGCTCCGTGTTGTCACCCAGTGAAAGTCGAACCACGCCGGCCCCATACCCATAATACGGAATCCACGGGGCACCCTGGGTAGGTATCCCGAGCAAGGGGTTGAACCCCAGCGCGAACTCCCGAAAAGCCCGGCCCGACTCTCCCGCTGCATCCAGCTCGGCTTCCACGGCTTCCAGTCCCGAGCTGGCCGTTATGTCCACGACGCGCCCCGACTCGAACTCCAGCACGAGCCCCTCGACCGTTTGTCCTTGCCACACGGTGGGTGGGAACGAGATGCGCCCGTTCACGCTCGCTTCGATCGGCGCTACCCGAATGGCTCCTGCTGGCAACTCGATCTCACGGTCGATGAGGTTGCGGGCCAGCGCGGCCGCCAGGGCTGAGGCGTCGCCGTCCTGCTTGGTCACAGGCCGGTCGCCGATCTGGAACGTGATGTCGGTACCCAGTGGCGTGGTGACGCGGACTACCTGGCCACGCATCTCGGACTCGAAGTCACGCTGGTGTGCCGCAAGGGCGGCATAATCGGTCTGCAGCAGGGCCCGTAGAAGAGTCTGGCTCACCGCGCGGTCGGTCGGCATCAGGTTGCCCTGCAAGTCGTACGCGCCCGCCCAATGGAAGTGGATCGTACGGGCGCGTCCCGTACCGAGCAGAGCCTGCATCGCGGCGTATGGCGCGTGCTGTGTCCCGGCACCCGGCAACATCACCGCCACGTCGATCTCCAGGAAGTACTCGACCATCTCCTGGACCGTCAGCCCTTCGGAGTCCCTTCCGAAGGGCGTTTCCCATCCCGCCGGGTGCGAACCGTCCACCGCGATCGCGCCCAGATCATGGCCGCCGGCACGAGCCACATGACGGCGAAGCACCGGCACCAGTGGACTGAAATCTCCGGGCATCGCCAACAGCAACACGCGCTCCCCGGGTGATATCGCCATGCGCTCGACGAGCTTGCTGGCGACGGCATCCCAGGGCAATCGAGTTTGGCTGGTTGCTGCGCTGGGCAGTGCGATGATCACGGCGGCGCACACGACTGCGACGCTCCAGACATGTATCCCAGCAAGTGGCTGCGTTCGATGTCGCATCACGTTCCGCGGTTGGGGCGTCCCCTCGAAACGAAAGCTGGGGAGTGGTACGGTTCGTCGCCAGGGGTCCGTGGGTACCCGGCTATCCGGGAGGCTCGGGTCGAGCAGAGTTCGAGTGCTCATGCGCGCCTCGAGAGGGCAGCTGGCCCTTAAGGTCGGGATAGAGAGAACGATTCAGCCAGACGATCCAAAGGGCGAGGGCGAGAGCGACGGATGCACTCGCGTAGGTCATCCAGGTCCCACCCCCGAGGTCGACGCCCTCCGACCCGAGGTAAAGCGCGAGCGCATTGTTGATCGCGTGCCATAACATGGCGGGGAAGATCGAGCCGGTGAGGACGGTGATCCCTGCCAGGATCACGCCCAGCACGGCAGTAGACGGGATCCGGAAGATCTGGAAGTGGAAGAAACCGAAGATTCCGCCCACCACCAAGCTCAACACCACCGGACTGAAGCGACGCCTCAACCCGTGGAGCAGGGCACCGCGAAACGTCAGTTCTTCCACGATACCGGGGATGACAGACAGGAAGATCACAATCTGCCAGACCGGGATCCCCTCAGGCAGGATGGCTTGTCCGAAGTTTTCGAGAAGTTCGCGTGGCATCGGTAAGACGAGGTTTACCAGCTGGAAGAACCCGGTCACCACGATCAGCGCGGCAGGCGCTCCGAGCACCACGCCGAGCCATACTCCCGCCTTCGGCGCCCGCAACGCCAGGGCCTCACGAATATCCAGCTTGAAATGCCAAACCATCAGCAACGGCGCGGCGAGGAATACGACGCCGACGTGAAAGAGCGCCGTCCACCGGATATCATCGAAGGCGATGTTCATCTCCAGCAGGATCTTCACGGCCCAGAATACGACGAACCAATGGAGTACTCGCTTCCGGAACAGCGCGGGTCCCCCCAAGAAGGCCGCCCGGTCCGAGTCGGCCCCCGCGACCAGATTCTCGTCTTCCAGCGCCCTCGCCGCGATCCTACCGGCGTAGGCGGCAGCCGCGGCGGTCACCAGCCACGCGATACCGATCATGAGCCAGTTGGCCTGGCCAACCAGCACGTCGCGGGCCGCGATCGCAACGTTGGCGAGCGGTACCAGCACGATCGCCGACGACAGAGAGACCTCGGGCAGGAACGGGGCCAGCGTCGGAAGGAGCAACCCGATCATGGCGGGCATGAACAGCAGTTGAGCCTCCTTGTACGTCTTCGCATAGGCGGACGTGATCAACAGGATTCCGGAGGCGAGGGCGGCAACGGGCACGTAGAGCACGAACAGCACCAAGGCCGTGGCTGGGGCCACGCTTACCGAGAACCCCGAGGACACGTCGATCAGGCCCAGCCCGAGGTAGATCCATAGGTTCACGATTTGGATCAAGACGATGACCAAGGCAACCGATGTCACGGCGACAAGCTTGGCCCAGATGATCTCCGCACGTGTGGCGCCCGTGGTGAGCAGCGTCACCAGTGTGCCGCGTTCCTTTTCACCGGCCAGCGTGTCGGTGGCCAGAACCCCACCACCCGCCATCATGAGCAAAACGACGAACAGAGTGAGCATCCTCCCGAGGCGGGCGCCGGCCACCTCCACTGCGGATGCGACGTTCCGGACGTCCAGGGTCGCGAGGTTCTCCGGATGGATGGGAAACCCGGCCTCTACGAGCACGGAATCTCGGCGGACGCGTCGGATTTCCGCGAGGCGGGTGCGCAGTTGCCTCGCACCGACCGAGGAGCTTCTACGATTGGACCGAAAATTGACGCGTGCGACCGGAGTATCGTGGAAATCCTCCAACTCGTCGGCACGGGCGGTATCCTCCGCCAAGAACGCCCGCCACTCCTCGGGTCCGAGACTCTCCACGAAGAACTCGATCGCCCGGCTCTCGAGATCGTTGAGGGCATCCGTGGTCGGGACCGTTTCGAAGGTAGGTGCCGCCGAGTCCGCCGGTTCGCCCCCGTCCCGCCGTACAGAATCTCCTAGGAGCTCGAGCATGAAGGTCGAATCGCTACCTACCACGGCGTATTTATAGTGCCGCGATTCCTCACGCTGCTGGCGGCTCCGCTCGACTCGACTCGACGCCAACAACAGGAGTGGCATCAGAACTACAGGAAGCACAATGGACACGAACACCGTCCGGCGGTCCCTCAACAGGGAGCGGATCTCGAGGCCGTAGATGGCCCGCACGCCGGTACCCCGCATCAGGCCTCGGAGTCGCGGGCGAAATGCACGAAGATTTCTTCGAGATAATGTTTTCCCGTCACGCCTCGGAGCCCGTCGAGCGTGTCGCAGGCCAGAATACGCCCGTTGTGGATGATGGCAATCCGATCACAGAGCTGCTCGGCCTCGCTCATCACATGCGTCGAGAAGATGATGGCCTTCCCGTCGTCCCGGAGTTGTCCGATGATCTCCCGCAACTCGAGGGCATTGAGCACGTCCAGGGCCACCGTGGGTTCGTCGAAAATCAGCACCGGTGGGTCATGGGCCAAGGTCCTCGCGATCGAGACCTTTTGCTTCATGCCACTCGACAGCTTTTCCACGCGGGAGTCGGCATATTCGGAGAGTCCAAAGCGGTCGATTAGCAACTCGACACGCTCCTCGACCCGGTCGGGCGGGTAACGATTCACTCGCGCGAAGAATCTGAGCGTCTCCCGCGGGGTGATCTTAGGATACAACGCCGTCGAGGCGGAGTAGAAACCGATGCTCAGTCGAACGTCCTGAGGCGCCTCCCGCAACTCATGGCCCATGACCCAGGCGCACCCCCCGGTCGGTGTGAGGACGGTGGAAAGCATCCTGAGCGTGGTGGTCTTTCCGGCACCGTTCGCGCCCAGGAGTCCCAGGATTTCGCCGCTGGCACACTCGACGTGAACATCGTCGACGGCCCTCACCTCGCCTCGGCTGTCGTCGTAGAAGACTTTGGTCAGGCCTTCGATTCTCACGCTTGCCGCACTCATCGCGTCCGCCTTCTCACGAGCTCGAGGCCCGACTGGAGAACCATCCCTTCAAGAAACTGCCCAGACCACCCTCGTGCGTGCCCATATAGACCCCCTCGTTGCGCAGCACCCACTGGGCGAATCCAATGGACGCAGCCACGAAGAGGATCTGAGAGAGAAAGGTCACTGCGATCTGAGGCATGTGGTACACGCCCATGATGGCCTCTCGAATGAGCAAGATGATGTTCAGGACCGGTATGGACGCCAAGAGCATGGAGAACTCCATGTCCGGGTCCTGCATGAACATCGACGGAAGGATCAAGAGGATGTAAAACGGCGTGATCATGGACTGGCCCTCCTTGAACGTCCGAGCGAAAGCAGCCAGCACCAGCATGATCGCCGCGACAAACAGAGCGAGCAGCGCAGTACCCAAGGCGATCACCGGGAACGCCGATAGCGGAATGCCCGCGGACGCCAACTCCTCTGTCGATCCACCCAAGGGTGCCAAGATCCAGCGCAGGGACAGCCCTAGGGCCACCAAGTTCAACAACCCACCGACAGTGCCGAAGGTGGCTACGTACAGATACTTCGCGGTGGCGACCGTCGCGCGCGAGGCAGCGACCGTCATCATCGTCTCCCACGTCGACCGCTCGCGCTCTCCCGCCGTCGCGTCGACTGCCGGATAGAATGCGGCGAGTGCGACCGTGATAATCATCAGCGTCGGAATGATCAGGGCGAGGAGGAAGCGAACGACCTCGTCCGGCGAGGCCACGTTCTTGAGCACGATCCCGAAATCATCCCACGCGGTGTCGCTAACGCCGAGGTCCTTCCGCTCCCGGTCCAGCCACGCGTCGCGGTAGTCGGTCAGAACCTCCTCCACACGAGCGCGGGCGCCCGAGCTACGGTCACGAGCCTCGTTGTAGTAGAGGCGGACGGTGAAGTTGTTCGGCAATGCCACGCCGTTCGAGTCGGGCGCCGCGAACTCGACGAGGACGTCCAGGCGGCCCGCTGCGATCGCGCTCACCGCCGCGTCCTGCGAGTCCTCCCAGGGTACCAACTCGACGCCGTCCTTCTCCTCGAGCGAGTCCGCCAGCGCCCTGTGCACTTCGGGTAGGCCGACCAGGACCACCCGTGATTCCAGGCGGTCGGTCTGCCCCTGCACGAACTGGATACCGGCGAATATCGCCCACAGAAGGAGCGGGTACATCACCACAGGAAGCACAATGCTGTAGATGACGATGTTCCGTTCCCGAAACGCCGAGCGGAGCTCATGGGCGTAGATCGTGAGGACCTGGCGATCTATACCGAGCTTGCTTCCGCCTCTCAGCGTCATACTCCTCTCAATCTCATGGGGGTGCAATATACGATTCAGCGCACGGCGCGCACGCGGGTTTCATTCCCGTCTCACCCCAGGGTACACGATGAGCGGCGGAAACACCTCGTCCTCGCCATCGAAGAACTCCAGGCCGCGGATCACCACCATGCGGGTCTGGCCGGTGAGAAACCTGAACCGCCAGGAGCGGCTGAGGTTGCGAGGGAACTCCACATAGGAGTCTGGTGAGGCGAGGTCCCGTCGGGCCACCTCCGTCTCCACTCCATCGATCACGGTGGCGACCTTGACGGACCGGGCCGCGTGATAGAGTCCGCTATGCTGCGAGTGCACGCCCAGCCGGCTCAGCCCCACGGTGATCGGGAACGTCACATCGAGCGTAGCCCACCCGTCTCCGGTGACGTCGGAGGTCCACATGCTCGTCTGGTCGTACGTGATACCAGGTCCTGCGCTGGGCCGAATTACACCGATCACCGAGTTTTCTGCCGAACTCAGGAACGTCTCTCCGGAAGGGGTACTGACCTCCAAGGCGTAGTCGGGCTGCCCCGGGATGACGAGCGGACCCAACCAGACCGGATCTCCCACGTCGCCATCGTCGATCGAGTCTGCCATGGCGGCGACCACCGGCTGAGGAAAAACCCGGCCGTTCAGGGCGAGTCCACGAATGTCCTCCCCGATCAGACTCCCGGGGGTCACGGCAGACACGAATCGGTCGGTGAGGTGGTCCTGGTTGTACGACATGATCGAGGCGCTGGTAGCCATGTCGTAGGAGAAGACGTCCACGTGCGGCAGCCCGAAACCGTGACCCAACTCGTGCTCCAATGTGGACTGAAAGTTCGCCAGAGAGTCGAGCAGATGCGTGGACATCACGACGATCCCCCCGCCCGTGTCGTATCCGCCGTTAAGCGGGCGGCCCTGGCCGACTGGGAACCTCTCTCTCGGGTTCACGAAGACCGTGAGGAGGATGTACGGCAGCGTGAAGCGGTTGAATCCGTAGTGGTCCAGCAGCTCGGCCGTGGTTTCCGCCACGCCACTCTCGGGAAGCTCCTGGTAATATGACAGCGGATGGCTGGCCCGATGGACGTCCGGCGTCTCGCTCGCGATGCCGAATGTGGCTCCGCCCAACCAGCCCCGATAGCTACGCTGGGACCAGCGTAGGTGCCGCATGAGGCGATCGGCCTGAGCGTGTGTAGGAGGCTTCTCGCCCTCCGGAACAAAGAACACCGGGAGCACCGACACGGTGTCCGGCAGGCGGTAAACCACCTCCTGCGCTTCCACCGCACCAGCGACTGCGAGCGAGCTGACGAGCACGCGCGTTACCGCTCGAAAAGTGTACACGGCCCGCAACATACGAGACGGCGGAGTCGCTGTCGCCTGTGGCACATCGAACCCACGTGGTACACGCCGCGCCATCCATCACGGCACTCTTGGCGAAAGCGCCCATCCTGGCGGGGGAGAGGAACGGGGGCGATTGTTTATGATGGAGA
>BTRA01000030.1:0-27055 GCA_036986155.1 Gemmatimonadota bacterium | reverse complement strand
CCCTGCTTCCTAGCAAGCATTTGCTGCTGTCGGGGGCAGTTTGCGTGATGCAATTCGAGAGAGCCAATGTGGCCCGCAGCGGAAAGGCAGAATCGCGATCCGTTAGGCCGCTGGTAGATGAGTTCACGGATCAGGCAAGGAAAGAGCATGCGAAGCATCGTTAGCATCTCCGGAACGAACCGTCCTGACAACTATACCGCAAAGGCTCTGGCGGTCGTGAACCAAGAGCTACGGGATCGCGGACTCTCCCCTACCGTTTTCGACGCTCGTGACCTGTCACTCTCATTTCCCGGTCAGCCGCCAACCGACGACTCCGAGGGACTCCGCGCGGCGATCGAAGCATGCTCAGGAGTGGTCCTCGCGACCCCGGAGTATCACGGAAGTTTTTCCGCTATGACCAAACTGATCCTCGAAAATCTCGGGTTTCCGTCGGTGCTTGCCGGCAAACCCGTGGCTCTGGTGGGTGTGGCGGCCGGACGGATCGGGGCGATCAAGTCGCTCGAACAACTTCGTGTTGTATGTTCGCACGTGGGGGCCCTTGTTCTCCCGGGGGCTGTCTCGGTAGCTGGAGTGCACGCAGCCTTCGATGGTGACGGAACTTGTATTGATGAGAGCGTCGAAGGGGCGCTACGAGGCGTGGCGGGATCGCTGCTCGAGTTCATCAAAAACTACGTGTGCCCGAAGTACACGCTCGAGGCGATGGTTCGCGGCGAAGCTACGCCATGGGCCTCGACGATCTAGGCACGCTCGCTGAGCCGCTGAACCTGAGCCTCAAGATCTTGAAGCTCCTCAAGCACCTCCTCGGGTGGAGTGTCGGAGCGAGAAAGACGGTCCCACTCGATCTTGGAGGCCAACTTCGCCTCGTAGCCGTGCGGGACGATCAGCCCCACACCGGTTTCGCCAGGCTCGTCTGTTCGAGTGCGGTCGACGTGACATCTGGACCAAAGCGGGAGCCTAAGTGCCCGTAAGCAACCCATGAGCCACAGCGCCGAGCTCGCCCATCGCGCCAGTTGGGCCCAGAGGCTCGGGCTCGGAAGTAGGGAACTCCGTGCGTGGGCCATGTACGACTGGGCGAACTCGGCGTTCGCGACGACGATCATGGCGGCGTTCCTCCCGCTCTACTTCTCGCAGGTCGCGGCTTCCCAACTCCCCGGTGCGGTGGCTACTGCCTACTGGGGATACACGACGGCCATCGCGCTCGCGATCATTGCCGTGCTCTCGCCCGTGCTCGGCGCCGTCGCCGACTACAGGGGGGCCAAGAAGCCCTTTCTCGCGGTCTTCATGTCGTTTGGTGTCACGTTCACCGCACTCCTCTATTTCGTCGGAGAAGGCGACTGGCGCCTGGCCTCGGCCATCTTCATCTTGGCCAACATCGGCTTCTCGGGCGCCAACGTTTTTTACGAATCACTGTTGCCCTCCGTGGCGCACGAGGATGAGGTCGACCGCGTCTCCACGGCGGGATACGCCATGGGATACGTAGGTGGAGGGGTGCTGCTGGCGCTCAACGCCGCTTGGTTCGTCTCCCCGGGGAGCTTCGGATTCGCCGACCCCGGTCAGGCCGTTAGGGCGTCGTTCGTCAGCGCAGCAGTCTGGTGGGCCCTCTTTTCGCTACCTCTATTCCGGTCGGTACGGGAGCCCGTTCGGCAACTGCGTACCGGGGAGGTGGTGGGTCTCAACCCGGCGACAGTGGGATTCTCGCGCGTCGCAGCCACACTACGGGACATCCGCGGGCACCCGGATCTCTTCCTCTTCCTGTTGGCCTTCCTCATCTACAACGATGGGGTGGGCACGATCATCAAGATGGCGGCCATCTACGGCGCAGAGGTCGGGATCGGGGCTGGACACCTGATCGGCGCCCTCCTGCTCGTTCAGTTCGTGGGAGTCCCGTTCACATTCGGGTTCGGGCATTTCGCCCACCGTGTGAGCGCCAAGAGCGGCATTTTCATCTGTCTGGCCGCCTACTCGGTGATCTCCGTGTTCGGCTTCTTCATGGAAGAAGCCTGGCAGTTCTGGGCGCTCGCAGTTGGCGTGGCGATGGTCCAAGGGGGCGTTCAGGGTTTGAGCCGCTCGCTGTACGCCAGCATGATCCCGACCGGTCGATCTTCTGAGTTCTTCGGATTCTACAGCGTGAGTTCCAAGTTCGCCGGCATCGCCGGCCCGCTGGTGTTCGCGACGGTGGGCCTGTCGATGGGCTCCAGCACCTGGGGCGTCCTTTCGCTGCTGGTATTCTTCGGGGTCGGAGCCGCCCTTCTCACCCAAGTCGATGTAACGGCCGGCCAGAGACTGGCCCGTGAAGAGGACTCGGCAATGCGGAGGAGAGACGCTGCAACGGACTCCGCCCGCCAGGTGTAAGAGCGATCCACTTACCCGAACGATGGAGTTGGAGCAGGCATGACCAGCACTCTGGCGAGACCTGGAGAAGAGCTCGCGAACAGTCTTAGCCACGGCGTTGGCTTCCTGGGCGCGGTGGCAGCGACTCCGATCCTCATCCTCGGCGCCGTGAACCGCGGAAGCGCGGCCGATGTGGTCGCCAGCAGCGTCTTCGCGGCGACGATGGTACTGCTCTATCTGGCATCCACTTGGTATCACGCCGCGCCGGCGAACCGATGCAGGGACCGTCTGCAAAGGCTCGATCACGCGGCGATCTACCTGCTCATCGCAGGCACCTACACACCTTTCACTCTGGGTGTTCTGGGCGGGGCATGGGGATGGACCCTGTTCGGTATCGTGTGGGGTGCCGCAGCGGTCGGCGTATGTGTCAAGCTTATCGCCGGAGTTCGCTACCCTCGGCTGTCCACCGCAGTGTACGTGATCATGGGTTGGTTGGTCCTGGTCGCGATTCGACCCTTGCTGCTCAACATGCAACCTCAGGGAATACGATGGCTCGTTGCGGGAGGCCTTTCGTACTCCGCAGGCGTGGTGTTCTATGCAGCTCGCCGCCTTCCGTACAGTCACTTCATTTGGCATCTGTTCGTGCTGGCCGGCTCGACCTTCCACTTCTTTGCGGTTCTGTGGTACGCGGTCTAACGAGCGATCGCTACTCATACGTGTGACGTCATGGTCGCGCGCCTCGGCGGCGGTCATCATCTTGGATGCACCGAAGAATCGCAAATCTGGTAGGTAGCCCTTTGTGAGGGTGTTGCTGTGAAGCCTCGACTAGCTGTATTGGACATGGTTGGGACGACGGTCGAAGCAGGGCCGGAGGTGGCGGAGGCGTTCGGGGAGGCGTTCGGGCGGGTGGGGGTCATCCTTCCGGTGGATGTGGTAAATGGCGTGCGTGGCCGGTCCAAGAAAGAGGCCGTCGCGGAGCTAGCCGCCGCCTATCTCCCCGAGCTAGACGACCCGACGAAGACGGAAAGGGAGATCTACTCGACGTTTCGGTCGATTCTCCTCGCCCGCTACGAGAGGGCGTCGAGGCCCGTCGCGGGAGCCCACACCGCTCTGGAATATCTCAAGCGCCATGGCGCTCATGTCGTGCTCACGACGGGCCTAGATCGAGATACCGCGAATCAAATCCTCCGGGGCCTCGATTGGGAGTCGCTAGGTCTGTGCGGCGTCGTCACCGGCGACGATGTCGAACGGGGTCGCCCGGCACCCGACCTGATTCATGCTGCTATGGCGTTGACCGGAGAGGACGAGTCGGCGTCCGTGTTGGTCGTGGGTGACACGATCTCGGATCTCGAGGCCGCCGCTCGGGCCGAAGCGGGCTGGAGTGTCGGCGTACTCAGTGGCGCGCACACTCGATCGCAACTACAAAGTTGTCCGCACTCAGTCATTCTCGAGAGCGTGGCCGAGCTTCCTTGCTGGCTAGACCAAATGGGCGCGTGGAGCTGAGGAAGCTCCCCGGCCAGGTGGACCATCGGAATCAACTTCACAAGCGAACGCGGCTGTCGCGTTCGACATCTGGCTCGCGCGCTTCGCTCGCGGGAAGTAATGTGGTGCGCAGCAGAATCACGAGACGCTAGCAAGCCCCCTGAGCAGTGGGTGCCACGGGATGTCAGCCGAAGCACGAGAAACCGGGTCCTCATCGCGGTGGCCGGAGGCCATCGCGGTCGTCTTCTCGATCACGGCGTTGCTGGTATCTGGCTACGCGCTGGTCGCCGCGCAGCGGCAGCATCAAGACGAACGGACCACTGAGTTGCTGGACCAGATCTACGAGAATTGGGATCTGATGGCATCTCCGGACCTATGGGAGGTAAGCCACCTCAACGAGGTCCCTGAGACGTACGAACACACCCGCGACGTTCTGCAGGCCTATGCCAGCAAGCTACCCCTCCAGGAACAGCGCCGCCTGTACCTCCTCGAACGTGCGACCGCGATGCGGATTCTCAGCGCATTCGAGCTGACGTTGAACCAATGGCGTCGCGCCGTGTCGATTGGCGATTCCGACCGCAAGGAAATGCTCGACCAGGAGATCGATTTCTACGCCGAGACCTTCCTGAGGAACCCCCGCCTGCTCTGGCTATGGTCGGAGGATGGTGGGCAACTGTCGCTGTCGATGGATCCTCCGAGCATCGAATTTTATCAACGCCGCGTGCTCAATGACCCCACCAAGCCGCTCTCGGTCGAGCCCGACAAGGACGGCATTCTTCCAGGTTTTGACGGGATCGACGGCCCTACCTTGCCTCCGGGCTCTTCCTAGCAAGAGCGTGCTACTATCGCGTGTGACAGGAGGCTCGCGCAGTGCCGGCGGTCGGCATTCTGGGCGGGCGGCAGAGACGCGAGTCCGTTGAGTGGAGCAAGTCGAGAGGCGGGAAGTGACGATGATTCCCAGCGTACTTTGAATCCGGGGAGGAGGCTTGCGGCTGTGTTGGCCGGAGGGGGCCTTGGTTTCCTCAGCGCAGTGGGAATCTACTTCGAGCCGGCGGAGCCGTATCCAGGGTTCGTCACGATTGCCGGCACGCTCCTTGGAATCACGACTGGGCTCTTGATCACGACGGTCGTCACGCGCGCATCCACCGTTCTGCAGAGCCTGATCTGGGGCGCGCTCTTCGGCTTGTTGCCGTCCTTGATGGTGTTCTTCGCCAAAGGGGGCTGGACGAGTTGGGATGCTCCCTTCGTGGTGCCCACCGCCGTCGGGATCGGGGCGATTCTTGGACCGGTGATTCGGTGGGCGAGTAGGAAGGCCACCTAACCGGCCACCGCCTCGGTCGGCAGGAGCGGAGCATCAGGGCAAACAGGGCCTCGCTTCCTATCGGTTGTTCGGGCCTGCCGCAATGCGTAATGTGCGGCAGTGCACCACGCGGGCCCGGACGTGACGTCTCAAGGAGGAGGCACCACCATGTTGCGCTCCCTCCTCTTCGTCGCTGCCCCGGGCGTGGCCACCGACGCCGTGGACCAGATCGATGAGCCGATGACCATTCCCATTTCCAGGAGGCAACCATGAAGATGGGGGAGATCCTTCACAAGAAGGGGCATGACGTCGTCACAATCACGGAATCCCACAGCGTCCTAGACGCTGCCAAGCTCCTCGTAGATCACAACATTGGTGGACTTGTGGTTACGGAGGGCGAACGTCCGACGGGAATCCTGACCGAACGCGACATCTTGCGGCTCACCGCACAATCTCCGGGTGAGCTTGGAGCGATCCAAGTGGGTGCCGTCATGACGCGGGAGTTGATCACGGCCAGGCCCGAAGATCGGCTCGCGGATATGATGGGCGTGATGACGGAGAACAAGATTCGGCACCTTCCGGTCATGGAAGAAGGGCGACTCGCGGGAATCATCTCTATCGGCGATCTCGTGAACGCATGCCGCGCCGTGGCGGAGGAGGAGAACTCCCATCTGCGGCAGTATATCCAGGGTGCTGGCTAATCCGAGGGCTAGTCATCGCGGGGCCGCCTCCAGCGGGGCTGTCGTGAGCAGGACCGAGTTCCACCACTCCGTTGCACGAGAGCCCCACCGCGAGCGAACAAGAATCCTCCTGAGCCGGCATCCCGAGGTTCGTGACCTTATCGGCAGGAATCCGCTGTCCTGCGCGTATGTCGTTGGGCTCGTCGTGCTCCAGGTCGCCCTGGCGTATGCCGTCCAGGCCCAGCCCCTTTGGGCGATGCTTCTGGTCGCTTATTTCGTGGGTGCCTTCGCGAACCACGCACTATTCGTGCTGATCCACGAATGCGCCCACAATCTGATCTTCAAGAGGCGGAGCTCGAACACCTGGACGGGCATCCTCGCGAACCTTCCCCACGTGATTCCCTCGTCGGTGTCGTTTCAGCACTACCACATCAAGCACCACTCCCATCAGGGCGTGTATGAGCTCGACGCCGACCTGCCCCACGAATGGGAGGCACGACTCGTGGGGCACGGGGCCGTGCGAAAGGCACTGTGGCTCGCGTTGTTCCCCATCGTTCAGACGCTGCGGCCGCTACGTCTTCGGGAGATCAACTCGGTGGACAGGTGGGTGGTGACCAACTTCCTGGTCCAGATGGCGTTCGACGTGGCGGTCTGGATCCTGTTGGGACCGATGGCGTTCTTCTACCTACTTCTCTCGCTGTTCTTCGGTATCGGCCTGCACCCGCTTGGCGCACGCTGGATCCAGCGGCACTACATGACTGGCGACAGTGTCGAGCAGGAGACGTTCAGTTACTACGGACCCATGAACCGTGTCGCGTTCAACGTCGGATACCACAACGAGCATCACGATCTTCCATCGATCCCGTGGAATCGACTTCCCGAAGTGCGGCGGGCAGCGCCCGAGCTCTACGACACGTTGGAGTACCACACGTCTTGGACCCGACTGCTATACAAGTTCATCTTCAGTCGCGAGATCTCGCTCTTCAGCCGCATGACCCGGTCTGACCGCGGGGGCGTCCCCCTGAGCGACGAGTCCCGTCCCGACCAGGAAATCCTGGAGACTTTGGACCCGGGGAAGTGAGAAACCGATGACGGACGAGCGTCGGTACCGGGAGGAAGAAAGCAAGGAGATCTTTGAAGCCGCCGCGGCGGCCGGTGATTCAGATCGGCACGCCCCTACCTCCGCAAAGGGCTTGACCCTCGCCGAGCTTCAGGAGATCGGACTCGAAGTCGGGCTGTCACCCGTGCGAATCGCGGAGGCGGCTTCAGCGCTCGAAGTACGCCGCACTGCCCTCCCCCACCAGACGAGCTTCGGGATGCCGATCTCCGTTGGCCGAACGGTCGCTCTCCCGAGGGCGCCCACGGACCGGGAATGGGAGCTGCTGGTCGCGGAACTTCGGGAAACCTTCAACGCCCAGGGTAAGGTCGGAACCTCCGGTAGCGCCCGCCAGTGGACCAACGGCAAACTGCATGCGTACGTCGAGCCCACCGAGGCCGGCTATCGCCTTCGCTTGGGAACCCTAAAGGGAAACGCCCCTTGGACGAACATGTTGGGGGTAGCCGGAATGGGGGTGGCACTGGTCATGCTCGTAGTTCTCCTCCTCACTGGGAACCTGACTGGGAACCTGGCCGATGCCCTCGTCCTCCCCGTGATCTTCGGTGCAGGGGGTGTAACGACCGTCGTCTCCAACCTACTCCGCCTGCCCCGCTGGGCACGCCAGCGGCAGGATCAGATGGAGTACATCGCAACCCGCGCACAAGCTCTGATCGGATCGGAACCTGACCGCGACTAGCCCAACGGCCGGCAGGGGTCGCGCGCAAAGCCAGCGTCTCCCACATTGATCGGGCGGCAGATACGCCCCTACTACACCGCACGCGACAAGTATCCCATCCACGGGCACCAAATACAAAGAGGAGGCCGATGCGCCACTGTGCGGAACGTCTCGCCAACTCCAAGTCTCGCCGCCAACCGAGAACCGGTCCGTGCGACCCCGTAGAACACACGCACTCGCCAATCGGGTAGGAGGCGCCCCGAACGTATGAGCCTGCTCGACCATTTTGAGCCCGACCCCCCTCTCGCATGTCCGGCGTGTGGCGCTGAACTCCAGGGGTGGCAGGGGAAAGAAGGTCCGTGCGCACTCCTCGTGTGGCGCCAAGGGCACGCGGCACCGACCGATCAGGAGCTTCCCGATGAGATCAAGGGCTACCCGGAGGTCATCGGGGCCCTTCGCCTTCCGGAAGAGTTCGACATCTACACGCAGTGTTGCGGCGGTGGATTCTTCGTGACGGCCCACTGTACTGCCACGGAAGGTGTGTGGTCTCATACCGAGTTGGAAACCGCCGAGAGTGCCCGGCAAGACCCCCAGGAGCGGCGAGGACACTTCAGGCGGCGCCTGGAATGGCTGCGGGGGAACACCAGTCCTCGCGATCCGGAGTCACACGGAACGCCCTAGCATCTCCACCATTTGGGCCGCGTCTGTGATTGCCGTTGTGGCGGGCAGCGCGGGCATGGCGATCCGTCTTTGCTGTTGCCGGTTGACAGCATGAGCGGATTTCGCCAAGGTGATGCGTTGGCACCCGAAGGGGGTGCTCAGGTTCTTATGAGGGCGGCGGTCTCGTTCTTGGAGGCCGCTGTCTTTTTTTTTGTGACCAGGACGGTCACGCAAAGCGCGGACGTTCCGCGCATTTCGAGCAGTCGGGCAGTACGTATCATCGTAGCTCCGACTTGCACAACCAAGGAGCGCAATAGATGCGTACCAGGGGAACAGTGAAGTGGTTTAACGACCAAAAGGGTTTCGGATTCATCACGCCTGAGGACGGCAGCAAAGATTGCTTCGTTCATCACAGCGCCATTCAGACGGAGGGCTTCAAGAGCCTCGCTGAGGGCGCCCAGGTTGAGTTCGAGATCGTACAGGGGGAGAAGGGTCCGGCGGCAGAGAACGTCGTTCCGGTCTAATCCCCACTCGAATTCATTCGAGGCCTTCGGGCCGTCCCGAGTTCTCGGGGCGGCCCGATTTTTTTGTGGAGGAATGCACGATGAGACCGTACCATGGCACTGTGTTCAGGTGCTTCGACAAGCGGACTCGCCCGCCCGCCTCGTAGCTGGCAGATTACTCGCTCGACTCGGGTCGCCCTCGAGCGTGCTGGCGACGCTCGGCATGAACAGCCCTGACTTGGAGGCACGGTGAATGACGCGATGACACCCGACTCGATCATGCAACTCGGCATGGGGTTCTGGGCCTCGAAGACGCTACTCAGCGCGATCGAGCTCGAGCTATTCACCGAGCTCGCGAAACACCCGAGGGACCTTGATGAGCTTCGAGATCGGCTGGGGCTCCATGAGAGGGGAGCCCGTGATTTTCTGGATGCCCTGGTGGCGCTCGGCATGCTCGAGCGGGATGGCGGCGTATACCGGAATACGCCCGAGACCGGGCTCTTTTTGGACAAGGCGAAGCCATCGTACGTCGGAGGCATACTCGAGATGGCGAACCACCGCCTCTACGGGTTCTGGGGCGGCCTGACGGAGGCGCTCCGAACCGGGCATCCCCAAAACGAGGTGAGGCATGGTCGCGAGTCATTCTTCGAGACTCTGTATTCCGACCCGGCTCGGCTCATGGAGTTCTTGAAGGCGATGTCGGGTGTGAGCCACGGCGCGAACATGGCTATCGCAAAGGCGATTCCCTGGGACGAATACCGCACCGTTGTTGACGTCGGAACGGCCCAGGGGGATCTCATTGTTCAGATCACCGAGGCGAATCCTCACCTCCAGGGAATAGGGTTCGACCTCCCAGTGGTCGAACCAATCTTCGAGGAATATGCGGCAAATAGCTCAGCGGCGGATCGAATCAGCTTCTTCGGAGGCGATTTCTTCACAGATCCGCTCCCCTCAGGGGACGTCATCCTCATGGGGCACATCCTCCACGACTGGGGGATCGAGGACAAGCGCATGCTCATCGGAAAGGCGTACGACGCGCTCTCCGGGGGGGGGGCGCTGGTAGTGTATGAGGCTCTCATCGACGACGAGCGCCGCCAGAACGCGTTCGGACTGTTGATGAGCCTGAACATGCTCATCGAGACCCACGAGGGATTCGACTACACGGGAGAGGACTGCCAAGGGTGGATGGCGGAGACCGGGTTCCGCGAAATCCGGGTAGAGCCGCTTCCGGGGCCTGACAGCATGGTGGTCGGCATCAAATAGCACGACCGGCACGCTCGCCGGAAACCCTCGAGCGGGTTCGCCCGTCTAATGTGGTAGCAACACGTTGAACCAGAACCGGAGGGACGGGTGGATTCCCAGAACAAGCAGGCGTCGGCAGCCATACATACGGCCGGAGTCCTCGCGGGGGCCGTCGGCCTCCTCTCACCGATACCGGGACCGGATGCGGCCTTGATCGCCCCGATTCAAGCCATACTCGTGCTCAGGCTAGCATCCGTCTACGGAGTACGGCCATCTTCAGTGGCGCTCAAGTCTGCCGGCTATGCAGCTCTGGGCCAGGTGCTCGGCAAGGGGTCTGCTCGCGTGTTGGCGGCATTCGTGCCAGGGCTTGGATCCATCGTCCGGGCGGGCGTGGCGGCGAGCATGACGGAGGCTATCGGTTGGGCTGTCGTCGACAATTTCGAGGAGGGCAGCGGACCATAGACAGGTCGAGCGTTGGATGATCCGCGAGTACCGCGACGCCGATCTCGACCGGATTCTCGAGGTTTGGCTCGCCGCCTCCAAGATCGCGCATCCCTTCCTCACAGAGGAGTTCCTGGCGAACGAACTCAAGAGCATTCGCGACGTCCACATACCGAAGGCGGTCACGTGGGTTTATGAGGACGCCGGGCGAGTCGTCGGGTTCATCGCGCTGATCGACAACGAGGTGGGGGCCGTCTTCGTCTCACCAGAGATGCAGAGGCGGGGAATCGGACGGGCGCTGATGGACCTGGCTCGCGATCAACACGCTACGCTCGAACTGGATGTTTTCGAAGCCAACTCCATTGGGCGCGCCTTCTATGAGCGATACGGCTTCGTCCAGATCGGCCGGCACATCCAAACGGACAGCGGGCAGCCGTGCTTGAGGTTACGCTACGGCGCCTAGGAGTGGTGTGAAAGAAGATTCGGGAGATCTGATACGACGCGATGGACATTTACGTGGCACCCGTCCCGGTTGAAGAGATCCTACCTCTGCGCGAGCGGTATAGAGCCCAGATGGATTGCCAGATCGTTCACGACTCCCTTCACGAACGGGAATTCACTCGCCCATACGCTATCAAAGTGGCCGGAGAGACTGCGGGGTACGGCACGGTTGTGGGCTTCGGAGACGAACCCAAGGAAACCGTCAACGAGTTCTACCTACTCAACGACCACAGGGCGGCGGCCCAACAGCTGTTTCGGGAGTTCGTAGCCACCAGTCGCGCCATCAGGATTCGGGCCCAAACGAACGACCGCCTGCTGACCCTCATGCTCTACGACTGCGCGGACAACATCGAGCGCGAGAAGATCCTCTTCGCCGACGCAATCACGACCAGCCTGGACGTTCCGGGAGCGACGTACGCGAAGGTTTCCGAGAGGGACCATGGCCGCATGTTTCGCCACCGGGGCGAGGGGTTTGGTGACTGGATGATCGAGAGTGGCGGTGAGATCGTCGCGACAGGCGGAATCCTGTTCCACTACAATCCCCCCTATGGCGATATTTACATGGAGGTGGCCGAACCCCATCGCCGTCGCGGGTTTGGCAGCTACCTGGTTCAGGAGCTCAAGCGAACGTGCACCGAGATGGACAAAACGCCGGCCGCCCGCTGCGATGCTTCCAACACCGCGTCCCGGGCCACACTCCAAAGGGCCGGCATGCTGCCGTGTGCATCCATCCTGACGGGGGAGATCCGCCGGAAACGATGAGATCTACTGGATTTGCGCTGCCGGTGAGTAGGTGGAACAACAGACGTTGGACGAGGCTAACCCTTAGCACCCCTACCCGTCATCGCACGGAGAGACGATCTCGTCCTACTCGGTAAGAGACGGTTTGGAGACACGATGAGCAACCTACTTTACAGGATTCGCGGCTTGGCCGGGGTCGGCATCACGTGGGGCGCACTATGGGGGGTCATCGGCGCCGGCATCGGCCTGGTGATCGGACTCGTATCGCCCGGAGCCTGGGATTGGACCAATCCGATCTTGGACTGGGCGTTCGGAATGGGCCTTTACGGGGCAGTGTCCGGCGTCGGGTTCGCCACCCTTCTGTCGCTGGGCGAAGGACGGAAGACTATCCTCGACCTCTCGCTCCGCCGCGTGGCGCTTTGGGGAGTGCTCGGATCGGCCGCCGTCCCCCTACTCTTCAACGCCATGGGATCCTTCGCATCGGGAACGACGGCGACCGAAATCCTGGGAGCGATCGCCGTCACCGGATTCCTGGGAGGGACGTTTGCTCCGGCGTCGGTGGCGATCGCGCGAAGAGCGGCACTCAGCGCCGGAGAAGAGAATCCGCTACTCGAGTCCGAAACCTAAGCCGGCCTTGGAGCCATCCACGCGACTGACGGTTCGGTCCGGCGCCCGAAGCATCCTCCTGACTTCGGCGCTGTCCCTACTCGTGGCGTGCTCCCCATCGCCACGCGAGGGCGTAGAAACCGTGATGGTCCTCCACGGCCTCGGGCGAACCCCACGGTCGATGGCTCTCATGTCTTCACGCCTTCAGCAGGCCGGCTACCGGGTGGTGACGTTCGGCTATCCGTCGACTTCGGAACCGATCGAGGTGCTTGTGGACAGCCTCGGGCGTGCGTTGGACGAGTGCTGCTCCGCAGACCCCGACGGAGTGCACTTCGTAACCCACTCCCTGGGAGGCGTGCTCGTTCGGAGCTACCTGTCGAATAAGCCGACGGCCCACAAGGGACGTGTCGTCATGCTCAGCCCGCCGAGCCAGGGTAGCGAGATCATCGATGCATTCGCGGATTCGCCCGTGCTCCAGTCGTTTCTCGGACCGTCAGGGTTCGAACTGGGCACGGATAGTACCGGTATCGCGTCGCGACTGGGCCCGGTCACGTTCAGCCTCGGCATCATCACCGGCGACCGGAGTCTGAATCCGATCGGCTCATGGCTCATCCCCGGACCGGACGACGGCAAGGTGGGCGTCGAGCGCGCCAAGGTGGAGGGAGCCGCTGACTTCTTGGTTGTGCCGGCAACCCACACATTCATCATGAACCGGCGGGACGTCGCCGATCAGACGGTATATTTCCTCCAGCAAGGACGTTTCAGAAGGGACGGCACCTAGCTGGCACTTCGGGGATCTCGGCGTCAGCGAACGTCGGCGCGAATCCATACCAGCGCGTGAACGCCCGAGGCCGGTGCTGAGATCGTCGAAGGCCTGCCTGGCGATGACACCGATTCGCACGCAAGAGTTAAGTTGCTGAGGACCACCAGCGAAACCCGCGCCCGGACCGAACCATGCCCCGTGCCCTTCCAACACTCTCGCGTGCCCAGGTGGTCCGGTTGTGGTTCCATCGCCAAGGGCTCGCCAAACCCCAGGGCTCCAACCGGCTAACCGCGGAGTCCCTTCGGCACCACCTGGAAACCACCGGCGCGCTGCAACTCGACACCATCAATGTCGTGGACCGGGCGCACTTCTTGACGTTGTGGACCCGCTTCGGCCCGTACGATCGCGCGGCGCTCGACCGCTGGACGTACGACGACCAAGTAGCCTACGAATACTGGGGACATGAGGCTTCCCTGCTGCCGATCTCACACCTCCCCATCGGACGCCGCCGCATGCGTAGATTCCCACCCAAGAGTTGGGAGGGCAAATCGTGGTGGAAGCACTACAAGACTTCGGCCGCGTCGAAGCGCCGCGTTCTCAAGCGGCTCGAGGCGGACGGGCCCCTCGAGAGCATCGACTTCGATCCCTCGCCCAACGATGGCGAGGCGGCGGGCGTCATGCCGCTGGCGAGGGAAGACAAACGCTCTTTGAAGCTGCTCTGGCACGCCGGAAGGGTCGCCATTCGGAAGCGCCGGCACTTTCGGTGCGTGTACGATCTAGCCGAACGCGTGCTCCCCGCGGGCGCCGCGGCCACGGTTGCGGAGTTCGAGAACAGCTGGCTGCTCACGGGGCTGTCGGGTAACGGCATCGCCACCGAGGGCCACCTGAGCAATTACATCACCGGGCCGAGTCCCAAGCAGGCTGTCCGCAAGCGTGTGATCGCCCGGAAACTGAAGACGGGACGGATCGTGGAAGTGAGGGTCGCTGACTCGAGGAGCCGTTGGTTCGCCCTGCCGGAGCACCTCGCCGGCATCAACGAGCTGCCGCCGCCCCGTGGCACCACGCTGGTTTGTCCGTTCGACTCCTTGCTATGGCAGCGCAAACGGGCTGAGGAGTTGCTCGATTTCCACTACCGAATCGAGATCTACGTTCCGGCACCGAAGCGCAAGTTCGGATACTACGTGCTCCCGATCCTCCACCATGGGCGTCTGGTCGGACGGTTGGATCCCAAGGTGCATCGCGACCGGGCCGAACTCGAGGTGCGTGCGCTCTACCTGGAAGATGGATTCAAGCCCACCAAGCGATTCGGGAGAGAGCTCAGCCAGGCGCTCGACAGCTTGCGTGAGTTCGTCGGAGCGGAGCGGATCGAACTACCGAAGGGTTGGACCCACCTCGGGTAGAGCCGACAGGCCCTGAGCGGTGCCCGGGGCGGGGATGCGACACCCCACCCCGGGTCCCACCCCCGGGTCTAGCGGAACTCTTTCAGCGTGATTTCGACCCGCCGGTTCTTCGCTCGGCCAGCCTCCGTGCCGTTGTCGGCGATCGGGCGGTCCTCCCCGAAGCTGTCGATCTCGAAAGGTCTAGTAGCCAGTTCGGGGAAGCTCATGACCAGGAAGTCCCGAACCGACTCCGCTCTGCGCCGACCCAGGCCCTCGTTGTAGGCCTCCGACGCCGTCGAGTCCGTGTGTCCATACAACACCGCGGACGCGTCCGGGCGGGCCATCAAAGCTCGGCCCACCTCCCGGAGCGCCTCGATAGCGTCCGCACGCAACTGAGACGAGTCGACCTCGAACGTGACGTTCCCGAATGTGGGCAGCGGCCCTGGGTCCGGTATGGTAACCGGGGTTTCTACCGGGACGGCGCAGCCGCGAGCGTCCACCTCCGTGCCCGCGGGCGTGTTCGGGCAACGGTCCAAGCCGTCGAAGACCCCATCGCCGTCCGAGTCGACCCCGCAGCCGGAGTCGTCCACGCTGGCACCAGTGGGTGTATTGGGACAGCGGTCCAAGCCATCTGGCACGCCGTCACGGTCACCGTCGAGCGCACAGCCGGTCACGTCCACGAGCGCCCCGCGTAGTGTATCTGCACAGCGGTCCGGCCCGTCGAATACCCCGTCGCCATCGGAATCGATCGAACAACCCGATGCGTCCACCCGAACACCGCGCGGCGTTCCGGGGCAGGCGTCCACTCCATCCCGTACGCCGTCGAGGTCCGTGTCCCTTATCTCCGCCTTGCCTCCGCCGCGCACGAAGAACGACACGCCCACGCTGGCAGTGCCGGCCCAGAACGTCTGGTCGGGAGTGACGGGCGAGACCAAGGCGCCGGTACGCTCGAGCGCGTTGCTTATCTGGCGCATGCGGGCGTCAACCCTGATCGCAACGCTGGGCGCAATGAACACTCTGACACCTCCGCCATAGCTCACCGTGAAGTTGCTCTCGGAGTTGAGTCGCTCGGGACTCCATCGTGACTGCCCCAAGCCGATAGCCGGGTAGAGTTGGGCTCGGTCACCCAACGGGAAGTTGTAGCCGAGCGATCCACCGTAGTAGAGGAGGTCGAGGTCCCTTCGGTTCTCGCCGACGGGCTGCATCTCGAGGGACATGCTCCCGACTTCGCCCTCCAGGAAGAGGCCACCCGCGAAGTGGTATCCGAGGAAACCGCCGAAGAGCGGGTTACCGGCCGGATCTACGAAAACTGCGCTCCCATCCGGGTCGAACTCCGGGGTATCGTTGTAGACGCCCACGAACGGGGAGATCTCCAGGCCGGACCGGCGTGAGGGCGGTGCCTCCTCCTGGCCGGCGAGGGCCATAGGTAGCAGCAGGCCCGCTAGGGCCACGGTTTGAAGCAAACGAGTCGGGGCAGTCATTGTACGCTCTCCTTGCGGACTCGGTGTTCCGCACTATCTCGGTGGGGCGACGTATTTTTCAATCCTTGAGCCTCGGCCTCGATCCCTCGCTGAGCAGGGCTCTATCCAACCCTTTTGCAAGTACCGTTCCGCTTTGCCCGCTCCGGTGGGGAGCCCGCCCAAGACCTCAGCATTTCCACAAAAGATAGCGCATCGGCCCGAATCGTCGCGAGCCTGGAGCCTCCGAGCGGATCGGGCGTGCCCGTACGGATTTCTGATACACGCGATGTCGCACCCAGCACCGTCTTCGGGGAGGAGACCCGGCTCTTCGAGCGTGAGGGGCAGTCCGTCCGATCGATTGGCCAGACCGGTGGTGCGCCCGGCGACATCAACAGGCTCACGAGTGTCCCTCGTCGGCGCGTCACTACCCCAACTTCGTCTACGAACCCGGGCTTGCTACCGGGATATCCACCGCCCTCCCGCTCCCCCTACCAGCGCTTCTTCTTCGGCTTGAACGCCTGACGCATCACTTCGGCATCGAAGTGTTCGCCGGGATCACCCGTGGTTGCGAACCGATACAAGGCAGCCGAATAGATCCCGTCCAGCGCCGACTTCACGAGTAAGAGCAAGACGAATCCACCGAAGACGGACACCATCATCGGGATCACAAGCACCTCGTTGATCTGAGCTAACATGATAGCGAGGGGAATGAACGTCACCGCCATCAGAACGAGCAGGATGGCGAATGCGAACCCCATGCCGGCATGCGCGACGACTTGCTCTCCCCACGTCCGCCTGAAGACACTCGCGCTCTCCTTTACCGCATCGATCGCGCTCACTTCCTTCGTTACCAACACCGGCACCGTAAGGTACGTGGCCAAGGTCCACGAGATGCCGATCAGCCCGATGACGATCCGGCCGAGAAAGCCGACGCGCTCTTCGATCATCCTGAGAACCATCCCGACAGTTGCGGCGATCGCGGCATAACCTAGGACCGTCGGAAGCTTGTCGAGCGCGATCCTCATACCGTCGGACACCGTCGGGTCACCGCCATCAAGCCGAATCATGGCCGCGCCCACTAGGGCCGTGTTGAAGAAGAAGATCGCCGTGTAGAGCGCCAGGTAGTAAAGAAAGGCAATCACGTAGGCCAGATATCCAGGATCCTCCGCAAGACCTTCTAGCGCGCCAAAGCCCTCACCGATGAACGCGAACGGTACAATGAATGTGGCCGTCACCAACACGGTGGCGATCCCGGAGAGGAGCGGGAAAACTAGCAACTCCTTGTCCAGCCTGAGGACGCGGGCGCTCCCCTTCATCAGTTCCCAACTATTCGAAAACCTCGACATATTCGGATTCGCCTCCCACTCCGAGGGTGCATGGGCCCGGAAGACCCATTCATCAAGCCAACGCGCTGCCTTTCCACGCTACCTATTGGTACGTACGGACGCTAGGATTCTTCACGTCGGTAGGACCGGGATATCTCGTTCAACGGTTGCCGCGAATCCCATACCGACAGCAAGTTGGCCGCAGCGTCGATCGCAAGACAACACGTCGACATACATGGCGGACGACTCGGAGTCCGCGAGACCACGGAGATGCTTATGGATGTGATCCTCGAGCTGTTCTCGTTCCAAGGGCGGGTCAACCGCGCTTGGTACTTCTGGCACACCTTGTTGGATGGCGCGGTGGCTTTTGGGCTCATCCTCGCGATCGTCGTTGTGGGCGGGGTGCTGGGAAATCTGTTCTTCGTGCTTCCAGCCGTGGGTGTGGCGGTGGCCGCCGCGCTTGCCGAACTGGCCATCACCGTAAAGCGCCTTCACGACATCGGGCGACCAGGGTGGCATTGGTGGCTACTGCTGATTCCGTTCTATAACATCTATTTGGGGTTGTCCCTACTGCTCAAGCGAGGAAACATCGGACCCAACGAATTCGGTGTGGATCCGCTGCGGGCACCGGCATCGGTCGGCTACATCCCGGGCGACATATAGCGCAGATGCCCCTACACCCCGTCCGATGAGCACGCTGACGCCTAGCCGGCGTCTCGATTTCGGCATCTTCCTCGCCAGCTTTTCGATTCTTCTCGTCGAGCTGCTGCTCACGCGGATCTTCTCCGTGACCATGTTCCACCACTTCTCGTTCCTCGCCGTCTCACTGGCCATGATGGGACTCGGCGCGAGCGGCCTCGCCGTCACGCTCGGATCCGAACGCCTGTCGGCGGACCGGGTGGCCCACGTTGGAGCGGCTGCGGCCATCACCTTTGCCGTGACCACCGTCGTAGTAGTGGAGGTCGCCTTCCGCGTGCCGATACGGTTGGTGTCGTCGGCCCAGAACTGGATGAACGCAGCGCTCGTCTTTGGTCTCGGCGCCGTGCCCTTCGCGGCCGGAGGACTGATCGTCGCTCTGATCCTGACCCACCACACGGATCGTGCCAACCGCCTGTATAGCTTCGACTTGTTGGGCGCCGCGCTCGCGTGCCTGATGTTCATCCCCGCCACGATCGCTCTCGGCGCCCCGGGGGCGGTGCTAGCGGCGGCAGGGGCAGCAGCCATGACCGGCGTGGTGCTGGCCGGACAGGAGGCCCCCAACCTCCGGCGCGCCGCGTGGATCACCGCCGCCGTGATGCTCGGCTTGGTGGTCGTCAACACTCAGACCGGCTTCTACGATGTGCGGGTGGCGAAGGGACGGCCGCGGCCGCCGACTCTGGCGAGCGAGTGGAACTCGTTCTCCCGCGTCGAGGTGATGGGCACTGAGAAGGATCTCACTGAGCGGCGAGCCCCGCTCAGTTGGGGGTACAGCTCCGAACTGGACCCACCGGGGGTGAGGGAGCTGCATCTGCAGTACGACGCCGATGCACTCACCCAGATCACCGGGTTCGATGGCGACCTGGCCAGCGTATGGTACCTGGGATACGACGTGACTGCGGCACCCTACCAGATGCGCCGAAACCGTGAGGTCCTAGTGATCGGAGCCGGCGGGGGCCGCGATATCCTGACGGCCCTCAGCCTCGGCAGCGGCCCGGTGACGGGTGTCGAGGTGAACCCCCTCACGATCGACTTGATGAAGGGCCGCTTCGCGGAATTCACAGGCGGGATCTATACCGGCTATCCGGGGATCGAAATCGTTCAGGACGACGGCCGGAACTTCGTGCGCCGTACGGACAAGCGCTTCGACCTGATCCAAGCGTCTCTGGTCGACACCTGGGCGGCCTCCTCGGCGGGCGCATACGCCTTGGCGGAGAACAGTCTCTATACGGTCGAAGCCTTCCAGGACTATCTGCGCCGCCTGACGCCCGACGGAATGGTCTCGTTCTCAAGGTGGTATGCGACGCCGCCCGTCGAGGTGATGCGGGTGGTGGTGCTCGCTACCGCCGGCCTGCGCCGGGAAGGAATCGAAGATCCGACGCGCCATATCGCGGTCGTGCGCACGCGACGGGAACTCACCGGTGTCCCTTCCCTGGCCACAATCCTCATGAAACGGTCTCCCTTCTCGGACCAGGAGTTGGCGAGCCTATTCGAGTGGGCCGACAAGATGCGCTTCAAAGTGGCCTATGCTCCGACACCGGAGGGCGTCGTGGTGGGAGAGCCCGATCTGGTCGAGCTTGTCGGGACCGGTGCGAACCAGCTCGCCCTGACGCGACCGTACGATCTCTCGATCGTCACCGACGAACGGCCATTCTTCTTCGACCGTGTCCCGCTGTTGGCCTGGCTACGAATCCGGCTCGGGCTGCCCGGACCGGCGTCGGGAAGAGGGGAACTCACCGTGGGCGGGCAGACCCTTCTGGCGTCGTTGGTCGTGACGGCGATCTTCACGCTGCTGTTGGTGATCGCACCACTCACGATTGGCTCGAAGCGAGTGGCGGCATCCCGGAGCCGGTTTCGAACGCGGCGCTCGCTTACGTGGGCCATCTACTTCCTCGGACTCGGCCTAGGCTACATCATCGTCGAGATCGTCGCGCTCCAGCGCTTCAGCATGTATTTGCCCAACCCTACCTACGCCCTGTCGGTGGTGCTGTTCACCATGCTCTCTTCCAGCGGACTGGGCAGCCTGGTCGCGGGAAAGTATGCGAAAAATCTATCTCTACCCGCGATCCTCTTGCTGGTGTGTGCCGCCCTGGGTGCCTACTACGTCGCCCTTCCCCTGATCGTCTCCGGCACACTCGGCGCGCCTACGTGGCAGCGCATCCTGATCGCGGCGGGCACAACCACGCCGGTAGCATTCGTAATGGGCATGCCGTTCCCGGCCGGGCTCCGGCTCGTCGGCAAAGAATCGGCCGACCTTGCCGCGTGGGCGTGGGCCGTCAACGCGGGCGCCTCGGTGTCGGGCTCGGTAATCGTGGTATTGTTCTCTATGAGTTACGGGTTCTCGGTAGCCCTGGCACTGGGGATTGCGGCCTATGCGCTCGCACTCGTCTCCGCCGGGATGCTGTCGCGGACCGACTCCAAGATATCTTTACCCGCCTAGCGTGAGGTGTCGGGTATGGCGAGTCCTAACGCTGTAGACCCGGGATGAAGAAGGCCTCCGTCCGATCAGGCAACCCGCTCGCTCCTTTCGTGGAGCGGCAGGGAATGATGATGCTGGACGGCGGTCTCGCCACCGAGCTGGAGGCGCGCGGCCACGACTTGCACGACGACCTCTGGTCGGCCAAGGTGCTCCTCGATGCGCCTGAGGCGGTGCGCCAGGTGCACATGGACTTCCTGGAGGCCGGGGCCGACTGCATTTCAACCATCACCTATCAGGCGACGCTCCCCGGCTTCAGGAGGCATGGCCTGAGCGAGAAAACGGCCATCGACCTGATGCAGTTTGCCGTGCAGCTCGCGGTGGAGGCCCGCGACGAGTTCTGGAGCGATCCCGTGAACAGGAAGGGTCGCTTGCACCCACTCGTAGCGGCCAGCATCGGACCGTACGGTGCCTTCCTCTCGGACGCATCGGAGTACACGGGCGACTACGACATCGACGATGACGCCCTCTACCGGTTCCATCGCTCAAGGTGGCACATCTTGGCCGATGGACCTGCCGACCTAATCGCGTGCGAGACGATTCCGTCACGGCGCGAGGCAACGGTGCTGCTACGCCTGATCGGCGAGTCCCCCGGGCGGTGGACTTGGCTCAGCTTCAGCTGCCGGGACGAAGCTCATATCAGCGACGGCAGTCCTCTCGTCCAAGTGGCGCGGGCCTGCGATGGGGAACCGGGCGTGATTGCCGTAGGGGTAAACTGCGTGCCACCCGCAGCAGTCGGACGGATGATCGACGAGCTTCGAAAGGGCACCACCAAGCCGGTGATCGTCTACCCCAACTCCGGGGAACGCTACAGCGCCGAGGCCAAGGCGTGGCGGGACGCCCCACCCGAGGTCGACTGGGGCGTTGTCGGTGCAGAGTGGGCAGGGCTAGGCGTCGCCGGGATCGGCGGGTGCTGCCGCGTCAGCCCCGAGACGATCTCCCGAATACGGCGGACAGTGGTGGGATGATCCCTATCGTCTGTTCATTCTCGTCGCATCAGGGCCGCGAGTTCGGCCGCGAGTGCTTCCGACGGAAGCAACCCTGATGCCGGAAGCCTAAGTATCAACTCGGCCCATTTCTCATCCTGAGCGAACGCCCTACGCAGATAAGGCAGGGCCTCCTCCCGGTCGCCCTCCGCTGCAAGCGTCACACCGACCCAAAAGGGCGCCTCACCGTTGGTCGCCGGATCGGGCACGAGGTCCATGGCGTCTGAATAGGCCTCCATCGCCCTCCCGAACTCCCCCTTCGTCACCCACTCGTCACCCTCGTTCAGCTTCAGATAGGCCCGCTGCAGCACGACGAGGCGGCGGAGTTCTCTTACGGGCTCCGGGTGATCCTCAACTCGCAGATCGAACCTGCGATCGACCCAAGGCTTTCCGGTGCTCTCTCGGGCCACCACTACGATCGCCGCGGACTGGCGGCCACGGAGGTCGCCCCCCTCATCCTGCGCCGCCTCGAGCGCAGCCAGCAGTCTCTCGGCTAGGTCACCGGTGCTAGACTCATAGGCACTGGCCATAGCTCCCCAGACCGTCTCCTTTTCCATCAGGTTGGCCTGAACGGAGTAGCCGTCGCCTACATAGTGGCCCGCCGCGAAGATTGCCCGCGAGCCCGTGTGGGCGGCCACCCTCCCCTGCGCGTCGACCATCGCGACCTGCCGCACGGCCTCGTCCGCATCCGTGGACACCAGCGCGCGAAGCGCCTCCGGCGCCGAGCGCCCCATGCGCATGAGATCCAACCCGAGTGTGCCGTACGTCGGCTCCACGAATGACTGCGTCGCAACCGCTCCAACCCCGGCTTCGGCCCAGGGGACGATCGCCCCAACCGAGAACCAGTGCGATTGTACCGCGACGCCCAACTCTCCGGTTTCGCGGTCGAACGCCACGATCGAGTACGTGGCCACCGGACGCTTCGGGGTGACGAGTTGGCCCGAAACCGCGATGGGTACCAGAGCGGCAAGCAGCATGCAGGGCATCGGAAAGCGCATGGCGACGACTCCTATTTCCTGGAGGCAGGACCAAATGATCGGCATCCATGTTGTGGCTTGCGACACACCCCCGCAACACGGCGGCGGGAGTCGGCCGGCATCGAGGGCGCGTGGCACCCGTTCGGTCGCCGCGAAAACGATGGACACGCTCTAGCCTCACGTCCAGCAGGCGAAAAACACTTGACCCGACGGACCCAGTCCGCGACCATATGTAGAGGTTCTTAACACAGAGAAGATTTGGCGACAGTACGGAAGCTACGGGGGGGCCTGTCTCACTAGGTCTCCCTCTTTTTGTTACCCCTGGTCGACTACCGGGGGGCCCTGCGCGGGGGGAGTCACCGCGCATGTCAGCACGTCGGAAGGTGCGGTTCGTCCGGACTCCGACCGTGACAAACACCAAGGAGTAGGATGATGCGTACCAAGGGAACGGTGAAGTGGTTCAACGACCAAAAGGGATTCGGATTTATTACGCCCGAGGGGGACGGTGGGAAGGACTGTTTTGTCCACCACTCCGCCATCCAGGCTGAGGGATTCAAGACCCTCAATGAGGGTGACCAGGTCGAGTTCGAGGTGGTCGAGGGCACGAAGGGCCCAGCCGCGGAGAACGTCGTGCGACTCCAGTAGCTCCTGTCGACACAGGGCCTTCTGGCCATCTGGAGGCCGCCCCGATCGCTCGGGGCGGCCTCTTGCTTTTTGAGGAGTCAGGTAAGAATTAAATGCCATGGGCTCCAAACCTGGTACCGCTTCCGAGTACTTCGGCGCGATGGGAGATGAATACGACTCGTTGATCCATCGGGCGCTGCCGAACTACGACGAGATGATCCGCGAACTCACCGCCCATCTGCCGGAGAATCCCCGCAGGGCCCTGGAGCTCGGGTGTGGCACCGGCAACTTCACCATCGCGCTCGCTGCGCACGCGCCCGACTGCGCCGTAACTGTCGTGGATGCGTCTCCGGAAATGATCGACCTCACACGCCATCGGCTCGTTGAGCTTCACCCGAACGTCGTGGACCGGGCGACGTTCGTGATCTCTCGCTTCGAGGACCTCGACCTGGAGGCGGGTGCGTTCGACCTCATCGTTTCGTGCATCAGCCTGCACCACGTGACGGACAAAGGCCCACTGTTCAGCGACCTACACGCGGCCTTGTCACCGGGGGGAGCGCTACGATTCGCCGACCAGATGTCGGGCGATTCACAGGCGAGTCAGGATCGCAATTGGGAGCGTTGGTTGGAGTACTGCCGGGAGCCCGGCCACTGTACCGACGAAGAGATCCAAGGGCTGCTCGATCACGCTGCCGCGCACGACCATTACGTCCCTCTCGCGGTTCATTTCGAGATTCTCGAAGCCACGGGCTTCACGGGCATCGACTGTGTATGGCGAAATGGTATGTGGGCCGTAGTGACCGCCGACAGGCGGTCCCTCCAGGAGCTTTCACGCAGCCTGTAGCGGGCTTGGTTCCTCTTCCGCTCTTCCCGCGCCCACCCGCGCACCAACCCTGGCGACCAGAGAGTGGCCGGCCACGAACGCGTAGCCTGATGCCAGCGCGACGTGCAACGGGACGAAGGCAATGGCGCCAATCTGGAAGTCCATCCGGAGCGCGGCGCCAAAGTAGAGTGCGAGCAGCGCCTCGATCACCGTCACGGCCAACGGGTGTGAAGACCGGTAGCCGGACGCCATCCCCTGCGAGCCCCGCTTGGGAGTACGCAAGAACTCGCCCGAGCCGCCGAAGAATCCCTGAACGAGGGCGAGCGTCTGGTAAAACATGATCCCAAGCAGCGTCATGAGCGTGCCTGGAAACAGCCACGCGAACGCCCAGGCTCTCCGGATCTTTCCCTCCATATGGTACCCGAGGACCACGACCACATAGTGCATCCATATGAACAGGCTGATGAGCCCGAAGGATGTATCGATGATGTAGTCCGGAAAGGTCCCTGTCCCATATACGATCCAGGCCAACGGAACGCTGAGGACGGTGCAGATGAACGCCGCCAGATACACGAATATGTTGCAGACATCCGCGTATGCGTGTGCTTTCACCGTGGGCCGGAGAGGGGAGTGAAACAGGCGGGCGTTCAGCTTCCGGAGTACCTGCGCCTTACCCTTCGTCCACCGAAACTGCTGCTCCTTGAAGTCGTCCAGGGACCGTGGCAACTCTGCCTCGGCTACCACATCGTGCGCGTAGTGGATCTTCCAGCCGCCGAGCTGTGCTCGGTAGCAAAGGTCGAGGTCCTCAGCCAGGGTGTCCCCGGACCACCCGCCGGCGTCTTCGATGCAGGCCTTTCTCAAGATCCCGCCCGAACCGTTGAAGCGAATGAGGTAGTCAGCGAACGCGCGGCCCGGCTGCTCCACGTGGTAGAATCCGTCCAGCAGAATCGCCTGCATTCGTGTGATGAAGGAGTGGCGGAGATTCAGATGACCCCAACGACCCTGGACGATCCCGACGCTCGGATCGTCGAAGTAGGGCATCATTCGTCGCAGGAAGTCCGGGCTGGGCAGAAAGTCGGCGTCGAAAACGGCGATGTAGTCGCCTTTCGCGGCCTTAGTACCCTCTGCGAGCGCGCCCGCCTTGAACCCCGTCCGTTCCTGGCGGCGAAGGGCCTTGATGTCGATCCCTTGGGCACGCCACTCCTCTACCTTGTCGCCAACGATTCGTACCGTCTCGTCGGTGGAGTCGTCCAGCACCTGGATCTCGAACCGATTCCGGGGCCACTCGAACCGGGCAACTGCGTCGATGATCTGCGCAGCGACCATACGCTCGTTATAGAGCGCGATCTGAACGGTGACGTGCGGTAGGTCCGGAGCCCCCTCAGAGAATGGCGGTGCGATCAGCCGATCACGCTTTCGCACCCATCGGTAGTAGTGAATCAACAGATGAGCCTGAAACAGTGAGTACAGCGTGATGAGGACGAGCCCGAAAATGTAGACTCCGTAGAGAACTTGCTGCCAGGTCATGACTCGAGGGCAAAAGGTTCAGGTAGGATTGGGCGCTCAGTAGGGCGCCCCGAGGTCCGGAGCTTCCGGCTGGGGGCGGTAGGCCGGCGCTTCGGGCAACTAACATAGCCCACGCCGGAAGCCGGAAACAGGCTCGATATGGGCATTAGTTGTGGCCGCGTGCCAGTAGGATCACGGCGCGGGGCGCTGGAATAGCTCGTTCGCCTCCGCCGCCGCGACCAGGAGGACCTCGGCCAATGAGGCGTTGATGCCGTCAGCCACGAGGCGGGCGGGCGGCACGTCGCGAGGATCTCGGTCGGCCAGCTGCTGGTACATCACCAGGGCGGCGAGGTAGCTCCCAGCAAGGGCCGGGTGGAAGCCGTCGGGCCCATAAAGTGGGGCGTTCTGGTCGCGAGCCCACGCGGATCGCCAGGCCTCGCCAGCCGGAAAGAGCAGGCCCTCCACCAGCCCGGCAGCAGTACTGTACGAATCCGAGACACCGTCGAAGTCGAAGGGCCTCGTCGAAGCTGGCCACACCATGTACAGGGCCGGCCGGGCTCCGATCGCGCTGATCTCTCCGGCGAACCGTTGGGCGTACTCGAGAAGCGACGGTCGGCCTTCGGTGGCGGAAGGACCCTGTTGTAGGATTACCACGTCCCATCCACCTAGCGCGATAGCGCTCCTGGCCGTGCCTTCGACCCAATGATCCTGGAGGCCGAAGTTCGAGAAGGCGACCGACTGTATGTGAACTGGGCCGATGTTGGCTGACTCGAGGAGTTCTTCGAGTAACCCAGGCATATCGTTCCAGTACGTGAGGCTATTCCCGATGAAGAGGACTCCCAGATCGTCTGGGGCGGGCGGTGTGATCCCCGGGACGGCACCACCCGGTCCGGTAGTTCCCGACCCGCAGCTATACAGCGCCACGAGCACAGCCAAGGCGAATGATCGAGAAAGGCGTGCGTTCCGCCCGATCGAACTGGTGGCCATGTAGATGTCCCTTCCGTGTAGGGGCCCCTGCCAAGCTTCAATACGGCGCTGACCTCGGGAGCTTTCCACGTGCTACGGACAAGAGCCCTTGCGGGTGCGGGCGGATGGGCTTCTGGATCTCCAGCGCCTCGCCCCGAAACTGGAGCACGAGTGGCGTGTGCCGCACACGCTGGGGATCGTTTGCGGCATGCGGTGGAATACGCAGACGAGGAACGGCGCTGCTGCCTCGTGGCTCAGGAGATCCTCAGCCTACGGCACAGCGCGCCGGGAAGGGGTCTGGAGAAGAAGCGGTCCGGGCGGACCGCCCAAAAGCTACTCTTCTATTCGCGTGACGTCGCTCGCGGCAGGGCCCTTCTGCCCTTCAACGATCTCGAACTCGACCTTTTCTCCCTCGGTCAGCGTCTTGAACCCATCTCCCCGAATGGCGGAGTGGTGGACGAAGCAGTCGCCACTACCGTCATCCTTCTGAAGGAACCCAAAGCCTTTCTTTTCGTCAAACCATTTCACAGTGCCGGTGATACGCATCGCTCGTTACCTCAGCTCTCGGGGGTAGTGGTCCCACAAGGAAGTCGTCCTCACACTAGTTGGAGCAGTTGCCAGGGGTGACAAAACTCAAGATGTGCGTGCGCGCGGGACCGAGGCAAGTGTGTTCTTGATGACCCGCTCGGCGACCAGGACCCTCGACCGGTGATCACACTCTGACTATCGTGCTTCCGTACGGCGTCACTCCCGGCCTGGGAGTGCCCGTGCGGGAGCCCCCGAAGAGTAGGAGAGGCACCCATGAACGACCATCC
>BTRA01000029.1:0-27097 GCA_036986155.1 Gemmatimonadota bacterium | reverse complement strand
CCTGGGCAACTACCTGGGAGCCTTCCGCCAATGGGTCCACATGCAGGACGAGTATGAGTGCTTGTTCACCATCGTGGATCAGCACGCGATCGTGGGCGAGTCGGATCCGGCGGAGTTGCCGAGCCTGACGTTCGACATGGCGGTCAGTCTGCTTGCGGTGGGGCTGGACCCCGAGCGCTGCACGATCTTCGTGCAGTCGGACGTGATCGAGCACATGGAGTTGGCCTGGCTGTTCAACGCCGTGGCGCCTATCGGCGATCTCGAGCGCATGACTCAGTACAAAGACAGGGCGGCTCGGCTCGAGTCGGTGCCGGCGGGGGTGCTCAACTATCCGGTGCTACAGGCCGCCGACATCCTCATCTACCGTGCGGGAGCGGTGCCGGTCGGGGAGGACCAGCGGCAGCATCTGGAACTCACGCGGGAGATCGCACGCCGGTGGAATGCCAAGTACGGTGAATATTTCCCCGAACCGGAGGCGATCATCCCGGAGGTCGGGCGAATCATCGGTCTCGACGGAAACGCCAAGATGAGCAAGTCTCTGGGCAACACCATCGGTATTCTGGACGATCCGGACCTGATCCGGGAGCGTGTGAGCACCGCGGTCACCGATCCGCAAAGGATCCGTAGGGACGATCCGGGCCGCCCCGAAGTATGCAATGTGTTCACGCTTCACCAGCTGGTCACCGACGCCGGGTTGATTCCGGACATCGAGCAGCAGTGTCGCACCGCGGGGCGGGGCTGTGTGGACTGCAAACACATGCTGGCCGACAGCATCGCTGCAGCGTTCCAGCCGTTCAGGGAGCGGGCGGCGCACTATCGAGCGCACCCCGATGAGGTTCGGGACGTCCTCGAACGTGGCGCCGAGCATGCTCGCTCCATCGCGGCAGGCACGCTCGCCGAAGCCCGGCGACGCATGGGAATCGACTGGCCGTCCGCAATTCCATGACGCGAGCGAGTGTCGCGTGTGGCGAGCCTGTCCCGGGCGGCGCTATGTTGGCGATTCGCGCAGGTCGAGTCGACTCTGCCGGGAAGGCCCGGCCCGGAGGCCCAGATGAATGACATATTCAAGCGCGCCATCGAGGAAGGCGCCAGTGACCTGCACATCAAGGCCGGTGACGTGGTCCGAGCACGCATCACCGGGGAGTTGGTGCCACTCACGGACCAGAAGATCTCCAATGCACAGGTGCGCCAGCTCGCGATGAAGCTGATCCCGCTGGAGAAGGACCGCGAACGCATCGACGAGATCACGGACTACGACTGCTCCTGGGGGCTTCCGGGCATGGGCCGCTTTCGGGTCAACATCCTCAAGCAGCGCGGCACATTCATGATCGTCATGCGGGTGATCCCCATCGAGATCCCCACTTTCGCCGACCTGAGGCTGCCCAAGGTGCTCGAAACGGTGGCCCAGTACGAGCGGGGCCTGGTCCTCGTGACGGGAGTCACGGGCTCCGGGAAGAGTTCGACCATGGCGGCCATCATCAACTACATCAACCGGAACTACAAGAAACACATCGTCACGCTGGAGAATCCCATCGAGTTCCTGCATCGTGACCTGAATTCCTCCGTCACGCAGCGTGACGTCGGTACCGACACCCGATCGTTCGTCGATGGCCTGCGTTCCGCTCTCCGTCAGGACCCCGACGTCCTGCTGATCGGTGAGATGCGGGACAAGATTACCATCGACACCGCCCTCAAAGCCGCCGAGACGGGTCACCTGGTCATCTCCACCGTGCACACCAAGAACGCTGTGCAGACGCTGTCGCGCCTCATCGCCGTGTTCAGCCCGGAGGAGCAGGAGATGATTCGAGTGCGCCTCGCGGACGCAGTCCAGTCGGTGGTCAGCCAACGCCTGATTCCAACCGCCGATGGCGAGGGCCGGGTCGTTGCCTGCGAGGTCATGGTAGTGACCGGTACGATTCGGGACTGTATTCTCGACCTGGACCGCATGGACGAGATCCACGACCTCATCGAGGAGGGGAAGGATACATACGGCTCCCAGACATTTGACCAGCATCTCACCGCGCTGGTGAACGAGGAGTTGATCTCGTTCGAGGTCGCCAAGGCCGCGGCCAACAATCCGAACGATTTCGACCTGAAGATGAACGTGTTCGGGACGGGGACTCCACAGACCAGCGCCGGGACGTCCAGCAGCACCACCGACGTCGACGTCTTCGGAGATTGACCCAGCTGGATCTTTCCGGAGTCCTGGTCCCTACGACCACTCCCTTCGATCCGGTCACGGGCGAGCTCGACCTGGTCGGCTTCAGGGCCAATCTCCGCAGCCTGCTCAACCACCCTGTCCGCGGGATTCTTGTGGGTGGATCCACCGGAGAGGCCGTCCTGCTCGACGAAGAGGAGCGAGGCCGCCTGCTGGAGGGTGCACGCGACGTGATCTCGGACGATCGCATCCTCGTGGCCGGTACCGGGGCCGAATCGACGCGTAGTACGATCCACCTGTGTGCCATGGCGGCGGACAACGGTGTGGACGCGGTACTCGTGCAGCCTCCCGCGTTCTACCGAGGCGCCATGAACGACCGTGCGCTCACCACCCACTACCGTGCCGTCGCGGAGTCGTCACCCGTCCCCGTGATCCTCTATCAGGTTCCGCTCCACCTCAGCACGCTCGAGTTCGCGACGAGCCTCGTGTCGGAGTTGTCGCGGATCGACAACGTGGTGGCGATCAAGGACTCGCGCGGTAGCCTCGAACTGTTGGGCGAGTTGGTCACGGCCACGCCCGACGGCTTCCAGGTGCTCGTCGGAAGTGGGGCTTCCTTTTATGGGGCGTTGAGCCTCGGTGCTGTGGGGGGCGTTCTCGCCGCGGCGAACCTGGATCCTGCCGGCTGCGCCGAGATCCACACCGAAGTGTGTGCGGGGCACCCCGCCGCGGCGGGCAGAGTGCAAGAACGCGTCGGCCCACTTCACACCGGTGTGGTGGTGGGGCTGGGCGTGCCCGGTGTCAAGGCCGGCCTCGACCTGCTGGGGCTTCGCGGTGGACCGCCGCGGCAGCCCCTTCATCCCCTGGACGACAGAGGCCGAGAGGCGGTTGCGGGCTTCCTCGAGAAGGCGGATCTTCTGTCGGCCACCTGATCGGTGGATCCACTCCGATGTCCATCAACGAGAACGGTAGTGTGGTGTCCGAATCCGAGCGTCCAGGCGGCTGCACGGTAGTCGTAGGCTGCCAATGGGGTGACGAAGGGAAGGGCAAGATCGTCGATGTCTTGGCCGAAGACGTCGATATCGTTGCTCGTTACCAGGGTGGCGCGAACGCGGGCCACACCGTGCACGTCGGAGATGAAGAGTTCGTGCTGCACCAGATCCCCTCAGGCATCCTCCACCGGGGTAAGCGTTGCCTGCTGGGCAACGGTGTCGTGCTGGACGTCACGCAGTTCTTCGAGGAGTACCATGGGCTCCAGGCGCGGGGTGTCGACCTGGAGGGTCGTATCGGCGTGAGCCAGCGCGCTCATTTGCTGCTCCCGTACCACCGGCTCTTGGACGAGGCGGCTGAAGGCCACGCCGTCCGGAAGATCGGCACGACCGGCCGTGGCATCGGCCCGGCGTACGAGTTCAAGGCGGGAAGGAGCGGTGTGCGGGTCGCGGACCTCGCGAACCCAGCGCGTTTGCGGGAACTCGTGGCGGCCGGGGTCGAGCGCGCCGAGCGGTGGCTCGAGGCTTTGGGGCACGAGCACTCCTCCGAGCTGCAAGACGCGGTCGACGACGCCTTGTCCCACGGCGAGGCGCTGCGAGCGCTGGCCGCCGATACGGGGCTGGAGATCATGCAGGCTCTACGTAGTGAAAAGGCTGTGCTCCTGGAGGGCGCTCAGGGCACGGCGCTGGACCTCGATCATGGCACATACCCATTCGTTACGTCATCCAATACCACCGCCGCGGCCGCCGCGACCGGCGTGGGCGTAGGGCCCACCGCCATCTCTCGGGTGATCGGTGTGGTGAAGGCCTACACTACGCGAGTCGGCAACGGGCCGCTGCCTTCGGCGTTCGACGAAGAGATGGACGAGCACGTCAGGAAGCTCGGTGGCGAATTCGGTGCCACGACGGGTCGGCCGAGGCGCTGTGGCTGGTTCGACGCCGTGCTCGCGCGCTACTCGGCTCGGGTCAACGGGCTCACCGGCCTCGCGGTGACCAAGCTCGACGTGCTGGACACGCTTCCGGAAATCTCCATCGCCACCGCGTACCGCATCGGGGACGACGTGGTCGAGGAGTTCCCGGCCGATACATGGTCGCTCGGGACGGTGGAGCCGATCCTCGAGACAGTGCCGGGTTGGGAAGCGTCGACGTGCGATGCTCGCCGGTTGGAGGACCTTCCCTCTGCGGCGCGACACTACCTGGATCGAATTCAGACACTCACAGGTGCGCCTGTGGATATGATCTCGGTGGGTACGAGGCGCAGTCAGATCATTCGGTCGGTCTGATCGAAACCCGTCTTGAGCGCATAACGTCCTGTCTTTATCTTATTTAGCTCTGCTGCCTGCGCTCGGGTCATCGAACGCGGGTGCAGGTGGAGTCTGGTGCGGGGGGCTTACGCCATGGAGGGTGGGTTAAGTGTTCGAGGAGCTAGGTAACAAACTCGACACCGTCCTGGGGAAATTCCGGCAGCGTGGGGTGTTGACTGAGCCCATGATCCGGGAAGGACTCAGGGAGGTTCGAAGGGTCCTCCTCGAGGCGGACGTCAACTACAAGGTGACGCGCGAGTTCCTGGAGCGGGTGCAGGAACAGGCGTTGGGCGAGCAGGTATTGAAGGCCGTTTCGCCGGGCCAGCAGATCGTGAAGATCGTTCACGACGAGCTCGCCAACTTGTTGGGTGGGGAGTTGCCCACGTTGGATTGGGCGCCGTCACCGCCGACGGTGATCATGGTCGTGGGCCTTCAGGGCTCCGGGAAGACGACCACGGTTGCGAAGCTGGCCAAGCGGCTCGCGCGCCAGGGCAGGCAACCGCTGCTAGCGGCCTGCGACCTGTACCGGCCGGCTGCGGTGGCGCAGTTGCAGACGCTGGGTGGCCAGATCGGCGTGCCGGTGTACGCCGGCGCGGCCGCGAGCGATCCGGTCGAAGTAGCCTCGGCGGCGCTGGAACAGGCTCGGACGGTCGGCAGTGCGGTCTTGATTCTCGACACGGCGGGACGGCTGCAGATCGACGAGCCGATGATGGACGAGCTTCGGAGATTGAAAGCCGAGCTCGCCCCCCGGGAGATACTCCTGGTCGCGGACGCGATGACGGGGCAGGAGGCGGTCCGGATCGCAGAGGGCTTCAATGAGGCTCTGGACCTGACGGGCGTCATTCTGACGAAGATGGACGGCGATGCACGCGGTGGTGCCGCATTGTCGATCCGGGGTGTGGTCGGCAAGCCCATCAAGTTCGTGGGTACCGGTGAGGGGGTCGACGACCTCGACGCCGCGGACCCCGACAGGTTGGCGGGACGCATCCTGCAGATGGGGGATGTGGTGGGCCTGGTTGAACGGGCCGAGATGGTGATGGACGCCGATGAGCAGGCGCAACTTCAACGGCAGATGCTCAAGGGTCGGTTCACGCTGGAGGATTTTCTCGGCGCGATGCGGCAGGTGCAGAAGCTGGGGCCGATGGAGCAGGTGCTGAAGATGATACCGGGGGCGTCCCGGGCGATGCCGGCAGGCGGGATCGATCCGAACAGGATGAAGCATGTGGAGGCGATCATCCTCTCGATGACGCTCGCGGAACGGCAGCGGCCCGAGATCCTCAACGGATCGAGACGGGCGCGGATCGCGAAAGGAAGTGGACGGCCGGTGGCGGAGGTCAACCGGCTGCTCAAGCAGTTCAAGGAAGCGCAAAAGTTCATGAAGCAGATGAAGGGCATGATGCCCTTCTGATTCGGCGCCCGGGCCTCGTGCCCAGCGTCGGGAGAGACACGACTGGAAAGGGACTATGGCTGTTCGAATCAGACTTCGGCGGATGGGCCGGAAGAAGCTCGCGCACTATCGCATCGTGGTGGCCGACAGCGCCTCCCCCCGGGATGGTCGCTTCGTGGAGACGTTGGGTTATTACAAGCCTTTGTCGGATCCGGCACGGCTCGTGGTGGACCTCGAGCGTGTGGACCACTGGATCGGACAGGGCGCGCAACCGAGTGACACGGTCAATTCGTTGCTCAACAAGGCCAGGCGCGGTGGAGATGCCACCGTCGCGCTTGGTGAGCTCAGCCCTGAGGAAATCAAGGAGCTGAAGGAGAAGCGGCTCGAAGGTCGCCGTAAGTCCGAGGCGGCAGCGCGGGAAGCGGCCGCAGAGGCTGAGGCTGCCGCAGAAGTTGCTGCCGCGGCCGCCGCCGAGGTCGAGGCTGCCGAGGCTGAGGCTGCCGAGGAGGAAGCTCCTGAAGCTGAGGCTGCCGAGGAAGCTCCCGAGGCCGAGGCTGCCGAGGAGGAAGCTCCTGAAGCTGAGGCTGCCGAGGAGGAAGCTCCTGAGGCTGAGGCTGCCGAGGAGGAGACTCCCGAAGCTGAGGCTGCCGAGGAGGAAGCTCCTGAAGCCGAGGCTGCCGAGGAGGAGACTCCCGAGGCTGAGGCTGCCGAGGAGGAAGCTCCTGAAGCTGAGGCTGCCGAGGAGGAAGCTCCCGAGGCTGAGGCTGCCGAGGAGGAGACTCCCGAAGCCGAGGCTGCCGAGGAGGAAGCTCCCGAGGCCGAGGCTGCCGAGGAGGAAGCTCCCGAGGCCGAGGCTGCCGAGGAGGAGACTCCCGAAGCCGAGGCTGCCGACGAAGAGAAGGCTGAATAGGTCCTTCGTGGGCTGAGCACATGGGCAGCACCAGCGAGCCAGAATTCCTCGTCGTGGGCCACATCAACAAGGCTCATGGCCTCAAGGGCGAGGTCTTTGTCTGGCCGCTTACCGACCACCCCGACAGCACGTTCGCTGCAGGGGTGGTTTTGCAGTTGGGAGACTCGGACGGCAACCTGAACCCGGACGTCGACACGGCGACGCGGATCGAGACGAGTCGCGCTTACAGGAGGGGGTTCCTGATCCGTCTCGAGGGCCATGTGGGACGCAGTGCGGCGGAGGCGTTGCGAGGCCGCTACCTGCTCAGGCCGTTCGGCGAACTCGAGGCGGCCGAGGAAGGAGAGATCTTCTACCACGAGCTTCTCGGCATGCATGTCACCGCCATAGACGGCCGGGATGTGGGCGAAGTAGTCGAGATCTACGAGATCAAGCCCTCGGATCTTCTCGAGGTGAAGGGCGCGGGCGGGACCGTGTTGATCCCTTTCATTCCCGAGATGATTCACTCCGTGGATACGGAGAAACGACTGATCGTAGTGGATCCGCCGGAGGGTTTGCTCGATGTCTGACCAGGTGGCGACTCCGATGAAGATCAACATCGTCACGATCTTCCCCGAATTCTTCCAAGCCGCGTTGTCCGTGAGCATCCCGGCGCGCGCGGCGAATGCGGGCCTGGTCGAATACCACATCCTGGATCTGCGTGCTTTCGCCCATGACAGGCACAGGACCGTAGACGACACACCCTACGGAGGGGGCGCGGGCATGGTGATGAAGGCCGAGCCCTTCTTCGAGGCGATCGACTCGCTCGAGCCGGAGGGCCCCGTGGCCTTGTTGTCGGCCAGGGGGCGGACGTTCAGCCACGGCGACGCCGTTCGTTACGCGGTCCAGCCCGAACTCACTCTACTGTGCGGCCATTACAAGGACGTGGATCAGCGTGTGGCCATGCACCTGGCCACCGAAGAGGTGTCGCTGGGCTCCTTCGTGCTCTCGGGCGGGGAGATTCCGGCATTGGCCGTCACCGACGCGGTTGTGCGACTCCTGCCCGGAGCCTTGGGCGACCATGAGTCCGCGGCATCGGATTCGTTCTACGACGAGACCACTCTCAGTGCCCCGTCGTACACACGCCCGGCCGAATACCGTGGGTTCACCGTTCCGGAGGTGCTGCTCACCGGGGATCACGCACTCATTCGCGAGTGGCGCGAGCAAGAGGCGAGGCGTCTCACGGATGAGCGACGCTCCCAGGGGAAGGGCACCACGTAGAGTCCGTTCACCCCTTCTACATCACCGGTGGCAACGTTATTTTACCAGTCTGTGATGAATTGGGCCTCGGCCCGGACCACGAGGAGTCATGATGTCAGATCTACTTCAGGAGCTGGAGAAAGAGCAGCTGCGAGACGATGCGCTCGACTTCGCTCCTGGCGATACGGTTCGGGTGCTCTACAAGGTCAGGGAGGGGGCGAAGGAGCGTGTTCAGGTCTTCGAGGGCGTGTGCATCGGCCGTCGGGGTAGCGGGACCGGCGAGACCTTCACGGTTCGCAAGATCTCGGGCGGTGTCGGCGTCGAACGCGTCTTTCCGCTGCATGCCCCCACTGTGGGTGGCGTCGAAGTCGTACGCCGTGGCCGTGTTCGCAGGGCCAAGCTCTACTACCTGAGAGGGCTCCGTGGTAAAGCGGCCCGTATTCGCGAAAAGCGCACGCAATAGCCCAATGACGTCCCCGGCGAATACGCCGGAACCGGAAGAATCTGCACGGCTCCAGGACCCACTCGAGTATGAGCGACGGTTCTGGAGCCGTGGCATTTTAGGAGTGGCTGGTGTGGATGAAGCGGGCAGGGGACCGCTTGCCGGCCCGGTGGTCGCGGCCGCCGTGGTGCTCCCTCCCGACACCGTGATCGAGGGCGCCGACGACTCCAAGATTCTGACGGCGGACATGCGCACGGCTCTCTACCCGGTGATTCTCGACAGGGCGGTCGCGTTCGGTATCGGTGCAGCGTCCGTGGACGAAATCGACCGTGCGAACATTCTGGTCGCTACGGCCTGGGCAATGCGCCGAGCCCTGGAGCGGCTACCGGAAAAGCCCGGCCATGTGGTGGTGGACGGCCTTCCCATGAAGTCGCTCGGCTGGCGGCATGAGGCGGTCGTGGGTGGGGATTCCCTGATCCACTCCGTTGCGTGTGCCTCGATTCTGGCCAAGGTCTGTAGGGACCACCTCATGCATAAGCTGGCGGTCCGGTATCCGGAATACGGATGGGACACCAACGTGGGGTACGGCACCAAGGGGCACCGTGAGGCGATCGACCGGCACGGGCCCACCCCGCATCACCGGCGAACCTTTCTGGGGCTTCAATTCGAGATGGAGATCTGAAGAGAAGATCCTCGAGCGCTCTAACGGGTTGAGTCCAGCGGGACGCGGCGTAGTTTCTACACAGACTCGGTAGCTCAGTTGGTAGAGCAACGGACTTTTAATCCGTAGGTCGTGGGTTCGATCCCCACCCGGGTCACTCTCTTGCTCCCCTACACCTACGTAATCTCCCCGGCCCATCTACGTCATTCGGCGTAGGGATTGGAACCCTCCGATTCGGCATTGTTGGATTGCAGTCGAGGTCCGACATCCGCAGGGAGAGAAAAATGACCCAGAAAGCGCTCATTTGGCTCGCCATCCTCATCGCCGTGCCATCGACCGTGTTGGCTCAGCAAGGGATTCCGTCGCTTGAGCCGGGCCAGCGAGTCCGGATCAATGGCGAGATCGATGGACACCTCCGGGCCATTACGGATGACAGCTTGATCTTTGGGAATGACCGGCTTCCCGTTGAAGGCGTGACGCAACTGGATGTCTTTCCCCTCGAGAGCATAACGCGGCTGGAGGTCTGGACCGGTCGGCGTAGTGGGAGCAAAACGGGCGCGGTGATAGGCGGCCTCGTGCTCGGCATCCCTTCGGCCCTCATGGCGGGGGCGCTGGCCAATGCCGACTTCGGCTGCCTCAATTGCAAGAGCGCCAGCTCCGACCCGGCAGCTGTCTTTGGCGGATTCGTAGTCGGTGGCGCAATCGGAGCCGGTGTCGGCGCTCTCATAGGAGCAGCGTTCAAGAGCGATCGCTGGGAAGATGTCTCGCTGGACGGAGTCAGAATGAGCATGATGCCCCGACTCGAGGGCGGACTGGCCTTTGGGATCCAGCTCGAGTTCTAGGCCCTCCAGGGGGAAAGATCTGACTACCATGCGTATTTGCCTCACATTAAGCCTCATGCTGCTCGCGGCGGGGTGCTGGTCCATCGTGGACATCGAGGGGCGGTCCATAAGCCGGATTCGGCTGCGTGGTACGGTGGTGAACCGTCTGACAGAGGAGCCGGTAGAGGGAGTGCGAGTAGGCGTCGCATACCTGATCTGCTTCGGGTTCAGTTGCGACACGTCTCGTCCCTACTCCGACGCCACCGGGCCTAACGGGGCGTACGAGTTCGAGCACGAGTTCGTCGCAAGTCGGCGCTGTGAAGATGGCCTCATCAAGAGCGGCTTCCCAATGGACTTGATGGCGCTGGTGGACTCGCTCCCGGAGTACCGATTCGTCGCTGCGCAAGCCGTCCAGTGCAGCGAAGAACCCCAGGTGTTCGACTTCGAAGAGTTCAACACGGGCCGTGTTCGCTTAGGTCAATGATCCGCCGCAGTCGACGTAGCCCGCGCCACCTTCCCGATGCCGCATCACGAGCCTCGCCAGGGCCCATAGAAGGCACGCCTACCGTCCGAACAGCACCGCGTGCGGCTTCGCCGGCCCCGTCGACCCATGCGGCCATTCGTCCCGGGTCATCGATAGGCCCGGTCCAAGCCCGTCCGCCTGACCGAACGCCTCGTCGAGGGTGAGTTCGCCGGTGTCCGGGTCGACCAAGTAGATTCGCACCGATCCGGCGTCCGCACCGATGCCGGTCACCGCCACCCGGTAGGTGCCGGGGTCGACCTGGGACCAGTGCGGCATGAACTCCTCCTCCAGCATCAGTCGCGCCACTTCGACCGGGCTGGTCGGATCCGATACGTCGACGGTTACGATCTCGTTCGTGAACATGTTCGGGACCACTTCGAACTTCCCGACCATGGTCGGCACGGCGCACCCTGCGGTCTCGGACCAGTTCATGAGCACATCGACCTGGGGCTCGTCGGTGTCCATCTCGCGGATCCTGTAGAAGCCGCACGCAATCGTGTTCAAGATCGCCGACCCATCGGGGAGCGTGCGGATCTCGAACGGACGGTCCTGACCGGGAATCCTCGACGGAGCGCATCCTTCTCCGGTAATCAACTCATCTATGAAGCACTCGGGCCCTTCGGCGGGAGGCAGAGGCGGTAGCGTCAACGTAGAGAGCAACTCGAGGTCGGAGAGCCGCCAGAGCTGGACTACGTTCTCCGAGCGCTCGAGCGTCATGGACATGCTCGTCGTCAGAACTCGATCGACTTCGGGAAACACCTCGAGCGAATACGGACGAATCATGGAGCCTTCGAATTCGGGGTCGGCGGCGGAAGTCACGCGCACCAGGTTGCCGTCCGCGTCGAACTCGGCTAGTCCGCCCGTATCGCCTGGCTGGCTGCCGTCCCCGCGCTGGATCGTCGCAAGCAAGTGACTGTTCTCGAGGCGGTAGAAGCTGTGCACGTACTCGAAGCCCGGGACTTTTTCGAGTTCCCTCACGAACGCCGGCGCGGCGGGAGCGGACAGGTCGAATAGGAAGGTCCGGTTCCCATCGAATCCATTGGCGAAAAGAAGCCCGTCGCTCGGTGCGATCATCTCGGCATGGTGAGGGTCGTTGCCCGCCGACCCCACCGGGGCGGTCCCCAAAACGGATCCGTACGTTGCGCTCCCGGGGTCGGCGTCCACCACGGCGAGAAAGTCCGAATCACCTTCTGCCGCGTCGGCGTCCCCCGCCCAGACGTAGAGGTAGGGACTTGGCGTCACTGGCGCGTCGAGAGAGGCGTCATCGCCGGGTGCGCCGCAAGATACCAGAGCAAGCCCGAGGGCCGAGAGGATGAGGGTCCGAACGTGGCGTGGCGTCTTCATGGTCTTCCCGTTCTCGTGAGTTGGAGCTGGGCCGGCAGCGGCCTTGGGCGTCGGCATTACCTGAGTTGCTTCATCGTCACCATGATCGCGCCGTCCCTATGGCTCGATCCGTATCGAATAGTGGCGGTGCTCGGGTCCAAATATCGTATTTCCTGCACCCCGGAAGGCCGGAGGCGTCCCAGCAAGAGTGTGGATCCCCTCAGGACCCCGTCGAGGTAGACGGGGATGGTGGACTCCCGATCGATGGAGACCGTACCACGTCCGCGGACTCTCAGCCAGGCGGGTCGCAGCTGGCGGATGGCGTCGAAGACGTTCTGTTGCGCGACCTCTGCCAGCTCGGCCTCGGTGATCAGGTTGGGGTTTCGATGCCTGCGGGCGGATCTGCTCGACGCAGAGCCCGTGCTCGAGCAAGCTGCCGAAGCCAGCGCGAGAGCCAGCGCGATGAAGACCACCGAGTGTTTCGTCATGATTGGACCGGCTCCAAGAAGGGCGAGATTGCCTGGACCTACGACCGGCCGCGGGGGCACCTTGCGTTCGTGGCCGGCATCCGCACATTTTGCCCCGGAGAAAAATAGGGGGACCCTCATCAATACGACAGTGACCAAAGGAGACCATGTGGCCAGTGAATGGATGATCCGCGGGGTGGAGTACAGCAACTGCAACTGCGACTGGGGATGTCCTTGCCAGTTCAACTCCCCCACGACCTATGGGAATTGCGAGGCCGTAGCCTCCGGCCGCATCGAGGAGGGGTACTTCGACGATACACGACTCGACGGCTTGAAGTGGGCCATGCTGCTCTACTGGCCGAGTGAAATCGCCGAGGGCAACGGGCGGCAGCAGGCCATAATCGACGAGAGTGCCGACGCAGCCCAGCGAGAGGCTCTGCGCAAGATTCTGCATGGAGAGGAGACCTCCCCGGGGGCCACCCACTTCTTCGTCTTCAACAGCACGATGGCCGAGGTGCTCCCCACGCTCTACGCCCCCATCGACCTCGAGATCGACATCGAGGCGCGCCGGGCCCGGCTGATCGTAGATGGCGTGGTCGAGTCAACGGGATCACCGATCATCGACCCCCATAGCGGCGAGGAGCACCATGCCCGCATCAATCTGCCGAACGGCTTCGAATACACCGTAGCCGAGGTCGCCACCGGCACGACCAGGTCCCAGGGCGCCATCGAGTTGGACCTGTCGGACAGTTACGGGCAGTTCAACATCCTGCACATGAACCAGGACGGTGTGGTCCGATAGCGGCGAGCGCGGCCGATGGTAGCGACGTTCGGCGACCGGGGAGGCTCGGCGGCCCTCCCATCCCTGGCGGGGCGGGATCGTGCCGCCATCCTGGTGGCCCTCGTAGGGGTGACGGGCCTGGCCTGGCTCTATCTTGTCGTCACGGCGGCGGCCATGACCGGCGGCTCCGGCTCCATGGACATGGTCGCCCTCCGTCCATGGAGCCTCGCGGATGCATTCCTGGTGTTCCTCATGTGGGCGGTGATGATGGTGGGCATGATGGTACCCAGCGTCGCGCCGACCACCATGGTCTACGCGGCCGTGGCTCGGAAGGCGGCACGGGAGGGTAGTATCGTCGCCTCTACGGCCACCTTCGTGGCCGGCTACGTGTTCATGTGGACGTTGTTCAGTGGGCTGGCGACCCTGGCGCAGTGGGGGCTCGAGACCGCCGCGCTCGTATCACCGCTGATGGTGGCGACCAGCCCCGCCTTGGGTGCCGGCCTGCTGATCGGCGCGGGCCTCTACCAGATCACGCCCGCCAAGGCGGTGTGCCTCAGGAAGTGCCGGTCCCCGGTCCACTTCATCTCGGAGCACTGGCGGATCGGCGCATCGGGGGCGCTTCGCATGGGGTTCGAGCTCGGCGCCTTCTGCTTGGGATGTTGCTGGCTCTTGATGGCGCTTCTCTTCGTTGGGGGAGTGATGAACCTGCTGTGGATCGCCCTGATCGCCGGTTTCGTGCTCGTTGAGAAGCTGCTTCCACACGGGCGTCTGGCCGGGCAGATTTCCGGCGGAGCGATGATCCTGGTCGGCGTGGGGCTGCTGGCGACCTGGCTAAGGTGAGACCCCCCCGGCAGACCGCAGCCCGCCGGGGGGACGGTTTCGTGGTGTTCCCATGGGCGGCAGATACCCTACTGGGTCACCGGCTTCCCCTTCGCATACTCCTGAAACCACTTCATGAGGTAGAGTTGCGTGCGCATGAAGTTGGACGGCTTTCTGCCTGTGCCGTGATACTCGCCCTGGAAGCGGAGCATCTTCGTGGGCACCCCTACCTGCTTCAGCGCCTGATAGTACTCTTCGGTCTGTGAGATGGGCGTCCTCAGGTCCAGCACTCCGGTCATGAGGATGGTCGGGGTGGTGACGTTCTCCACGTACATGAGGGGGGAGTGCTCCAGGTATTTGTCGGGGTTGTTCCAGGGGAAGCCCTCGTAGCGGTAATAACCCCACACGCTGATGTCTGCGGTGCCGGCGAAGCTCATCCAGTTGATGACCGGGCACCTTACACCGGCAGCCGCGAAGCGCGTCGTGTGCCCGATGACCCAACTCGACAGCACTCCGCCGCCTGAGCAGCCCGTGACATACATCTGGTCCTCGTCGATGTAGCCCCTGTCCAGAAGGGCATCGACTCCGGCCATGAGGTCGTCGTAGTCGACGCTCGGATACCCGTTGTCGATTGCGTTGCCGAATTCCGTGCCGTAACCGGTGCTGCCCCGCGGGTTCGTGTACAGCACCACGTACCCGTTGGCGGCAAAGTTCTGGTACGTAAAGCTGAAGCCCACGTCGTACATCGCGTGTGGACCCCCGTGGATGTTGAGGATCAGGGGGTAGTCCTTACCCGAATCGAAGTCCGGCGGCTTGACGATCCAGCCCTGAACCTGCGTGCCGCCGGTGGACTCGTACCAGATCTCTTCCACTTCGCCCAGGTCCTTGTTGCCGAGCACGTCGTCGTTCACCGCGGTAAGGCGGGTCGGCTTCGCACCATCCGACAGGCTGTAACGCACCACGTCGGGCGGCGCCTGGGGTGCGGAGCGGATCCCCACCGCCACACCACCGCGGGCCACCGAAGAGAGCGACAGCATGTGCGTCCCCGAAGTGACCTGACGGTGATCTCCGTCGAGGGACGCATAGTGCACATTCGCCGTGCCGCGATCACCGGCCGTGAAGTGGACCCCCTCCGAGCCGTCATCCCAGTGAAGGCTTCTCACGTCCCGGTCCAGGTCGCCCGAGATCAGCCGCATGTTCGAGCCGTCCATGCCGATGACGTAGAGTTGTGTGGTCTTGTACGTCTGGGGCGTCCAGTCGTAGCCGGTGAAGGCGATGGAGCGTCCGTCCGGAGAGATCACCGGTCCCGTCCACGGGCCTTTGCGCTGCGTCAGTCGCCGCACATCCCCCGACTCCGGGTCCATGGCCCAGATGTGCGACTCCCGCCACGAAGCCTCCGCCGACGTGCCATTCACCCCGCGTGAGCTGCTGGGCCGTGCCCCCGTCGGAGGGCACCCGGAAGAGGTGGTTGTAGCCCTTGGGCAGAAAGCCGATGCGGTCGAAGCGGTAGTGGATTCTGTCGATGATGGTTGGTGCCGGCGTCCATTCGGCCCCGGGCGGCGCTGCGGGTAGGTCGATATTCCAGGAATCGTCCTCGGGTACGATGCGTTGGAAGTACACGTGCCGGCCGTCGGGCGACCACTTGATGTTGGAGGGCGTGTTCGTCTCGTGCGTGATCTGGCTGATCGCGCCCTCGTCGTCCATCCAGCGCACGAAGATCTGCGCTCCCTCAGGGCTTCCCTCCGCCAGGTAGGCGATACGCTGGCCGTCCGGCGACCACTTGGGGCTGGACCCGTCAACCAGAAACCGGTTCCGGGTACCGTCGGCGTTCATGATCCAGACTCCCGACTCGAACCGGTCCTTCATCTTGTCGACGTACGACCTGGTATACAGCACCTGGCTTCCATCGGGCGAGATCTGAGGATCGCCGACCCTCTCGATGTCCAGGTAGTGGCCCACCGTGAGAAGGGTCTCGGAGGGGGTCTCCTTGAGTGATGCCGTGAGGTGGGAACATCTTACCCCATCTCGGGCAAGCAGACGAGGAACCCCGAGGCCGGCGTCCTCGAAGCGCTCTATCCCTTGAGCCAGGCGCCCATTTTCCGCATGGTATCTGGTCGGCATCCGGACGAGTAAACCATTTCTCGCACTTCCGCGATCTTACACGTGTAATACCACCGTTCGGTCCGACCGAATTCAGCTATCAACCACACGGGGACTTATGGAGACGTTGACCGAAGGCCCGGGGAGCGCGCAGGCGCACCCGGACATCGAAGTCATTCAGGCCAAGATCCAGCAGGAGAGCGCGTTCGTCGACCGCTTGGTGGACGAAGTCGGTCGCGTAATCGTGGGCCAGAAGTACATGGTCGAGCGGCTCTTGATCGGCCTTTTGGCGGACGGGCACATACTCATGGAGGGTGTCCCGGGGCTGGCCAAGACACTCACGGTCCGCACGCTCGCGAGCACGATCCAGACCTCCTTCCAGCGCATTCAATTCACGCCGGACCTGCTTCCGGCCGACCTCATCGGCACGCTGGTGTATGACCCGAGGGAATCGAACTTCAAGATCAGGAAGGGTCCGATCTTCTCGAACATCATTCTGGCCGACGAGATCAATCGGTCTCCGGCGAAGGTTCAGTCCGCGCTGCTCGAGGCCATGCAGGAACGCCAGGTGACGATTGGTGACACGACCTATCCGCTCGACACTCCGTTCCTCGTGCTCGCGACGCAGAATCCCATCGAGCAGGAAGGCACGTATCCGCTGCCCGAGGCGCAGGTCGATCGTTTCATGCTGAAGGTGTCCGTGGGCTACCCGGACAAGGATGAGGAGCGTGAGATTCTCAGGAGGATGGCCGTTGGAACGGGCCCGGAGGTCACTCCGGTCGTCACGCCGGAGGACCTCACCCGCGCCCGCCGGGCGGTCGAAATGATCTACATGGACAGCCAGGTCGAGCGCTACATCGTGGACCTGGTGTTCGCCACGCGCGAGCCGGCTGACCACGGGCTGGACGACCTCACGGATCTGATCGCGTTCGGTGCCTCTCCCAGGGCGACGATCAATCTCGCGAAGGCCTCTCGCGCTCACGCCTTTCTCATGCGGCGCGGTTACGTGACGCCCGAAGATGTGCGGGCCATCGGCATGGACGTGCTCAGGCACAGGGTTCTTCTCACCTATGAGGCTGAGGCCGAGGAAGTCACGTCCGAAGACGTGGTCACGCGCGTCCTGAACACCGTAGAGGTTCCATAGTGTCCCGCTACGAAAGTGTCTCGGCCAGTCGAGGGCACGGTGCATCCGTGGCCTCGGCGTTGGGACTCCTTACCGTAGCTAGCGCTACGCCGCGTCGTCCCGCCTTGATCCCACGGCGCCCCGACCCTCTTGGTGGCTCGCGAACTTTCGTAACGGAACACTAGAAACGCCCCATGATTCCTCGTGAAATCCTCAAGAAGGTGCGGCGCGTAGAGATCACCACGCGTGGACTCGTCAACGAAATCTTTTCGGGCGAGTACCACGCCGTGTTCAAGGGCCGCGGCATGAGCTTCGCCGAGGTCCGCGAGTACCAGTACGGTGACGACATCCGTACCATCGACTGGAACGTGACGGCCAGGGCGGGGACTCCGTTCGTCAAGGTGTTCGAGGAGGAGCGGGAGCTCACCGTGATGCTCGTGGTGGACGTAAGCGCCTCGGGGGACTTCGGCACGTGCCGCCAGATGAAGGGCGAGGTCGCCGTAGAGATCTGTGCGCTGCTTGCGTTCAGCGCGACCAAGAACAACGACAAGGTGGGTCTGATCATCTTCAGCGATCGCATCGAGAAGTTCGTGCCACCCCGGAAAGGCCGCCGGCACGTGCTCAGGGTGTTGCGAGAGCTGTTCTATCACGAGCCGGAGGGGCGCGGCACCGACCTCGCAGTAGCACTGGAGTACCTGAACCACCTGGTGCGCAGGCGTGCGGTGGTGTTTCTGGTGTCGGACTTCATGGCACCCGACTTCACGCGGCCACTCTCGGTGGCCGGCCGGCGTCACGACGTAATTGCCGTGCGCATGGGAGATCGGCGCGAGGCGGAGATGCCGCCTCTCGGATATGTCGACTTCGAGGATGCAGAGACGGGCGAGCGCGTACTCGTCAACACTTCGAACAAGCGCTTTCGCGGTACTTGGGAGGCCATGGTCGCCCGTTCCCGCGCCGATCAGGACAAGGCGTTTCGGCGCAGCAAGGTCGACGTGATCGATATTCAGACCGACGAGCCCTACGAGCGCCCGCTCATGAAGTTCTTCAAAGAACGCGATCGGCGGTTCCGATGAGGTGGGCGCTTGGTCCCGTCATGGTGGCGACTCTCAGCTTGTTGGTGGGTGCCGGCGAGGTTGCTGCGCAGGCGCCCCGGATCCGCGCCTCGGTCGACACGACGGCAGTGACCGTGGGCGGGAGGCTGGAGCTGTTGCTCACCGTAGAACATGATCCTGGGGCCACCGTGGTGTGGCCGGATTCTCTCGATCTCAGCCCGTTCGAGGTGCTGGAGGCGGTCACCCTCCAGCCGACACAGCGCGACGGCCGCACGTTCTCCTCCGCTCGGCTGTCCCTCACGGCTTTCGAGCTCGGCGAACTCGAGATTCCCAGCATCGAGGTTCAGGTCGTGGGCGCTGATTCAACGGTTACCTCGCTCGCGACCGACCCGTTCGGGATCGGTGTGGAGACGGTTGGCCTGGACGAAGGTGATGACATCCGCGGAATCCATGGCCCTCTCGCGATCCCGTTCGGCCTCGTGGCGCTGCTACCCTGGCTCGTTCTCGGCGCAGCGGTTGTGGCTCTGGCTTATTGGATGTACCGACGAGGCCGGGGTGAGGCACCTGCACAGCCGGGTCGCGTCGTGCTGCCCGGGCTCCCGCACGAAGATGCCTACGAGGCGCTCGACGAGTTGGAGGGGGCCGGCCTGATCCAGCGGGGTGCGGTCAAGGAATTCCACATTCGGGTGTCCGAGATCATCCGGACCTACGTAGAGGGCCGTTTCGACGTCTACGCGCTCGAGATGACTACGCCCGAAGTGATGGCTGAACTCCGCTCGTGCAGGGTAGACGGGGAGGTACTCGGCGAGTTCGCTGCGTTCCTCGACCGCTGCGACCTCGTGAAGTTCGCCAAGGTCCGTCCAGGTATCGATGCGTGCTTCGACATGCTCGCGTCCGCCCGCCGGATCGTGGATGAGACCAAGCCGTTGCCTGTGCTGCTCGAAGTCGATCCGGCATCCGGCGTGGCGGAGCCGGTCGAGGCGGTGGCTGTGGCCGGGGTGAAGTGATGTACCGATTCGAAGATCCTTGGTATTTGCTGCTCCTGGCCGCGCTCCCGGCGTTGGTCTACGCTCAGTGGCGCCACGGGGCTCGCCTGACGGGGACGTTGCGACACTCCAACGTGGCGTTCCTTCGAGAGTCGGACGTGGCTCGCACGGGTCGGCACCGGCATGTCCTGCTTGCGCTGAGGCTTCTCGCATTGGCGGGGCTTATTCTGGCGTTCGCCCGGCCTCAGACCGGTATCACCAGCGAGACCCTTTTCACGGAAGGGATCGACATCGTGCTCGTGATGGACGTATCGAGCTCGATGCTCGCCGAGGATCTTCAGCCCAACCGGCTGGAGGCATCCAAGGCGGTCGCGGCGGAGTTCGTGGGAAAGCGCACCCACGATCGCATCGGCCTCGTGGTTTTCGCCGGCGAGGCGTTCACCCAAGCTCCCCTGACACTCGACTATAGCGTCATCACCGACCTGCTGAGCCAGATGGAAGTGGGGATGATCGAGGATGGCACGGCTGTGGGGATGGGATTGGCGACGGCGGTGAAGCGCCTCCAGGCGAGCAAGGCCGAGTCGAAGGTGGTCGTCTTGCTTACGGATGGCCGGAGCAACCGGGGTGAAATCGGCCCCATGACTGCCGCGGGCATGGCCCAAGCCTTGGGGGTCAAGGTCTACACCGTGGGCGCCGGGACGCGGGGCGTGGCTCGTGTCCCCGTAGACAACGGCGTGTTCGGTCGCCGATACGCGAACATTCAGGCCGACGTCGATGAAGCCACCCTCGAAGAGATCGCAGATCTTACGGGTGGGCGATATTTTCGGGCGGCCGATCGCGACGCCCTCTCGGCCGTCTACCAGGAGATCAACGACCTCGAGACCACCGAGATCGAGGTTCGAAACTTCACGAGATATGGCGAGTTGTTCTACATCCCGCTCTCGGTCGGGCTGCTTTTTCTCGTGCTCGAGGTGGGCTTGGGACAGACGCTACTCCGGAAACTCCCATGAGGCGAACCTAGATGTTCCGCTTCGGATCTGCGCAACTCCTTCTCGGGTTGCTCGTGCTCCCGGTGATCGGGGCGTTCTTCTGGGCAACGGTCCGGGCCCGTAGAAACGCTCTAGAGCGTTTCGGCGACCTCGATCTGGTGCGACGCCTCAGCGCCTCGGTCAGTCCGCGCGGCCGCGTCGCGAAAGCGATACTCCTGCTCGGGGCGGTCGGACTCTCCGTACTCGCGTTGGCTCGCCCTCAGTTCGGCACGCGCGTCGAGACAGTGAGGAGCCGGGGGCAGGACATCCTCGTGGCGATCGACGTTTCTCTCTCGATGATGGCGGAGGATGTGAGTCCCAACCGGCTGGAAAGGGCCAAGCTCGAAGTGTCGCGCATGCTGAATCGCCTGGATGGCGACCGGCTCGGGCTGGTGGCATTTGCGGGGGACGCCTTCGTGCAGAGCCCACTCACGGTGGACTACGGTGCGGCAGCCATGTTTCTGGCCGCCATGGAGCCCGACCTCATTCCGATTCAAGGCACGAATCTCGGGGAAGCTCTCTCGGTGGCGCTCGACGCGTTCGAAGAAGGGAGCCGGGACCACCGCACGCTCATCGTGATCACCGATGGTGAGGATCATGAAGGCGAGGTCGAAGCCGCAGTGGAACGCGCTGTGGAGATGGGCGTGAACATCTACACGGTTGGCATCGGGTCGACAGACGGTGTTCCGATTCCCGAGATGGACCAGACAGGGCGGCGAACGGGGTTCAAGCGCGACGAGGACGGCAACGTCGTGACGACTCGTCTGGACGAAGCGACGCTGATCCGCGTGGCCGAGGCGACGGGCGGGCGCTATTTCCGGGCCGGTGAGCCCGGGGCTCTCAACCCCCTCTTCGACGAGATTCTCCAGGGAGACGGAAGAGAGCTGGAAGCTCGGGAGGTCACCCAGTTCGAGGAGCAATTCCAGATCTTCCTCGGGCTGGCGTTGCTGATGCTGTTGGCGGAATCGGTCGTCCCCGACCGCCGCCGCACGGGACATGTGTGGACCGGGAGGTTCCGATGAGGACGTGGCCGACGCTCATCGCGCTTGCTGTTTTGACCGGAGTCGGCGGCGGGCCGGCCGCGGCTCAGGCGGGGCGCACCGAGGTCGAGGAAGGCAACCGCTTGTATGAGGAAGGCCGTTTCGGGGAGGCGCACGCCAAGTACCTCGAGGCGCTACGCCGCGCTCCGGGAACGGACCTCATCCGATTCAACGACGGCAACGCGCTCTACATGTCCGAGGAGTTCCAGCGCGCGTTGGACGCCTACCGGGCCGCGATCGAGAGCGGCGACCCGGCGCTCGCAGGTCCGGCTTGGTACAACGTGGGGAACGCCCTATACCGACAACAGCAACTCCCCGAGGCCCTGGAAGCGTACAAGCAGGCGCTCCGAGTAAGCCCCGGTGACATCGACGCCAAGCACAACCTGGAGCGTGTCCTCGAGAAGATGAAGCAGCAGGAGCAGGAAAAGGGCGAGGGAGAGGACCAGGACCAAGACCAACAACAAGAACAGGACCAGCAGAAGGACGGTGAGCAGGACCAGGACCAGGACCAGAAGCAAGACGAAAACCAGGATCAGAATGAAGAGTCCCCGCCGCAGGCCGAGCCGCAACAGGCTTCAGGCCGAATGAGCCCTGAGGAGGCCCAGCGGCTGCTTCAGGCGATCCAGGAAGATCCGAGCGAGGTGAACCGCCGGCCTCCGGCCTCCTTGCGGGGACGCAAACCACGGAAGGCTTGGTGACCACTCGGTCGCACGCGCCTTCGCGCTCGGGGTGGCTGTTGTTCGCCATGTTGACGTCCACTGTGGTGGGGGTCCGCGGCGCACAGGCCCAGGGTGTCAGTGCGCGGGCCTATGTCGATCGTTCCACCGTGGGGTTGAACCGCACGTTCGTGCTCAACGTCGAGGTGACCGGGACCCAGCGCTTCGACGCGGATCCGGAGCTTCCCGACATGGGAGGGTTCGCGCGCTTTCTGGGGCGCAGCACGTCCACCAACATGGAGATCTCCGGCGGGCGCAGGGAGGTGTCGATCACGGTTCAGTATCGGTTTCAGGCCGTTCGGGAGGGCGTCTTCGAGATCGGTGGCGTAAGGGTCGTGGCCGCCGGACGGTTGCTGGAAACCGAGCCGATCGAATTGACCGTGACGGTGGCGCCGCCACCGGATCCTGCTGGTCTGGACGAGCCCGATGTGGGCCCGAAAGATCTTTTCTTGGTCGCCGAGGTGAGCAAGAGGCGGGTGTACGAGAATGAGCCGGTGGCGATCTCATACAGGATCTACACGCGCGTGGACGTCAGCAACTACACCATCACGACGCCTACCGTCGCGGAGGGTTTCTGGATCGAGGAGGTTCCCGAGACGCAGGCGCCCACGGTGGAGCGGGTGGTGAGGGACGGGCAACAGTACACCACGGCCGTCATCCGGCGTGTGATCATGTTCGCGACCGGTCCGGGGAGCAAGAAGCTCGACCCCCTCGCGGTTACCGCCCAGGTGCGGATGCAGCGGCGTTCGCTGAGCCCCCTCGAGGACCTGTTTAGCCGCAGCTCGCTGTTCGGTACGGTCGAGCCTGTCGACATCGCCTCCGAGCCTGTCGAGATCGAGGTGCGGCCGCTCCCCGAGTCCGGACGGCCGGCCGACTTCACCGGGTTCGTCGGGAGCCTCGGACTGACGGCCTCGGTTGATCGCTCCACAGTGGAGACCAACGACGCTTTGACGTTCAGATTCCGGATTTCCGGAGATGGAAACCTGAGAAGCCTACCCGCACCCGAGATTCGGTTCCCCGCGGACTTCGAGGTCTTCCCGCCGGAGGTGAAAGAAACCATCGAGCGCTACGCGACCGGCGTGAAGGGATCACGTACCTACGAGTACGTGCTGATTCCGCGAGCGCCTGGGGAGCGCGCCATACCGTCGGTATCCATGAGCTACTTCGACGCTGAGACGGGCCGATACGCGACGGTGGCCACCCGCCCCCTCACCGTCAACGTGACCGGCGATCCAGTGGTGGGGCGAACGCCAGGAATCAGGGCCGGCATCGAGACGCTGCGTGAGGACATCCGGTTCATCCGGATCGGAGAACCGCGCTTTGTACGCTCAGGCCGATCGCTCTTCGACGCGCCCGTGTTCTGGGTCCTGGCTCTGATCCCCCTCGTGGCCGTAACCGGAGCAGTTGGAATCCGCAGACACAATGATCGACTCGAGGACGACGTGGCGTATGCGCGCGGTCGCAGGGCCGGCCGCGTGGCCCGCAAGCGCCTCCAGAAGGCACGCTCCCTGAAGGATGGCGATTCCAAGGAGTTTCATGCGGAGGTCGGCAGGGCTCTGCGTGGGTTCGTGGCCGACAAGCTGAATGTGGCCGAGGTGGGATTCCTCGCTCACGAGGTCGCCACCGAACTCGGCCGGCGTGGGGTCAGCGAGGAGGTCGTCCAGGAGTACGGGGACTGTATCGCGACGTGCGACCGCCATCGCTTCGCGCCGTCGAGCTCGGGCACGGAAGGCCACGAGGCGGTGCTCGAAAGGGCGGCTTCGGCCATCACTCGGCTCGAGGAGGGCCTCTCCTCATGATAAGCGCGATCCTGATCGGGTTGGTGGCGCTCGCGGTCCATCCGCCGAGTGCCGCGGCCCAGGCCGACTTCTATGGAAAAGGGAACCGCCTTTACCAGGAAGGTGACTTCGCGGGCGCTTTGGAGGCCTACGAGAGCATTCTGGATGCCGGCTTCGAGAGCGGAGACCTCCACTTCAACACCGGCAACGCGTACTTCAAGCTGGGGGATCTAGGGCGTGCCATCCTCCACTACGAGCGTGCGCGCCGACTGCAACCCCGCGACGAGGGCATATTGGCCAACCTCGAGTTGGCGAGAACGCTGACCGTGGATGAGGTGGAGGCTCTGCCGAGGTTCTGGGTGCTGTCGGCATGGGATTGGTGGATCGGGTTGTTGCCGAGGAGCCTGCTCCTGCTCGTCGTGACGTTTTCCTACCTGGCGGGAATGGCCGGTCTCGTGGCGCTGATCATGAGGCGGGGAACGACGGTAGCGCTGTGGGGCGCGCGGCTGGCATGGATCGGCGGCGTGCTCACGCTCGTGTTCGGCTTGAACCTCGCGGTCCGGGAACTCGGGCTCGGTCGCGCCGAAGAGGCGGTGGTGCTGGTTGCCGAGATCCCGGTGCGGAGCGCCCCTTCCGACGACGGCGACCTCACCGTGTTCACGGTCCACGAGGGTACCAAGGTCAGGATCGACCGGCGTTCGGACGAATGGGCCGAGGTGGTGCTCGAGGACGGAAAGGTCGGCTGGGTGAAGCTGGAGGCCGTCGAGACCATCTGATCGAGGTCTGTACCCCGAGCCTCTAGAACAGCTTCCCCCGGGAAGCGCCCAAGTATCGGTCCAGCATCTCCGCCACGGCGGACTCGATGTCTTCACCCGCCGAGGCCAACTGCGCGATCAGCGCCATATCCTGTCGCATGCGCGTGTGCACCGCGGCCGTCCGGTAGTCCAGCGCCATCGGGTCCCCGACCACCGCCTGCATCCAATACAGCTCGTCCGACTTCGGCCTGAGTTCAAAGCCCTTCTCGGAGTCCGTGACTTCGAGGGCGGCGAGAAGGACCATCAGAGCCAGCTGCATTCTGGCGACGCGCGTGCGGCATTCCCCACGGATCCGCGTACGGCGTGGGATCTCCTCGCCATCGAGAAAAAGAGTAAGCCAGTTCCCGAGCGAGTTATGCTCGCACCGCTGCGAGATCCAGGCCGCGTCTCTGGCCCACGTTTCTTCGACCAGAGCCTCTGCGGCTCGAGCTGAAATCGGGGAGCCAAGCTCGATGAGCGATGAAGCTGCACTCCCGCCGTAGACCGTGATCAGGCCGCGTGCGTTCCAATCCGTCATCACGGTGTCGGTGGGTGGTACTCCCATCAGGTAGACGATGCCCGTAACGCTCATCGTGTCCACGGGATCGGGTGTGGGTCGGACCTCGTACCAGTGACCCTTTACTCCACGGATGTCGGCCCAGACCGACAACCCGCTCGTCATGTAGCCCACGTAGGCGCGCACAAGCCGGCCCTCGAGCCCGCGCTCCCGAATGACGTCGGCGAGGACCCGGGCCTCCTGCCAGTCCACGATCCTCGGATAGGGCTTCGCCAGCCATGTCAGCTCCCCTCCGAGCCCCGGGATGCCCAGAGGGATGAGCGTGGCCACACCGACCAAGGTGGCCGTCGCCCACCGTCGGGCGGGCCGCTCGAGCCGCCCATCCATCCATCGAGTCACTGCGATGGCACCCAGGACGGAGCCCGCGAGTGACGATTGCACGATGAACCTGCTCGTGTCATAGAAAAACCAGGGCAGGGGAGCCAAGGCCCAGGCCAGCAGAAATGTCCGCTGCGGTCTCGAGCGTGCCGCTGCGACGATCCCGACGACCCAGAACAGGTTTACCAGCGGGTCGATCCACCAGGTCGAGTCGCCCTTCTGCGAGGTGTACCAGGCCAGCGAGCGGAGCACGTGAATCCAATAGGGCGCGGTGGCGAGGGCGGCCAAGAACCCCGTGATGAGCAGAGCGCGAAATCTGCGGGTCGGGATCGCAGCCAGAATCAAGGCCAGCGGCGCGGTAGCGAAGCCCCCGAGGCTGGAGTACAACGCGAGGCTCGTGAACGCCGAGGCAGCGAGCAGTCGATCGGCGAGAAAGAAGTGAATCGCCCAGGGCGTGAACACGAACATCCAGGCAGACGGGAGGTTCACGTAGAACGAGCCTGACGCGAATGCGCTCCCCGCCAGCACTGCGCCCGCAATCAGCGCAGCCCGGTCTCCCGCGAGCCGCCTTGCGAAGAAGACGGCCGTTCCCATTGCCGCGAGCCAGAGCGCGAGGCCCAGCAGGGCGTTGGCGAGCACATAATCGTCGCCCTCGCCACCGGCGAGCCGGCCGATGAGTCCGATTCCGACGTGCACGAGCGGCGCGTAGAGATTGGGCCTGCCCTCGGGTTGATAGTTGATGTCGTCCCAGTAGTACGTGCCGTGCGTGCCGTATTGGCGCCCCATGGCCACGTGGTAGGCCGAGTCGGCCGTGACCCGGTAGTCCTGGACGGACAACAACAGTGGCACGAAATGGAGAGCGAGAATGCCGATGAGTGCCCGCCTGAGCCAGACACCCTCGTGGACCGGGGAGGGGCGTTCGAGGGATGGGGGTTGTGTCGGATCGGGGCTCAATGGTTTTCCGTAGTATGGCCGGAGCGAGGGGGGCAGCATAGTTTCTTCGCCCCACCGAGTCCATTTCGACAGGCTTCCAGGTTGTTGGAAAAACGTCTCCAGGTATCGCACGAAGAGTCCTACGAACTCACTATCCTCATGCCTTGTCTGAACGAGGCCGAGACGGTGGGTCACTGCGTTCGAGAAGCCAGACGTTACCTGGCGGACTCGGACATCCGCGGCGAGGTGGTGGTGGTCGACAACGGGAGTTCGGATGTGTCGTCGTCCATCGCCAACGAGTCGGGAGCTCGGGTCGTGCATCAACCCGTCAGGGGCTACGGGAGAGCATTGGCGACGGGGATTGCCGAAGCACGCGGGCGATACGTCATCATGGGCGATGCGGACGGCAGCTACGGCTTCTCATCGCTGGACGCCTTCGTCGGTCGCCTCAGGGAGGGCCATGATCTCGTCATGGGGAATCGATTCCGCGGTGAGATCGAGCGTGGGGCGATGCCGTTCCTCAACCGTTACATCGGCAACCCCGTGCTGAGCGGCGTCGGGCGACTGTTGTTCCGCAGCGGTATCGGTGATTTCCACTGCGGCCTGCGCGGTTTCCGGAGGGAGGCGATCAAGGATCTCGAGTTGGTCGCACCGGGCATGGAATTCGCGAGCGAGATGGTCGTGCGGGCCACCCTTGCGGGACTTCGGATCACTGAGGTCGCCACCACGCTTTCGCCGGACGGACGCTCTCGGCGCCCCCATCTGCGTCCGTTGCGCGACGGGCTTCGCCACCTCTGGGTCATGCTCCTCTTGAGTCCCCGGTGGGTGTTCCTG
>BTRA01000028.1:0-27168 GCA_036986155.1 Gemmatimonadota bacterium | reverse complement strand
TTCCCTTCTTTCTCTTCCTTCTTCCTTTCTATTTCTCTCTCCCCCCCTTTTATACTTCCTTTTTTCTCCCTCTTTCAAACTTCATTTTTATTTTTCCAGTGTTTACGGTACCGGGCCCGTAGGCGCGAAAGCCCCGGGCGGTTCCCCTCGTCATCTCACGGGTGTCGATCGTGAGATCATCCACCGCGACGCCCCGGATGCGCGACGAGGCATCGGGGAGCCCATCGAGATCCACCCCAAAGCGTCCCGCCCCGTTTTCCAGGACCTCGTTGGCGCTCTGGGCCGCTCCGCGCGACCCCCCGGCCATCTCTACGCGCATCGGCTTGACGACCAGAGTCTCGGTCAGATTACCCGTTCCGCTGGCGCTCAACTCGGGAAACACGTAGCGCACCGGGAAGGCGTCGAAATAGCTCCGGCTCATCCCAGGCGAGCCGTCTCTCAGCACCTCAGTAGTGGTCACCGTCCGCTTCCATTCCAGCCCCCTTATCACCGAGTTGAGCCAGTCGGTCATGGCGAGGCGGCCCGACGTCACCGCCCCCGAAAGCGCGAGCTCACCGACGTAAGTGTAGCCAGCGGCGGCCTGGACCCGGTCCCGTCCGGTCGTGGCGGAAGCGACCGCAATGCCCAACTCTCCCCCCTGGAGACTCTCCCACGCCGAATCCACGTCCCCCCCCAACCCCAAGTCCACCTGAAAACCCATGATCGCGACCAAGCGATCCGCACTGACTTGCGCCTGACCCGCCGGTACGAATGCCAGAAGGCACACGACGCTGAGAAACGGGGATAAGAAGTTACCTCGAAACATGGTGCGACTCCTGATGGATGTAGGACTTGAAGCGGACCAGAATCGCGGCCCCTCGCGGCCGCGGCCCGACGACATCAATACGCCCCCGGGGACCCAGGGTCAACAAAAGTGAACTCGCCCTCGGAACTTCTATCTCACCAGGGTCACGCCGAAGAAAAGGGACGGCTTGTACGAGCGGGGCAGGTCGTCGAGCAGGGTCGGGTCCGCCAGGGCGGCTCCAAGCGAAATCCCGTTGGGGAGGCGCCGTTCTCGCTGCCACACAACACCTGCGTTGAGCATGATCGGGTCGAGGAATCCGAGCGCTCCGCCCAGGTAGAGATCCGGCACCCTGTCGTTTCCGATGCCGATTCCCGTAAGAAGCGCCAAGACCGGGATGTTGGGTGTCGATAGCAGCAGGGTGAGGGCGGGTGCGGTACGCGTCTCGCCCGCTTCTCGGTTGGCCACGACTCCCGCGCTGCCGAGCTCATAGTCGGGCGGGGCGTTCATGAACGCGAAGCCGATCCCCACCTGACAGCGCAGCCCCACCGCCGGCTCGGTGAAGACCGAGACCGATCCATCCCGCGTCCTCAGTACGTCGTCGAACCCTTGCCTGGGCTCGACCTTCAGGGTGATCCTGCGGAAGTCCCCGCTAGCCGCGACGGAGAACGTCTGGCGGGTTTCCCGGCGCGCCCGCTCGATGCGCAACAGATCGTTGCGAAGCTCCCGGTAGCCCAGTTCGGCGGACCGCTCGGCCTGGTCGACCCGGGAGGACAGTGTCAGCACCTCGATGGCGGCAGGGTCGTTCCGGAGGCCCGTGTACAGGCCCGTCATCACGGCGCGCTGGAGGGAGGTCAAGGTCTCGAGTTCGTTGGCGACATCCGACCTTCGCTTCCGGAGCGCGCTGGGGAGTCGCGCGGGATCGCTGAGGCCATGCTGGTGCCGGTCCAGCGACGCCTGCAGCTTCGCGAGCAGTGAGTCGACCGGCAGCGCGTCACCCAGCTCCGCCACAACGCGTAGCGAGTCCTCGAGACCGCCAGAGAGCGTGGCAACGGCCTCCATCGTTTCCGCGAAGCGGACCACGGGTGTGCGGATGGCCGACAGGGCACGCCCCATGGCCTCCTCGTCGACTGCCCCGGCGGCTCCGCGGGTCAAGCCCTGATCGCGTTGCTGCCACAGCCTGAGGACGTTACCCCCATCCAGCGCCCCGCTCACGTCGGGGGTGAGGGGTGCCTGGCCGGTGTATGCCCCGAGCGCCACGAGCACACCGCGGTGTGCGAACTCGCCGCCGATATCGCGGCACGCTCGGATCGAGCCCTTGGCGACAGGCACTACCTGCACGTCGTACGTATAGAGGAGCGGGTTGGCGTTCTTTACTGCGACCACGACAGGGCGGTTGGGCGGCACCGGCGCGATGACGCCGGTTGCCCCTGCTAGCCGGGTCTCCCATCGCTCCACGACCCGGTTCTTGGGGTCGGTCAGTACGACCACACCGGTAAGGTGATCGTACTCCAGTAGGTACGGAGCTCGCTCGCCGAGGGCACGAGGCGGGATGTCGGTGTTCACGGATTCCGGCCCCGCCTGCTGGGCGGGGGCGGGCGACGCGATCGTCAGCAGAGCTGCCGCCACAGCGACGGCGAGCCGGGTGGGAGCGTAGGCGTTCACGGCCTTCGCCTCCCCTCAGGCACCACGTTGATGGTCACTGAGTAGGTCGATCCGCTGGCTCGCGGCGGGCCGGAGACCTTGCTCCGCGTCCCGCTGTGCACGTCCGCCAAGAGCCGCTCGAGCGGAGTGAGCTCGGCGTCGCCGCGGCTTGCGCCGGTGCCCTCCAGGATGGGCCAAAAGTCCACGCTTTCACGCGTGGCGAATAGCTTCAGGATCTCGACGCCGTACGGCTCGGCGGCAGAATAGCAAAGATCCACCGTGAACGAGCGGTCCGGCGGAAGCATGTTGTCCTGGCCACTCAGTTCCGGCAGCGGGAAGAGCTGATTGATCCCACCGTCGGGGGTCAGGCTCAGCACGGTCACGTAGGCGGGTCGGCGCCCCTGGTTCGTGAGCCGTAGCAGATACCCATCGCCTGGCTGGAAAAGCCACTGGCCACCGGGTGAACGGGCCTCGTCGGCGGGAAGCTCTACCGATCCACTGCAGGAGCCATCGAAATCGAAATCGTGGCGTGCCGGCACTACTTCGAGCCTAACGTCGACCGTGGGGTCCTCCATCTCGAGGCGCGACAGGTACCGGTTTCGGGCGAAGGAGCGCACGGCGGTCGCGACGATCCGCGTGAGCTCGACGTCCCTGGAGGGTATCGGACCGACCAACAAGCGGTCGTCGTCTGCCGCCCGGAGCTCAACCTCCCCTTCGGCCCTTCCCTGCACGAGGATGAGCGAAGCGCCATCCTCCGCAACGCGGGCGATAGCCATCGAGTCCAGCGTCTCTGCGAGCCCTGCGCGAACGTCGAGCGCCAGGCCGGCGTCGATGGCCACGCCGACCGCGAGATCACCGAACTCGTAGCGCCGAACGAAGGCCCAGGCGGTGACGACCTCGTTCTGTGGCGGAGCGTCGAGGCGCACGAGGGCCCGCGTGGGCGACGCCTCGGTGACGCGCCCAGACGCCAGGATCGCCGTGCCCTCGGGCCCCGTCGAGCCCGCGGGTAAGAGATCGACTACCGTGCCGGGAAGTAACCCGAGGAGACTACCCCCGGATAGCACTACGACGGTGTCCCCGCGCGCGCTCCGGACCTGCACATAAGGCGTCTGGTCGATTAAGCGTCCGCTGAATACCTCCCTGTCCGCGTCGCCTTCCATCTGCGGGGTCTGCATCGGCACGAGGGCCGCGAGGCGTGACTTGATTCGGTCGAACAGCCCCCGGTACGTGGTCCCGGGACCGATTGCAGTGAGGGCGCCGCTCAACGCGAACGAGAGCGAGCCCACGGGGTTGCCATTCTCGTCGCGCACCTCCCGAGCGGCCTGGTCATGACGAGCTGCTGACAAGACGATGTAGGGGGCCAGTCCCTCGTCGGCTGCTCCGCGGGTCGCCGCTCCCGAGCCTTCGTCCAGCCCGCTTCCCTCGTCCAACCCGCCAGTGCCCTCGGCGGGAGGGCCGATCGGGTTGGGTAGCCCGCGCACCGCGAGCCCCCGCGTGGCCGATCCGGAGTTGCACGCGTCCAGCGAGACGATGACGTTGCCGTCCGGCCCGGCGGCCCGCCTCAACTCACGGACGAACTCGCCCAACTCGTCGTCACGGAGGTGGCGATCACCCCCGGCTGGGTTGGGGTCGGTGCTTGCGTCCCAGGGCACCAGCACCTCGTCGTACCCGTCCAACTCGTCCCCGTTGTCGTCCGTGACGCGATGCCCGTGGCCGGAATAGTGCAGAAACAGGACGTCGCCGGGTTCGGCGGCATCTATCAGATGCTCGCGGACGGCTTTCCTAATCCCGTCTAGAGTGGCGTCGGAGTCCGAAAGGACGCGGATGTCCTCTTCCTTGAATCCCTGGTAGCTCAGTCCGCCACTCACGAGACCCACGTCGGCGGCTGAGCTGATGTCGTTGTACCCCGAGGCGGGGGGGTAGTCGCCGATGGCGATGATCAGCGCCCGTTTGGTGGGTCCGCCTGTCGAGTCCGGCGTGAAGGCCACCGCTTGCGAAGGCGCGTCCGCAGAGTGCGGGATGTCGGGGGGGGCGCCAAGTACCACTACGGCCGCGCTCAGGACGGTCCAGGCCCTTCTGTGCTGGGGAGGTCTTGAGCTCATCGGGTCCTTGAGCGGGTCGGGTTCGAAAGGGCGCGGTGAAGCCGGAGGCCGGGGGGAGGAAGATGGGGGGGGAGGTTACCTGGTGCAACATCGCCACGAGCACGAGCGCCAGCCGATGCGACTCGGGGGCCGGCTGCCCTTGACCAGGTCGGCCCCGCCTGGGAGTATAGTGAGACCGCCGCCTCTCGCCTCCCGAATGAGCCCGCCGGTGATCCGATCCTCAGTCAGCCCTCCCCGAATCGCCCTCTTGGCATTCGGGATCGTCACGACTCCTCTAGCGGGCAGAGGCCAGGAACCGACGACGCTTCCTGAGTCAGGGGACCGGTCCGCCGAGATCGAACCGGGCGAGACCCACAGGTGGAGGATTGACCTCGCGCCCGACCAATACGTGGCCGTCGAGGTCCGGCAAAAGGGTACGGACGTCACGGTCCGCGTTGCAGAGCCCGACGGGCGAGGGGGCCTCGCGACCAACGCTCCGATGGGGACTGCGGGCACCGAACGGCTCGTGTTCGTTGCTCGGAGGGCAGGGGCGTGGACCGTGCTCGTAACGGCTGCCGACGTCGGGGCTGCCGGATCCTACCAGATCGAGGTTGTGGCCAACCGGCCTACTCAACCTTCCGACGCCGCGGAAATCGAGGCCGACAGCCTCGCTCGTCTCGCCATGGCGGAGCACGTGGCCGGCCGATGGGAGACGGCGGCCGCCCTCTACGACCGTGCCCTCACTGTCCCCGGGCAGGGTGACCGCGCGACCTCGCGCAGCCTCTACTACCGGGCTCTGCTCGCGTACCAAATGGGGCTCTACGACGAGGCGGGGCCCCGGCTCAGGCAGGCCCTCGAGGCCATGGAGGCGGTCCACGAGCGGGACGACCCCGAGCTGGCTTCGCCTCTGACCACGCTCGCGTCGTTCTACACGGATTTGGGTCGGTACGCGGAAGCCGAGCCCCTATTCGTGCGAGCGCTGGAGCTCCTCCGGGGCGCCTTGCCGCCCGGCGACGTCGACGTCGCGGGAGGGATTGCAAACCTGGCCGCCTTCTACCAGTACCGGGCTCGCCTAGGAGAAAGCGAGGCCTTGTACCGGGAGGCTCTCAAGATCCAACAGGAGGCGCTTTCGCCGAGACACACCGCGGTTGCAACGACGCTCGGCAACCTGGGCCTGCTGCACGCGTCCCAGGGGCGTCACCGCGAGGCCGAAGCCGAGCTCGAGCGGGCTCTGGGAGTGATGCAGGAGGTTTGGGGGCCTTCAGACCCGGAAATCGCCCCGCTCCTATCCGACCTGGCTTGGCTTCGCGCCGACCAGGGGTTGTTTGCAGAGGCCGAGACCGCCGCGCGCCGGGCCTTGAAGATCGTGCGGGAGGGCTTGGGGCCGCGACACCCGCGAGTGGCCCGGGCGACGCTCGATCTCGCGGCACTCCTCCACCTTCAGGAGCGACGGCAGGAAGCCGAACCCCTTTACCGCGCGGCGATCGGGATCTGGGATGCCCCCGGTGAGGAGTCCCTCGACGCAGCGTTCGCGATGGACAATTTGGGCCTCTTGCTCTTCGAGTCCGGTCGCCCGGATGAAGCTGAGGCGCAACTCAGGTCGGCGCTGGAGCGTCTGGAAGCCAGTGATCCGGAGCACCCCGATGTGGCCATGACACTGAGCCACCTCGCGCTGATGTACACCGAGGAGGGGCGCCTGGAGGAGGCCGGCCCACTGCACGGGCGCGCCCTCGACATCGTCCAACGTGCCTTGGGTCCCGACCACCCCGACGTCGCGCTCACTCTCAACAACGTGGCCGCCCATCGCTTCGCCGAGGGCCGGCTGGCCGACGCCGACAGCCTGGTCAGCCTTGCTATCGACCTGCTCGACAGGGTCCCCGTGTACCCCGAGGAGCGAATCAACGCGTACGCGCTTCGGGCGACGATCCGGCGAGCGGCGGGCAACAACCGGGGGGCCATGGACGATCTGGACGAGGCTCTGTTCGGGGCTGACGAGCTGCGCCCGCAGGTCGCCGGAGGCGAGGAGGCGCGTGCTCGCTTCTTCGGCCAATACGCCGACCATTTTGATCGCATGGTGTCCTGGCTCCTCGAGGAGGGCCGCGTGGAGGATGCGTTCGAAGTGGCAGAGCGGGGCCGCGCCCGCGTGCTGCTGGATCAACTCGCCGCGGGCAGGGTCGACATCCGCAACAGCATCCCCGAGGACATCCGTCGGGAACTCGAGCACAGAGAGGAAGAGCTCGGCGCCCAGTTGGCCGAGGTGCAACAGCGCCTCAACTTGACGCGGGCGAGCCCGGACCTTCCGGCGGAGAGCCGGCGGATGAAGATCGAAGAGCTCGAAGATGCTCTCCAGATCGCGGCGGCGGCCTACGGAGCAACCTACAACGAGATTCGCAGTGCCAGTCCGCTGTGGCGTGACATGGTTACGGCAGGCGGCGAACCGGTGGATATGCGGAGCGTCCAGCGGGAGCTCATCCCCCGCCCTGGAGTGCTCCTCATGTACCAGATCGGGCGAGGCCAGAGCTGGCTGTTCGTGGTGCCACCGGGGAGGGGTGAACCGGTTGCGCACCGTCTCGACGTTGCCGAGGACCTCGCCCGTATGCTCGGGATCGAGGCGGGACCCCTGACGAGCAAAAGCCTCGCGACGGTCCTCGGGGGGGGAGACAACGCCGGGGGACGAGGCCTCCTGGGAAGCCTGCGGGAGCCCGGGCCCAGCCGGGGCACGCGGGTGGCCGGCCGGGGGCGTACCGTGTCGCTGGCCGCCCTCCGAGAGCTCTTGGTGCCCGACTCGGTGTGGACGACCGTCGCGGCCGCCGAGGAAGTTATCCTGGTTCCGGACGACGGCCTCCACAGCCTGCCGTTCGAGGCCCTGGAAATCCGGTCTCGTCGTGCTTCAGAGAAGCCGCTCTATTGGCTGGACGAGGGTCCCGTGATCCGGTACGCCGCGTCGGTTACGGCTCTTTACAACATCACCCGCCGTCCCTCCGCGAGAGCCGTTCCGGTCGCCGGGGCTCCGGCGCTTCTCTCGGTTTCCGATCCGGTCTACGACGTCTCCGTCGTGGGCCGGGCTGGCTCTCCCGCCGATGCAGCCGACCTCGTGAGGGGCGAGTTTTCAACCCGCGGGGGAGTGCTCGCGCCCCTCCCCGGCACTGCGGAGGAGACTGAGGCGATCTGGGCGGCCCTCAACGCAGTGGACGCGGCCGGCGCCGTCGACGTGCTGAGTGGCCTCGACGCCACGGAACCTCGGCTGAAGGAAGCGCTGGCGGGAAAGCGGTATGTCCACCTCGCTACCCACGGTCTCGTCGACGAGCGTAGGGGATCGCTGTTTGCGGCCCTCGCGCTCACTCCACCGGCCGGCGGCGAGACGGCCTCGTTGGGCGACGACGGGTTCTTGCAACTGCATGAGATCTACGATCTGGATCTGTCCGAAGTGGAGTTGGCGGTGCTGTCGGCGTGTGAGACCAACCTCGGCACGTCCGTGGTTGGCGAGGGCGTGTTCGCCCTCTCGCGAGGCTTTCTGGTGGCCGGGGCCAGAAGGGCCGTTGCCAGCCAGTGGCAGGTAAGTGACGAGTCCACAGCCGTCCTCATAGCCCGCTTCTTCGAGCTCGTTGTGCAGGCGGAGTCCGCCGGAGAGGCGATCGACTACGGCAGAGCCCTTCGAGACGCAAAGCGCGACGTAAGAGCCACCGCGTCGTGGAGCGACCCTTTCCACTGGGCGCCTTTCATTCTCACGGGGCAGCGCTGACCGGTCGGCCCGTGGCCACGGCAGGGACGGCGGGGGCCCCTACCTCGCGAGCCGGTACTCGACTCTAAGGATGTCCTCGTAGTGGCGGGCGTCCGTCAACGCTCGACCCACGCCGACGAAGATTGCATTGCTGTCTCCGAACGAGATATTCGCGCCAAGCTTGAGGTTGACGATGTTCGTGCCCGATGCGTCCTCGACCGCGAAGTTCGCCAGAGTGGCGTCAGAGCTCGTGCCGGCGATTCCGCCGAGCACGCGCCAGCCCACCAACTCTGCGACCGGGGTGACGGTGACGGTCCCGCCGGTATTCAGATCGACTCCCAGACCCACTCCATAGCGCAGGATCTCGCCCGCGTAGTTGTCGTTCTCGTCGAACCCCGGCGCGGCGCGCCCCGTCGATCCGCCGATCGGGATCCAATAGCGCAGCTCGGCCTCGAGCTTGAAGTTCGACCGCAGCTCGCGGTAGAGGAGCAGTGAGGGCTCGATACTCCAGTGGTCGGTCCCGAGTCCTTTCGCCGCGTCACCCGTGGGCAGGTAGGTTCTTAGCTGCGCGGTGACATAGCGTCCCTCCTGCACGAGCAGGCCGGCCTTCACGCCGACGCTGATATCCGCGATGCCCGATACGTCCCGCGAGGGTCCCCCCCCGAATCTGAGCGTCGCACTGCGAAAGGGGACCTCGGCGAAGAGCGACAGCTTCTCGTTCAGAGCGACCTCGCCGTCCAGCACCACATCGCTGAACTCGAGGCCGTTGGCGATGAAAGTGGTCGTGTTCGGATCCCGTCCGTTCAGCGCGCCCGTGGGACCGGGTGCATCGGGGTCCGCGCCCAGTTCGCGGAAGCAACCACACTTCCCGTAAAGGAACTCCGCCCGATCCGGGCGACGGATGCCGTCCGCGCGATCAAAGCGGATTTGCAACTGAGTGCCGATGACGGCGGCGTCGATGTAGCCGACGTTGCTGAGGCGCGGTGTCTTCCTGCGTCGAGGGCGGCGAGACTGGGGAGGCACCAACCCGTCCGGTGCCTCTACTCTGGTGTCTAACCCCGCGGGCGTACTGGTATCCAGCCCCGCGTGGGTAGTGGAATTCGCCTCCTGCCCGACAAGAGGTACCGCCATGAAGAACAGCAGAACTATAGTGGCCGTGCCAGATCGGCCTACTCGGCCCCTCGGGTGCGTTGCCATGAATCTCCTCAAATCCTGGGCTACGTGTCCCCGTGCGGAGGGCTGGCAATGTTCTTCGCCTCGATGGCCGGCGCAAGGGTGTATGTGCGCTACCTCCGCTTACCCTCACAACAGACCGATGCCCGACCGTAGTGCGAAACTTCTGGAGGCTTGATTCGGCCGAAGCAGGGCTACTGCTTTTTTTCTTGCGCTAACGCCCGCGGGTCGAGCAGATTTCGGAGATCGGACCGGCTAAAAAACCGCTCTCGACGCCGTCCGTCTCGACCCCGTCAATGTGCTTGACCACTGCGCCACCCGTTGGAATTGCTCGCTCGGCGGAGGGGACGCGGAATCGAGAGGAGTCGACCATCGACGAGAACGACACGCGCATCGACGGGGATCTCCCGGCCGATGTTACGGCTCCCACGCCGGTAACACCCGTCGACTTGGGTCCAGCACCGGGCCTGGGCGTGTGGGGTATCGCCGCCGTCATCGATGTCGTCACGTCGGTAAGGCGCAACTGGATCTTCTCCCGGGGAGCCATTATCCACGTCTTTCTCTGGGTCCCCATCCTGGGTCTGATCGTGGCGATTCCGGTCGCGCTGGCGGGGTTTGCGCTCGGTTTAGCCGAACTCTTCTTACTGCTTACTGATGCGGAAGGACGCCGGATGGGCGACAAAATGGCCAAGACGAGGGTGGTGATGACGGGCTGACCTCCCCATCGACGACCTGCGAGAAACCCGTTGCCCCGATGTGAAGGAGATCCAAACATGCGCCAAGTGTTTTTGCTCGTGGTGCTCGCCACAGTATTCGCCCCGGCGCCTCGTGCGGCTGCCCAGGGATTCGAGGGTGTCATCCGGCAGCGTAGCATCATGGTGGATGGCGATGCGCTCTACGAGATCCTCTACACCCTCGAAGGGGAGGAGATGGACGAGGAAGACGAATTCGACGAGGAGCAGTATCTGCGGGCCGAGGTAGACAGGATTCTCGACTTCTCGGTGGACGAGCTGCTGTCGATGGCCAAAGCCGGTTTGGAGATCGAGGTCGAAGAGACCTCGATGCATATGAAGGGAGCGAAGGCTCGGACCGACGCGGGCCCCTTCGGATACTTCATCATGGATGCTGATGAAGAGACGCTTTGGATGGTGAACGCCGAGGGAAGCGTCTTCGTGAAGTGGACCCAGGCGGACGTAAAGGCGGCCGAGGAACGGACTCGGGAGATGATGGCGAATCTGGGCATCGACCCCGCGGACATCGAGCGTGCGGAGCCGGAAGCGTCCGATGCGGCTACGCTCGAGCCGCTATCTCGCACGGCCCGAGTCAACGGGTTCGAGGCGACCGGATATCGGGCAGAGTCCCGAGATAAGGTCACTGTGGCGTGGCTGGTCGAAGACGTTCATGGGTTGGGAGTGGCCTTGAATGCGCTCGCCAAGAGAATGGAGGTGCTCTCCGGAGACGCCGAGGTCGACCCCGGTTCGATTGGGAACCTACTCTGGAGCAAGGGACTGCCCGTGCGTATCCAGTCCGTGGGCACTTCGTTCGGACGTCTCTCCCGATACGAGATAACAGATTTCCTCTCTGTCGAGCCCACCAGCGTGGCCGACGACCTCTTCGAGATCCCCGCGGGGTTCAGGGAAGTGTCGCTCGAGGATCTGTGGAGATGAGGTCGAGCCACCCCAGCGTCCGTGCTCATTCCGCGATCGAGCCGCAGATTTCGCAGTCGCACAGCGATCGCAGGAGATCGTAGGTGTAGAACCCGGTTTGGTGGCCATCACTCCAAATGAATTGGAGCGCGTACCGGCCTACGTAGTGAATCGCCTGAGGGTAAACGTTTTCCGGCACCATGGCGCTCGTGAGCGTGCGCCGTCCAGTCACCTCATCCACGCAGCCGGCGCAAGGACAGTGCAGCCTGAGTCGACGAGGCTCGTAGACCGACGCGTGTCCGTCTTTCCACTCGATCCTGAGTGCGGAACCATCCTCTGTGGGCTCGATGTTGGTGGGTGTGGTCTTAGCGGTCGCCATCGGTGATCGGGCCCTTACCTACGCATCGCCGCGCCGCGGGACACTTCGGTGGCTCCGTCGGGCGCTGCATGGCAGTTGTAGACGGGTTAGATAGCTCAAAGAGGCGCGCCACGCCATCGCACCTGTCTGGGAACGAGTACGTATAGCCCGACACGGGTGTCATCAAGAACCTGAACCACCTCGCGAAGTACGCCATGAAGGATATCGACCGAACCTGGGATACGTACGGCGTGGCGATCTGAGGCCGGATTCTCGACCCGAGGTGCTTCACCGCAACGGCCGCTCGAAGATCCGTTCCCATTCGGCATAGGACGGCTTCCGCCGCAGTTCGCTATCGAGGATCCCCATGTGGGCGAAGTTGGACAGGGTCAGGGCTCGCTCCGGGGTGAGACCCAAGCTGCCGATGTCCAGATCCGTGAACGTCAGCATTACCCACGCCACCGCGTCCACACCGTCCAATAGGGTCTCGAAGCGGGTGAAGAAGTCCACCTGCTGCTGGGGCGTGCCTGCGGACCACGGTACGTCCGCCGAGCTCCAACCACCTTCCACCATGAGGAGTGGAAGGTCCGTCGCGTCGTCGAACACGCTGAAGTAATCGTCGGGCACTTCCGAAGGGTCGTCGAACACGAAACCCGGATAGGAAGACAGGCCCAACGCGTCGATGTCGAATTGATCGATCAGGGCGAAGTGGTCGATGCCCCCGGTCGGGCCCAGACGTCCGTTCGCTTGATCCGCCTGGAATGACACGAACACCTGCGTGCCCGGGCTGATTTGCCTGATCTGCGGCGCCAGCGAGTTGATCATCGCGAGGATCTCGGCGTAGAGCACAGGGTCGCCCAAGGCGGCGAGGGTGTTGATCTCCGACGCGAGGCCCATGTAGGTCGGGCGCACGCGCGCCGTGATTTGGCGCACCCACTCGTCGTGCAACTGCCGGATCTCGGGCTCGAGAATGCTCCGTCCCAGCGCGAGGAGGTTGTCGGCTTCGCGGGTCCGGTCGAGCCCGTCCAGCGGATCCACGAGGAAGATGAGCTCGAGGCCCTTGGACGCTAAGAGGTCCGTGAGCTGGGCCCGGTCTTGAACCAGGCTGTCCATGGCGGCGCCCGCCAGGAGTGGCTCCCAGGGCACGGCGTTCTGAACGATAGCCATATCGGACACCACGGCCATCGAGTCGATTCCGCGCAGGATCAGCTCGATTTCCGGTCGGGGAGCCGCGGGTGCCCAGCCCATCGCGTAGGTGCGAGGCTGTACGAGATCCGGCGGGTCCGGACCATCCGGGGATGATCCATCTCCGCAGCCGGAGAGAAACAGCATGAGGGCGGCGGCGATTGCTGAGTGACGCGTCATGCATTGCATCCTAGTAGCCGGAAAAGTGTCATGCTCGCTGGGGCCCGCGGGTCTTCCTACGAAATCGGCCTCTCCTTGGGCAGTATCTTGACCGACCAGATGCCGCTGTTCGTGTCGCTGAACCATACGTGGCCCTTGAACGGCATCGCGCTCCACACCATGGTCGCGTTGGGCGCATAACCCATGGGCGTGGCGGGCTTGAACACCGCGATCTCACGGCCCTGTGTGTAGAGGTTGCCCATCAGCTCGCCGGAGACGTCCACCGCCCGAAAGCCGCCCTCGTAGTATGCTTGGTAGAGGACGTCGTTCTCGACCCAGATGTTGTGCGTGCCGAACTCACTCACCTCGTAGCGGGCCACCATCTCGGGGTTCCCTGGATCTGAGAGGTCCACGACCTGGATATAGCCCCTGGTCGTCAGCGGGATTCCTCCTACGCCCGTCTCTGGATCGTACTGATCCGCGTACGATCCCATGGATCTCGGGTATCCCGCCCAGGCGAGGCCCGCGCGGCTCATCCTCTCATCCCCGGCGAACAGATACAGCTTGCCGGTCGACTGCGAGACATAGGGAAAGACCGCGTGCGTGGAGCCGGTCAGAGGCAACGTGGAAACCAGCTTCGGGTTCTCGATAGAACCCCCCCAGCGGCCGTCGCCCACGTCGACCACGACGATGCCGGTACCCCACTCCGCGGAGTAGGCCAACCCCTCGCGGACCCATACGTCGTGGACCCGGCTGTCGGGGTGGTCGTACTCGCTCACGAACGTCGGATTGTAAATGTCCGCCACGTCCAAGATCACATACTTGTCCCCGTTCGAGAGCGCGAAGACGTGGGTATCGGTCGGGAACGCGTTGTGCACTCCACCCGTTAGTCCGTGGTCTTTGTATTCGGACGCGACCACCGGATGCGCGGGATCGGCCAAGTCCAGAATCACGACGCCGTTCTGCCGATTGGAGGCGCCCTCGCGCGTCATGGTCGCATAACGCCCGTCGGGAGACACCTTCACGTCGTTCACAGCGCGAGCGTCCACCTGAATCGAGTCAGTCTTCACGGGATTGCCTGGATCGGTCACGTCGAAAACGTAGGCGTGGCCATTCGCGACCTTCGAGCCTGTGATGACGTAGTCACGCCCGTTCACACCCTCGAACACCCAGAAGTCGGTGGTGCGCATTGTGCTCTGGAGTCCGTGGCCGACGACTTGGAGCTCCCGCACGGCGTCGCGAGGTGTGACGTTCAACATCTGGCGTGCCGAGAGCGGCCCGGCCGACGCCCGGACGGTGAACACACCCGCGAGGTCCGCGACGAACTTGCCGTCGTCGATCTGGCCTGCCGCGGACGGCGCCTTCACCCCGACCGGCGGTAGGTAGCCATGGCTCCACTCGATCGGCGCGTCGGCGACCGGCCGTCCATCGGCATCCCGAACCACGGCAGTGTAGCTCACCACGTCGCCCGTGCGGGCTTCTTCCGGCCCGCCCTCCAGTTCGATGCTCACTCCGGGGAAGGGCACCACGTCGAGCTCCAGGGTGCCGCTCGCTCCTTCGGCGGCCGCGGTAACCGCGACGTGTCCCGAGCCGTGGGCGGTCACCAGGCCGAAGCGGTCGACGGTCGCCACGGACGCGGCCGAAGTGGACCAATCGATCTGAGCATCGGGTCGCTCAGAACCGTCCCCATGGTATGCGCGTGCCGAGTGCCGGAGCGTCGTGCCCTCGTAGAGCCGCCCGTCTTCGGAGCTGATCTCCACTCGCTCGATTGCCGGCCATGCGACCGTTACCGGTACGCGCAGTAGGAGTGGCGCGCGACCGCTGTCCGGCCCGAACGAGTGGACAGCCACGACCTCGAAGGTGCCTGTTTGCAAGGCGGTGAGCCGGCCGCGCCGCATCTGAAGGGCGCCTCGCGGCGCCGAGACAGTGACGCGAACGTCGACCTGCTCCCCGGCGGCGTCCAGCGCAATCACCTGGAATGGCCGGGACTGGCCCACAGTGAGTAGGATTTCGCCACCCGGTCGGGCTTCCAGGCGAGCTACACGAGCCGCCGCATCTTCCTGGCCTTGAACGGGCAACGCCAGCGTGAGAAGGACGAAGGCGAGGTGTGGCGAGCGCATCGCGAGCTTGATCTCCTTTGTACGAGCCGGGTTGGGCATCCGTGGTGGTCTTCGGTCCCTGCCCAGCACGCTGCGTCGGCACCAGGGGGATCCTCCACGGCTGGGCAAGAAGTCATAAGCCCGATGGGATGCATCCACAATAGACACCAGGGTGGGGGTCTGCGTAGTTTCTGTGCGGGTGGGGAGGGGGTGTCCCGCCGGTCGGTCCTTGACAGCCACACGCACGATCAGAGGTGCTGTATGTCCATCAGTCGATCATTCGTCTTCTGTGGCACGGTCACCCTGGCCCTGGCGGCCGGGGTCACTTCGCCTGCCGCCGCTCAGGTGCCTTGGTCACCGCTCAATCCCGGCAGCGACAACATCGAGGTCCTGGGCCACCGGCCCTTGGGACCGGGCCAGAGCGTCGCCGACGTGGACCTCGAGCAGGAAATGAGTCGGCCCTACGCGTACGTGGCCAGGACCTCCTTTGGAGGAGACGGGCTCAAAGGACTCGACATCATCAGCGTCGCCGATCCGGAAAGTCCCGAAGTGCTCTATCGCTGGCGGATCGAAAACCAGGATCTGCACCTGGGCCTCGGCGGCATGGATGTGAAGCACTTCAAGCTCGGCGGGCGCTACTACGTCGTGCAGTCGCTCCAGTTCGGGCAGGGTGGTCCCGACGCCGACCTAGGTGCGGTGGTGCTGGATGTGACCGGTCTCCCCGACGCCTCTTCGGTCCGTGAAGTGGCGCGCATCAGGGAGCCGGACCACCCGGGAGGCTTCCACAACATCTTTGTCTATAAGCACTCTGATGGGCGCGTTCTGCTGTTCGCCACCGTGAGCGGCCCCTACGCGCAAGTGTACGACCTCGCCCGGGTGGTCGGGGGCGACGTGGACAACGCGCTGGTGGCCAGGGTTCCCGTCCCCGACGCGTTCAACACAGGGCCCAACGGCCGTGGCTACCATGATTTCTACGTGGGCTACCACCCTGACACGGGCCAGGACCGTTTCTACGGCGGCGGCACTGGCGGTTACTTCGTGTACAACGTCACCGACCTGCAGGCGCCCGAGCTTCTGGTCACGCTCACCGGGATAAACGGCGTCTCCTTCGGCCATACGTTCACGCCCAGCCCGGACGGCCGGTACGTGATAGCCGAGACCGAGTATCAGTTCGCGCCGCTCCGCATCTTCGACCTGAAGCCCGCGCTGGACGGCGAGCAGCTCAACATCCGCACCCCGATCTCCGCGTGGACGGCCGACTGGAGGAACCTCACCCACAACCACGAGGTTCGGTGGCCGTACGTCTTCGTGTCGGGCTACCTGGACGGGCTTCAGATCTTCAGCCTGATGGACCCGAAGAACCCGGTCACGGTGGGCTACTACGACACCTACCTCGGGGCGCCCAGCGAGCGAGGCAGTCCCATGTTCGACGGCGCGTTCGGGATCGACGTTCGCAACGCCGACGGGCTCATCGTCATCAGCGACATGACCACCGGTCTCTGGACCTTCCGCATGGAGGGCTTCGACGGGTGGAACGGCGAGGAGTGGGGCATGCCGGATATCTCGAGTGCGCAGAAGTGGGACGATCCGCCGCCGCGGCCGATCAGCCAGGATCGGTGACCTCGATGGTGGCGGCCTCCGCGGCCGCCTTGTTCGCCGCGGTCCTCGGTCTGGAGGGACCCGTTCCGCCCGTGCGTGCCGCCGAGGCTTCTGTGGCGTGCGGGGTGACCGGGCCACCCGAGTACTACTCCTTCCCGCTCGTTTCCACGAAGCGGGTGCCCGGCTCGGGCCAGGCCACAGGACTCGGCGAGCTCACGTTCGCTCCGTCTCCGTTCGGTTTCGCGCTGTCGCCCGAGGGGAACTACCGGTACCGCGTCTCGCTGACGGTCGACCGGCTCGCCCCCCCCGCCACGGGCGTGTACGTGGTTTGGGTGACGACGCCCTCGTTGGACCGCATAGAGCTTGCGGGAGCGTTCGATGACCGACATGCGATGGATGTCGAGGTCGACTTCAACAAGTTCCTCGTCGTGATCACGCTCGAGGATGCCTACGACCCCGAGGCGGCGGTGTGGTCGGGACCCATTGTGCTCCGAGGCATGTCCAGGAGCGGCATGATGCACACCATGGCGGGCCACGGCCCATTCGAGCAGGAGAACTGTGCGGCCTACGGTTACTGATCGGGCTCGGCGTGGGCGCTTTCCCATCATCGGGTTCCTGGCGACCTTAGCGCTCACGGTGCCTGCGGGGGCGGCGGCCCAGGGGGATATGGCGCATGGAGACACGCTCTCCGGCGGTTGGCGTATGCCTCCGATGAACCCGGCAATGCCTGTTCTGCCCGGCCTCGGGGGAGCCGTGCCCCCCGTGGCCGCATTCCTGCCTGGTGTCGGTGTGGACCTGTCTTCCCTTCCCGAGGCGCAGCCGAGCTCGGTGGTAGAGATGGCCGACGGGGACACGCTGGACGTGACCATTTCGTTGGTGCGCCGGGAGATTCTCGGCCGCGACTACGCCATGTATGGGTACAACGGCCAGTATCCCGGCCCCCTGATTCGCGCAGATCGGGGCTCCACATTCGTCGTGCGCGTCACGAACGAAATCGAATTGCCGTCTACGGTACATTGGCACGGTGTCCGCATCGACAATCGGTTCGACGGTGTGCCGGGCGTCACGCAGGATCCGATCGGCACCGGGGAGAGTTTCACCTACGAAGTGCGCGTCCCCGACGCCGGGATGTTTTGGTATCACCCACACACGCGCGAAGACGTGCAACAGGATCTGGGGCTATACGGCAACCTGTTGGTGTCGTCTCCCGATCCGGGCTACTTCGGACCTGCCCACCGCGAAGAGGTAATGGTTCTGGACGACATCCTCATGGACGACCAGGGCATGATCCCGTGGGGACTCGAGGCGCCGACCCACGCGCTCATGGGGCGTTTCGGCACTGTCATGCTGGTGAACGGCCTCACGGATTACCGCCTCGAGGTCCGCCGGGGAGAGGTCGTTCGGTTCTACCTCACCAACGTGGCCAACACGCGCACGTTCAACCTGCGCTTCCCGGGGGCACGGATGAAGATCGTCGCCTCGGACATGGGGAAGTTCGAGCGGGAGGAGTGGGTGGGCTCCGTGCCCATCGCTCCCGCAGAGCGTTATGTCGTGGACGTACGTTTCGATCGTGCCGGCGAGACGACCATCTTGAATTCCATCCAGGCCGTCGACCACTTCAGGGGCGAGTTCTATCCGCAGGTCGATACCTTGGGCACCGTGTCGGTGTCGGAGGAGCTTGCGGAGACGATGGTTTCGCGAGGGTTCGAGACCCTACGTGAAAACGCCGACGTGCAGGCCGATATCAACGGGTTCAGGAAGCACTTTGACCGTCCGCCCGATCACGAGTTGGAGGCCACGCTGAGAGTACGGAACCTTCCGCTCTCTATCGTCCGCACCATGGAGATCGACACGCTGTACGTGCCACCCATGGAATGGAACGACGCCATGCCAATGATGAACTGGCTGTCCACCGGCACTCAAGTCACCTGGATCCTGCGCGACAGGGCCACCGGCGACGAGAACGGAGATATCGATTGGACCTTCGACGTGGGAGACGTGGTCAAGATCCGCATCTTCAACAACCCGGATGCGTTCCATCCGATGCACCATCCCATCCATGTGCACGGACAGCGCTACCTGGTTCTCGAGCGTGACGGCGTGCCCAACCCGAACCTCGTGTGGAAGGATACCGCCGTGGTGCCCGTCGGATCGACGGTGGATATTCTGGTGGAGATGTCCAACCCGGGCGAGTGGATGATGCACTGCCACATCGCCGAACATTTGCACGCGGGGATGATGCTCTCATTCGAGGTGCGGGGCGAGGCGAACTGATGGGCACGGCGCGCTCCTGGGCTCTTGGGTTGATCCTGGAATGAGCACCGTATCGACGGCGCTCAGCCGCAACCGGCCTCTTCAGGCCTTCCTCTATGTGCTGGCATGGACAGCGCTCGGCACAATGGCCGCGAGCCAGTCGGTCATCACCTACGCGCTCCAGGGGGATCAACCCCCCGTGTGGCTGATCTTCAAGCTCACCATGCCGATCTGGTATACGTGGGCCGCGCTCACTCCCGTGATCTTCCTGGCGGCGCACCGGTTCCCGCTGCGCGGTGCCGGTTGGGCGACCCACCTCCCCGCCCACGTCGCGCTGAACCTGACCATGCTCCTCGTGTCAGGCGGCATCGAAATCGGGGTGCGAGCCCTGTTGGGCTTTCCGGTGCCCAATGTTCAGGCTGCCTTGGCTGGGAACATCCAGGTGAGTGTCTTGACGTATTGGACCGTGCTGTGGGTCGCCCACGGGCTGGCGTACTATCGTGAGAGTCAGGCCAGAATGGTCCGCACCGCCGAGCTGACAGCGCAACTATCAAAGGCGCGACTGGAGGCGCTCCGGGCGCAACTGCATCCGCACTTCCTGTTCAACACCCTTCACGCCATTTCGGCGTTCATTCGGGAGGAGCCGGAGAAGGCCGAGGTCATGCTGGCCGAACTCGGTGAGTTGCTCCGGGCCGCCATGGATGCCGCGAACGAACCGACCGTCCCGCTTTCACGCGAGATGGAGCACATCGATCGCTACCTCTCGATCCAGAAGTCCCGCTTGGGAGATCGTTTACATGTCGAGGTGGATGTATCTCCCGACCTCGGCGACGCTCGGGTCCCCAACCTCCTCCTGCAACCCCTGGTGGAGAATGCCGTAGAGCACGGCATCTCCAATCGCTTGGGTGAGGGCTGGTTATGGATACGGGGTTCTAGGGAGAACGGGAGCCTTTGCCTCGAGGTCGAAGACGACGGCCCGGGCCTGCCCGACGAAAAGCTCGACCCGGCCAACTGGCGCGTCGGGCTTCGCAACACCCGTGACCGGCTCGCACAACTCTACGGACCGCAGCAGCGCTTCGAACTCGTCAACTCGGACAACGGTGGTCTGAAGGTTCGAGTCCTGATTCCGCTGGATCCCTCCGACTGATCATCGCTGTGACTTTCTCGGCGATCATCGTGGACGATGAGGCCCCGGCCAGGAAACGGCTGAGAGACCTCCTCAAGGACGAGGACGATGTCGAGATCGTCGCCGAGTGCCCGGACGGACCTTCGGCAGTCGACGCCATTCTCCACTACGAGCCCGATGTCCTGTTCCTCGACGTCCAAATGCCGGAGATGGGGGGCTTCGAGGTGCTTAGGGCTGTGGGCCCGGATCAGGCGCCGACCGTGGTGTTCGTGACGGCCTACGAACGTCATGCCGTCGAAGCCTTCGAGGCGAGAGCGCTCGACTATCTCCTCAAGCCCTTCACCAGAAGCCGATTTCGCGAGACGCTCGCGAGGGTCCGGGCGAGGTCGAGCTCGGCCCGTGACGGGACGGGCCTGAGGGGGCGGATCGAGGAGTTGCTGGATACGGTGCGCGACGGGGTGCGGCGGATACCTGTGCGAACGGGCAGCCGCATCCGGTTCGTCGAGGTCAGTGACGTGGACTGGATCGAGGGTGCCGGCAACTACGTGATCCTGCACGTCGGTGGACGACAGCATCGTGTCAGGGGGTCGTTGAAGGGGTTTGCGGGCAAGTTGGATGCCCGGCGCTTTATTCGTATTCACCACTCGTACATCGTCAACCTGGACCGACTGCGGGAGTTGCAGCCTTGGAGTCACGGGGAGTTCGTGGTGATCCTCCAGGACGGAACCCACCTTACGTCCAGCCGAACCTACAGCGATGCACTTCGTGAGGTGCTCGAACTCTAGGGTGCTTCGGCATTACATAGCGGGGCTCGTCGCCCAGACCCAGCGCCTGCGTCAGAGGGCCAGGAGCGCTCCACCAACCACGATGGCCGTACCGATCCAGGTAACCGGGCGGGCGAACCAGGGCCTCAACTCTTTGCGCACGTCGGCAAGCCGATGTTCGTTGAGAGCTATGGCCATTTGTCCCTCAGAGTCCTTCATGCCGTCGATCAGGCGGGCCTTCAGGAGTTCGTTCACGGCGCTCTGGTATTTGGCCGGATGGTTATCGAAGCCCCGAATGGTACGGGGCCGTGCATAGCGCTTCTCGTGGTCGCTATGGAGATCGTTCAGTTCTCTGAGAATCGTCTTGCGGGGCGACATCTTGCCTCCCGGGAAGGCAGGTTATTCGTAGGAGTGAAGCTCCGCCCGTAGCCCTCACCCCAGGCTTATGACAGGCCTTACGAGTTGAGACGCTAAAAGTTTCCGGAAGGTTGCCATGGAGAGAGCCTCAGCGAGTTCTAACCGCAGTGGCTTGGAGTTCGACGTGGGCGCGTCTAGCGAGCTCTCGCACGGCCACAGTCGCCCGGACCGGAAAGGGCTCGGTATTGAAATATTCGCGGTAGAGCTCGTTGAATCGTCCGTAGTCATCCATGTCGGCTAGGTACGCGACGACGCTCACCACATCGCTCAGAGCCATTCCAGCCTCGGCGAGCACCGCACGCATGTTGGCCATGATCTGATGAAACTCCGGTTCGAGTCCACCCTCCACCAGTCGTCCGGTCTTGGGATCACCACCTGTGTTGCCGGAGAGGTAAAGCGTGTTACCGACAAGAATGGCGGGCGACAGAGGGGCGGGCGAGGGCCGGTAACCTCGCGGTAGAATCACGCTCTTCTCGGGTAAAGTGGGATGCTCCTGCGCTTCGAGGAGGGCTGGAGCGGCGATCAAGCTCGTGGTCAGAAGGACGTAGAAGGGGGATTTCATGATGTCTCCTCTCTTAGCCAGGCGGCAATGCGATCCATGCCTTCATCTATGTTGATTGACGGGTCGAACCCGAGCTCGCGTGAGGCCTTGTGTCCGGAGAAGGTTGTTCGAAGCACCTGGCACCGAACCGCCCTACGGTTGAGCCTCGGCTCATAGCCGAGCGCCATAGCCGCTAGTTCGTTGACCGCAGCCACCGAGAATGCGACCCAGTAGGGCACCGAGGACGGTTGCGGCTTGTCGAGCATCGTACTGAGGCGCGCTAGATAGTCGTGAAGCGTCACCACCTCGTCACCGCACAGGATGTAGGACGAGCCGACCGTCCCGAAGCGCGCCGTGGCCACGAGTGCGTCCACGAGGTCGTCGATGAAAATCGGCTGGATCACCCCCGTGCCGTGGTTCACCAGCGACAACTTCCCATCCCGTATGAGACGGATCGGGGTCATGGTCCAGTTTTGGTCGCCGGGTCCATAGGCCTGAGACGGCTGGGCGATCACCGCGGGAAGCCCCCGCTCGGAAATCATGCGGCGGATGACCCTTTCAGCCTCGAGCTTGGTGTCGGCGTAGGCGTCCCGGCTCGTGAGATGCGGGGAGTTTTCGTCGAGCCCGGGGCCGGCGCCCATGCCGTAGACCGAGACCGAACTGACGTACACGAACCGCTGGACACCGCCGGCCAACGCTGCCTCGGCCAACGCTTCCGTCCCGGCTACGTTGACCTCGCGGTAGTAAGACCACGGCTTGTTGACGTTGACCGTAGCCGCGAGGTGGTACACGAGGTCACAGCCCTCCATCGCCCTCCGGAGTGACGCGTGATCCGTCAGCTCGCCCTCGATAGCGTCTGCCCCCGCTCTCACCAACGGAGCTGCCCGTGCCGCGTCCCTCACGAGACCGACCACCTTCGCGCCGGCGTCTGCCAGTCCCTTGGCCAAGTGGCCGCCGATGAATCCGGTGGCTCCCGTGACCAGCGTTCGGAGGCCTGTCAGGTTCATGGCCTCTCCGTTCTGCGCCTGTTCGGATGGAGTTCCTAATGAGTTCACGGGGTCGCCTCGAGCACCCGCAGAGCGCGGGGCACGCTGTCCACCTGGGCGACACGCGATGTCGACATGAGCAACTCACCATCGACCTCATACGGGACAGGCGCCGTGAAGCGGATCGTGAACGCCCCGCTCTGGCGGAATGTGACCCGATCCGACCGCCCGTGTTCGCCGGCCCCGACCATCCGAAAGAGGTGGAGGCGTTCCAACGCTCCAGCATCCTCGATTGCGCACACATCCAGCTTGCCGTCGTCCAAGCGTGCCTCCGGGGCGATAAGGAAGGTCCCTCCCATATTTGGAGCGTTCGCGACCACCAGCATGAGGTGTCGGCCGTCGGTGATTGGGCCATTCAAGTCGCCTACGTTGGCGAGCACACCCTTGAAGCGAAAGATCTGCTGGATCGCCGTCACGCTGTAGAGCAGGTTGCCTTTCAGGAAGCGAGCACCATTGGCCGCCCGGAGCACCGCGGGCCCTATCCCGAAACTCGTCTCGAGAAGAAAGTGTCGGTCCGGGGTGTCTTCTTCCGGGAAGCGGATTCGGCCAACGTCGACGCTCCGTGCTCGACCACGGGCCACAGCCTGCACCGCGCCGGCCGGATTCCGGTAAGTGATTCCGAAGCTCTTGGCGAAGTCGTTCCCGGAGCCTGCGGGCAAGAGGCCGAGGGAGACGTCGGTTCGGCCTGACGCGAGGATGCGCCCGGCGACGTTACTCCAGGTCCCGTCACCACCCACGGCCACGATGGTTGTCGCGCCGTTGGACAGGGCCCTCTCGGTCAGGTCGCTCTCGCCGCCTGGGCCGGAGGTCGTGGCGATTTCGAATTCGACCCCGGCCTCATTGAGCAACTCGATGTACGTCTGCTGCCGCTCCTCGCCACGTCCCCGGCCGGAGGCGGGATTGAAGATGACAAACACATGCCCGCCCGCGTCTTCGCCGGTAGGGTGGGGTGCGCCCGTTGACGCTTTCTCCGGAATCACGTTAGGGTGTTGTGCCACTCGTTTCAGGAACAGGGAGCCGTATCATTATCTGCTCGAACATCCGGGTGCAACCACGGGCGCCCCTTCGATGGGGGCTGCGCGTCGGCTGCCGAAGCTCGTGAACCATCCCATCGATGCGGTTCCGACCTCTGATGGATCGCTGCGGACGTGGGCTGCCGAGGGCGATCGATTGGTGGGCTCGCTGCTCGAGGCTTGTCGCGACCAGTTGGTGGCCGTGCTCCTTTATGGGTCTCGACTCACCAAGACCAGCCCGGACAAGCACAGCGCGTTCGACTTGATCTTGGTCGTGGAGGATTACCGACGGTTCTATGGAGGCCTGAAGGCGGCGGGGCACCTCCATCGGTCTCCATGGGCGATGGCGGTCTTGAACCATGTGTTGACCCCGAATTCCATCTCTCATCAGCCCGACAAGGATACCGCCGCAAAATGCCTCGTGCTGGAGCGGGCCCATTTCGATCGGGCCTTGTCCAATCGGGCGAAGGATCATTTCTGTCTCGGGCGGATGGTTCAGCAGGTGGCGATTCTCTACACCCGCGACCAGCGGGCCGCGAGCGACGTCGAACACGCCCTCGAGACGAGTCACCGGACGCCGCTTCGGTGGGCGCTGCCTTTTCTCGAAGCCCCATTTACTGCGCGTGAGTTTGCGAGAGGTATGGTTGCTGTCTCGTACGCGGGTGAGATTCGGCCGGAGAAGGGTGGCCGGACGTCGGAAGTGATCGGTGCGCAGGGGGACTTCTTCGATCGCATATATACCCCCGTGCTCGACGAAGCCGTCGCCAACGGACTGCTGGTAGAGGAGGATGGGTCTTACCGTCCGCGGCGAGCTCCGTCTTGGTGGGCAAGGGTGCGCGTTCGAATCTATTTCATGTCCTCACGCATTCGCTCCACCATGCGGTGGGTCAAGCACGTATACACCTACGAGGGTTGGCCGGAGTACATCGTTCGGAAGGTGGAACGGCGCATCGGGGTCAGCGTGGAGATCACACCCGCGGAACGTCGATTTCCGGTCATCTTGCTTTGGCCGAAAGTCATTCGCGTGCTGGCTTCGCGGCCCCGAGCGAAGGCCGAGGATACTAACCGTGCGGGGGATACATGACGGTTGAACTCTGGGCGTTGGTCTGGATCCTCGCTCTCGGGTTGTTGAGCATGCCTGTATTCGCGTTCAGCGCGGCGAGTTCTAGTGAGGACCCCCATGCCTCCCAAGCACATGGAAAGTTCCTCCTCGGTGGTTTCGTCAAGCGCTGGTTCATGTGGTTCATCGGTCCCGTGGAGCGCGCCTCGCTCGCGCTGGGTTTCGGGCCGACTTTCTACAATCTCCTTGGGCTGAGCTTCGGCCTGTTGGCCGGCCTATTGTTCGTCGGAGGCCGAATCGGCCTCGGCGGTTGGGCGATTCTTCTCGGCGGCATCGCCGACGTGCTCGATGGCCGGGTAGCTCGGGCTCGCGGCATGGCCTCCCCGAAGGGTGCGTTCATCGATTCCACGTTGGACCGTTTCGCCGAGGTCGCGGCATTTATCGGACTGGCGCTGTGGTTCCGGGAGTCCGCCTCAGGCCTTCCGCTCGCTTTGATCGCGATGGGCGGATCTCTCCTCGTCAGCTACACACGCGCGCGCGGCGAGAGCCTCGGCGTGACTTGCTCGAAGGGCATCATGCAACGGGCGGAGAGGCTACTGGGACTGGGGCTCGGTGCCATCCTTGACCCGACCGTGTCGGCGCTCGTTGGCAGCGATGGGCCGGGCGCGGTCTTGCTCTGGGTCCTGGGTGTGATCGCCGTCGGAACAGTGGGTACGGCGGTCTATCGCACGGTGTGGATCACGGCTCGTCTTCCGGACGCTGATTAGCAGGCACCTCCGCTTCCCCTGGTACCGAGCTATTCACCGCGTCGCCTTGCATTCTCTTCGTGATCACATCGACCATGAGTCGCCCGGCCAGTGCGCTGTGCGTCTCTCGATTGCTCGCCATCACCTCGAGGTCGGCGTTCGGAAGCAGCGAAACCATGTATTCGATTTCCTCCAGCCCGTGGAGGAGATCGGAACGGGCACCGATGGCGGTGACCGGCGTGGTGACATGTGGGAGGCGGTCGAGGAGGCTGTAGTGCCGAATCGCCCATGCGTTCTTCTTGAGCCGGCGTGCGTCCGCTGCATCCAGATATGCAGCGTATCGTCTTATCTGCTCCGGCTCGCTGGTCTGGTCCAGGCGCAGGTGTTTCAGATTCCACTTGAGAATCGGGCGCAGCCAGGCGAAGAACGCGGCGGGCACGACTCTCATGAACGGCCATAGCCACCAGGGCAGGTCGAAACGGATGTTCGGCGCGACCACGATGACGCCGTCGGGTTCGCGTCCCTGGCGGCTCAGGTGATGCAGGATGGCCGTCGATCCGAGAGAACTGCCGATCAGCCAGAAGGAGACACCCTCGGGGACGCACTGATCGACTATGTCCCGAATATCGTCCGCCATGCGATCGAGCGTAAACTCGATCTTGGATCGGCGCGGCACTCGGGCGGTGCCCTTCTCCCGCGACTCCACGTACAGGACGGGGTAGCGCGCCGCGAGTTCCAGAAGTACCGGATCCCACGCCATCCGCAGCGAGATCCATCCAGCAACGAAGACCAGAACAGGCGCGTCTGGAGTGCGGTGCGGCGGTTCGAATTCAGTGACCTGAAGAGCGACACCGTCCGTGAGTTCCTCGTACCACTCCGTCGCGGTGATGCCCTTGGCTGAGTATGAGGAGAACGGCATGGCCTCGTCTCGCGTTCTGAGGTCGATAGGCAGTAAGCTGGCGCAACCGCGTGCCGCCGATCAAGGGGTGGAGCGATTGGGAGGCTGGTTCCAGGCATTTCCGACCCGGAACATAGTCTCAACTCGGAGCATCTCCTTCGGGCTACGTGCCAGCGCATGTGTGCCGTGTGGGTCGAGATATCAGCCGCCGTACAACTCCCCGTACCTCAGCAACACGGTGCTGGCGCGTCCTCCTGGCAGCAACGTCACAATGTAGAGGCGATCGTACTCTGATGGCTCGTCGATCGCGGTGTGGGGGTCTCCCCCCAGGAGCTCCACCAACCGCGGCGTAGTATTGCTATGACCAGACACAAGGTGGCGACCAGGCGTATTTCTGAGACGGGACGCCATCCCCACCAAGTCGCGCGGGTCGTAGATGAGGGTCTCCAGACCGAGCCGGCCGGCCAGCGGTGCGGCGGTGTCGCGTGTGCGGACGAAGTCCGAAGTGTAGATGTTCGTGATGCCGGAGTCGGACAGCAGGTCGGCGAGAACAGCCGCCCGTGCAACGCCCTGCGCGGTGAGCGCGGGATCGGCACCCCCGTCGGCCTTTTCCGCGTGGCGAACGAGGTAGACGACGGTCGGCTCCGCCTGGGCCATGACCTGGCTCGCGGTCGCGGCGAGCGCCACCAAGAGGAACAGGAGGCTATGCGAGATCCTTCTCATCATTCGTCTGATCCGTTCGTTGGGTGGGTGAACTCGCCTTGATGCCGGATGAGCACCGCCTACCTTCACTCTTAGCACTCCGAATGGTAGATCGCCAGCTTCCACCCCTTGGGGCAATGTGGCAACACCTGACAG
>BTRA01000027.1:0-27488 GCA_036986155.1 Gemmatimonadota bacterium | reverse complement strand
GTGGGCTTGATTGCGAAGGCCCTCGCCGACTCCATCGAGGTCGCGCAGCGCGAGATTCCCGAGGAGGATCGCCGCCGTGTGGAGGACCTGGAGGCCACGACCTACTCGACCGAGACCGGCGAGAAGACCGCAGAGGCCGTCGAGCAGCCTGCCCCGCGCCCCAAGAGGAAGCGCCGGCCGGTGCCGGATGCGATCGCTAAGGTCCGGAAGCCCTCCGATGAGCCGAGCGTAGAAGGGGCAGAAACCCCGCCCGCCAGCGAGCCTGCAGCGGATTCGGAAGAGTCGTCTGAAACGGGTTCGGCGGAGACACCTGATGCCGACACGACACCGGAGCCAGAGGCCGTGGCCGAGGCAGACGCCGTGGCCGAGACCGAGGATGAGTCGCCGGCGGCAGAGGCCGATCCCGGCGCAGAGGGGGAAAAGGAAGACAGCTCGGAGTCCTGACCACCACCAGAGGTGGGTACTCCCCCAGGGGCCCGAGGCGGCAGCTGGACGAGGGCGGACCGGCGGATCCGGATCCCCCCTCTATGGCTCCCGCCTCTTTTTTCGAGCGGATGCGAACGGAGATGCTTTTCTAAATATGGATGGGACGATGACGATTTCGGCCAAAGACGTGAAGGCGCTGCGGGACCGAACCGGTGCGGGCATGATGGATTGCAAGCGCGCCCTCGAGGAGACCGGTGGCGACATCGAAGCGGCTGTCGACTATTTACGGGCCAAGGGCTCAGCCAAGGCAGCCAAGCGCGCCGAGAAGACGGCGAACGAGGGCACCATCGGCCACTACACTCATTTCGACGGCAGGACTGCGGTCCTGGTCGAGGTCAACTGCGAGACCGATTTCGTCGCCAACACCGATGATTTTCGGCAGCTGGCCAAGGATCTGGCGATGCATATCGCGTCCGCGGCGCCGACCGCCGTCAGCCATGAGGATATCCCTGCCGAGCTTGTCGAAAGGGAGCGGAAAGTATACGAGGAGCAGGTCCGCGAAGAGGGTAAACCCGAGGAGCTCGCCGGTAAGATCGTCGAGGGCAAGCTCAACAGGTGGTTCAAGGAAAGCACGTTGCTCGCCCAACCCTTCGTGAAGAATCCCGACCAGAGTATCGCTGAGCTGATCACGGAGGTCTCGGTCAAGACGGGCGAGAAAATCGAGGTAGCGCGGTTTGCACGCTTCCGTCTGGGAGAGAGCGACTGAGTTCGTAGAACCAGGAACGACGCATGGTCGGAGAATGTCGATGAGTGGAGTCTCGGGAAAGCCCTTCTACGGGAGGGTGCTGCTCAAGCTCTCGGGTGAGGCGTTGGCCGGGGAGCAGGGATTCGGAATCGAGCCGTCCGTGGTGGATCGAATCACGGACGAGGTCAGGGCGGTGCACGAGATGGGCGTCTCGCTCGGCCTCGTCATCGGCGGCGGAAACATCGTGCGTGGCGCTATCGCAAGCCAAAAGGGCATGGACCGAGTCCAGGCGGACTACATGGGCATGCTGGCCACCGTCATCAACTCGCTCGCGGTTCAGGATCTACTGGAGCGAAAGGGCGTCGCCACTCGGGTCATGACGGCCGTCCGCATGGAGGAGGTTGCCGAGCCCTATATTCGGCGCCGAGCGATGCGCCACATGGAAAAGGGGCGCGTGGTGATCTTCGCCGGAGGCACCGGCAATCCCTACTTTTCGACGGACACCGCCGCGGCGCTGCGCGCGATCGAGATGAACTCCGACGTGGTGATCAAGGCCACGAAGGTACAGGGCGTCTTCACCGCCGACCCCGCTCTCGATCCCACAGCGGAGTTTCTACCCACGATTTCCTTCCGTGAGGTCGTGACTCGGGAACTCGAAGTCATGGATGCTGCGGCGGTATCATTGTGCAAAGAGAACGGCCTCCCCATCATCGTTCTCGATCTGGAGAATCGTGGTGCCGTCACCGCGGCCATTCGGGGAGAACAAGTGGGCACTCTGGTTTCATAGCGCCTCTTTGGCGCGTTTAGGGTTGGTTTCCGCGATCGCATCGGAGGTATTGCAATGCCGTTGGAGGACGCCAAGCAACACATGAATGACGCGCTGGAGGCGGTGCGGCGCGAGTTCGCTTCGGTCCGTACGGGCAAGGCGACGCCCGCGCTTCTCGATACGATCCGTGTCGATGCCTACGGTTCCAAGATGGCGATAAACCAACTAGCCACCATCGGCACTCCCGATGCGACCCTGCTCGTGGTTCAGCCGTTCGACAAGTCTCTCATCGCTGACATCGAGCGGGCCATCCAGACTGCAGACCTCGGCCTCAATCCTGCCAACGACGGAAACCTGATCAGGATCCCGATCCCTCCGCTCAACGAGGAGCGTCGGAAGGAATACGCGCGCCTCCTCCATAAGATGGCGGAGGAGGGACGGATTTCGGTTCGCCACGCCCGTAAGGTGGCGAACGACGAGATCAAGGTGCTGATGAATGAGCATGAGGTCGGCGATGACGAAGGTCACCGTGACATGCAAACCGTCCAGAAAATGACGGACGATCACATCAGCAAGATCGACGAACTCTTGGAGCGCAAAGAAGAAGAGGTCATGGCAATCTAGATGGCAGGCCTTGGCCCTCGTCTCACGGTCGCGGCGATCGGGATACCCCTCGCGGCAGGGCTGATCTATTTGGGTGGATGGTATCTCGGTGTGCTCATGGCCGCCGCGTCGGGCCTCTCCGCGATGGAGTACTTCGGCCTCGCCCGCGCCAAGGGGATCGACGCGTTCTCACGGCTCGGTATAGCTTTCGCGGTTGGGATCCCTCTCGCGGCCACCCTGCACAACAACCTCCACGATCTGGCCTTGGTCGCCTTCGGCGCAGTGCTTTCTCTGTTTCTGATCGCGGCCGGCTTGGCGGTATTCAGACGTGGTGCCGAACGCCGCCCCTTGGAGGCGGTTTCTGTCACCGTAGCCGGTGTGGTCTATACTGGTTTTACGTTGGCCTTCGCCTCGCTGCTCAGAAGCCTTCCGGACGCCGCGATCGCATGGCAAGGTGCGGCTCTCGTGATCTTTCCGCTCTGGGTGACTTGGTGGGGTGACACCGGTGCGTTTTTCTTCGGCACACGCTGGGGCAAGACCAAGCTGCGGGAGGCCGTGAGCCCAAAGAAGACCCAGGTCGGAGCGGTAGCGGGACTGGCGTGCTCTGTCGTGGCGGGTGGTCTAGCCGGTGGCTTCGTGCTACACCTCATACCCGAGTATGGGATCGGGTGGAGGATGGCCGCCTCGATGGGCGTGATCATCGGAGTGGTGGGGCAGATCGGGGACCTTGCGGAATCGGCTCTCAAGCGGGACGCCGGCGTCAAAGACTCGGGCACCTTCCTTCCGGGTCACGGAGGCGCACTCGACCGCTTGGATGCCGTATTCTTCACGGTCCCCCTCACCTATTTGCTTATCGTCCTGGCGGCGGCCCTTCCGTGATTCGAGTCGCCATCTTGGGAGCCACGGGATCCATTGGCCGGAGCACGCTGCGCGTCATTGGCCGCCATCCGGACCGGTTCCGCGTGGTCGGCTTGGCAGCGGGCCGTTCGGTCGACGACCTGGCCGCGCTGGTTGCCGAGCACAAGCCCGACATCGCGGTGCTCTCCGATGCTGAGGCTCTGGCCGCCCGGGCCGATCTGCCACCCTCCGAATGGGGAGTGGGGAACGACGCCGTCGTAGCACTCGCCGGGCATCCAGATGTCGACGTTGTGGTCAATGCGGTCGTAGGGGCGGCAGGCCTCGCGTCGACAATCGCCGCGCTCCGATCTGGGAAGCGCCTGGCACTCGCCAACAAGGAGTCGCTGGTGGCAGGCGGTCCGTTGGTCATGGCGGCTGCGGATGACGGGGGAGGCGAACTCATCCCCATCGACAGCGAGCACTCGGCCATCCTTCAGTGTCTTCAGGGCTGTGATCGGGAGACCGTATGGCGCATCGTTCTTACGGCTTCCGGAGGGCCGTTCCGCTTGTTCCGCGTGAATGAGTTGGCCACGGTGACTCCTGCCCAGGCGCTCAAGCACCCGACGTGGGACATGGGTGCAAAGATCACAATCGACTCGGCTACGCTCGCTAACAAGGCGCTCGAAGTGATCGAGGCACACTTTCTGTACGGGCTGCCCTACGACAGGATCGACGCGGTCATCCATCCCCAGTCCATCGTGCACTCCTTCGTGGAGCTCGTGGATGGATCGGTACTGGCGCAGATGGGCTTCCCAACCATGGAGCTTCCCATTCTTTACGCCTTGACCTGCCCGGACCGCCTTGCCGACATGGAGCTACGTACCTTCGATCCCGTGAAAGCGTCGCCGCTGACGTTCGACGAGATCGACCTGGCGCGTTTCAGGTTGTTCTCCCTCGGCGTCGAGGCTGGGCGCGCAGGGGGCACGATGCCTGCAGTGTTCAATGCCGCCAACGAAACGGCGGTGACCCTCTTCAGGGAGGGACGCATCGGCTTCTTGGAGATGGGTGAAGTGGTCGACACCGCGATGTCCCGTCACTCGGTTTCTCCGATTGCCCAGGTGGATGATGTCCTGGAAGCGGATCGCGAAGCCCGCGATGTGGTACGGGATATGACAGGTGCGCGGCGTCCCGCCGGTGGGACCTGACAGCGAGGTTGGAAACCAGCCTCACTTGAGAGAGTTTAGAAAGTAGTATGACGATTCTAGCTACCATCATTGTTCTGGGTGTGCTCATCTTTGTGCACGAACTTGGCCATTTCATGGCGGCCAAGGCCGTAGGCATTTCTGTCCAGCGTTTCTCCATTGGTTTTGGCCCCCGCGTCGTCGGCTTTACGCGGGGTGAAACCGAGTACCTCCTGAGTTGGATCCCCCTGGGTGGTTACGTGAAAATGGGGGGGATGGACGACGAGGTGATGGAGCGGATCGAGGGCGGCGCACGGGCCGAGCCTCGACAGCCCGGCCCGCGCGACTTCGACGCCAAGCCCATTTGGGCCCGCACGCTGGTGATTTCCGCCGGCGTAATCATGAACATGGTTTTCGCGCTCGCACTCTATGTCACGGTGAACGCCGCCTGGGGCCTGCAGGAACGCGATGTGACCAGGGTGGGCAAGGTCGAGGCCGGGCTTGTTCCGCCTGGAGCCGAGGCCCTCCTGCAGATCCCTGTGGGAAGTCGCATTACGCGGATCGGCGACCAGCCCGTCGAGCATTGGGGACACATTCGTGATGGGCTTTGGAGAGCCGAACCCGGGCCCCTCTCCATTCAGGTGGACGGGCTCGAGGCGAGCCTCCAGATCGATGTGCCCGCGGACCCTGAGACGCAGCGGAGGATGGCGGCGGCGGTCGAGCCTTGGATTCCAGCGGTCGTAGGTCCTGTGAATCCCGCTTCACCGGCTGAGAAGGGCGGCCTGGAGGAGGACGACTCGATCGTGGCGGTCGGCGGTGTGCCGGTGGGGACCTGGTACGAATTCGTGGAGCAGATCCAGGGTCGACCGGGGCAGCGAACTCAGATCACGCTCGAGCGAAGCGGCCGTCGGCTCACGCGCTATGTCACTCCCGAGGAGTCCACACGCGAAGACCCGGTGACGGGGGAATCCGTCGAGGTTGGCCTCGTTGGGATCTTTCCACCCGCGCCCGACTTCGTATACATAAGGGTGCCCTTCAGTGAGGCGGTCGTACTCGGTTATGGGGACACCGTGTTCATCACCAAGCTGATCGTAGGGTTCCTCCGTGACCTGTTTACCGGTGGCGTTTCGCCTCGCTCCCTGGGGAGCATCGTCACGATCGGAGCGGCCTCCGGCGAGGCCGCGGCGGCCGGCATGGGAACGTTCCTACAGTTTATGGCCCTCTTCTCAGTGAACCTCGCGGTTCTCAACCTGCTGCCCATTCCGATTCTCGATGGCGGACACCTCGTGTTCCTGGCCATAGAGGCTGTGCGGGGCAAGGCGCTTTCCATCGAGCAACGGGTGCGATGGAGTCACTTCGGGTTCTTGCTTGTGTTGGGAATCATGGTCTGGGCGCTCTCCAACGACATCTTGAGGCTGTTTGGGCTCTAGCGCCTCAGATGAAGGTGAGCTGCGCCGGACCGGTGCGCCGCCGCAATTCCTCGATGTCGATCAGCGCGGTGGGTTCGCTCTGGGGGGCTACCGCCAGATACCCGCGGTAGCCCGCTTTTTCGAGCGCTGCTCCTACCACGTCATAGGCCAATTCCGGTCGATTGCACGCCTCGGACAAGTGGGCCAGGAGCACTCCCGCCAGCCTGGGGTGGAGCAGTTCGCACGCGAATCGCGCTGCCGCCTGGTTGGACAGGTGGCCGTGGCTGGATGCGATGCGCTGCTTCACGGACCAAGGATACGGCCCCGTTCGCAGTAAGGTGTCGTCGTGGTTGGCCTCGAGGATCAGAAAGTCGGACCCCGAGAGCGCGTGGAGGACCTGGGCCGTGGGACGTCCCAGGTCGGTTGCCACCCCCACCCGAGCCTCCGTTTCAATGTCGATCAGGGCTATCGCGACCGGGTCCACGGCGTCATGGACGGTAAGGAACGGTTCGACCCTGACCGGCCCGATCTCGAACGGCCGGCCCACCCGGTAGGAGCGCGTGGTCTCGCCACCGCGAAATACCTTGCTGCAGGCGGTGCGAGTCGCATCGGTGATGTACACGGGTGTTCCGTGCCGGCGCGCAAAGATCCCCGCACCTCGCGTGTGGTCCTGGTGGTCGTGCGTCACAACGATGGCGGTGATGTCGGAGGGTTCGAATCCGAGTAGGCCCAGTCGGCGCGCCAGATCCTTTCCGCTGAACCCGGCATCGACCAGCACCCGCGTCTCCCCGACCGCGACGAGCGTAGAGTTGCCAGCGCTGCCGCTCCCCAACACCGCGACCTTCATGAACGGTCGGGGCGGCTCCGGTCCCACGAGCCGCTGAGCAGCGCTCGCATGCCATCGGTGAGCTCGACGCCTCGACGTGCGAAGACGCGCTCCGTTGCCTCGAGGAATCTGTCGAGGCGGTACGGCATGAGGTCGGTGCCGGTTCCCCAACTGAACGGGGGCACCAGGGAAGGCGGCATCACGCCGCCGAAGACGTTACTCCCCGCGCCCATGATCGTCCCTGTGTTCAGCATCGTGCCGATGCCGGTTTTTACGTGGTCTCCGATCAAACAGCCGAGCTTCAGTAACCCGGTGTCGATCCGGCCGCCGGGTGTGGTGACCCGCACAGTGCCGTAGTCGTTTCGCAGGTTGCTGTTGGTGGTACCCGCTCCGAGGTTCACCCAGCTCCCCAGGTAGGCGTGGCCCAAGAAGCCGTGGTGTGCCTTGTTCGTATGACCCAGCATGACGGTGTGCGTCACCTCGCCCCGAACCTTGCAACCAGGGCCGATGGACACGTCCGATACGCTTCCGCCCAGCAGCAAGGTGTCGGCCCCCACATACGCCGGCCCGGCCAGTCTGGTGAAGGCCTTTACCGTGACCCCGTCATCGAGTCGGATCCCGCCCGCCGAGGTATCGAACACGACGTGCGGTTCGATCACCACGCTCTCGCCCAGTGAGACCCCGCCGTCACCGATGAGGTGGACGTCGGCGGGGAGCGTCGGAGGAGTCGGATCCGGGAAGGCGTGGTGGAGATCGAGAATCAACTGTTCGTGGTTTTCGGCGATCAGCTCCCAAGGGTCTGCCAACACGCGTCCTTGCAACTCGATGGTGTTGCCGATCTTGGCGTCACCCGGGCGCAGCAGTTGGTCCCGGGAGATCGATCCAGCGCCGTCGGGGAAGAACCACCCCACCACCGATCCGTCCATCAGTAGGGTCGCGGGCTCTTCGATAGCGGGAGCCTCCCATTCGCGCGGGACCGCACGACTCGCGAAGACCACTACTTGGCCCGTGTCCGGTAGCTCTCCCTCATCCAGGGCCGGTGCCGCGCCCGGTTCCCGGAAGCCGGTGAGCCCCTCACCGGAAAAATGGCCCGCACATTGTGTTCCCCAGAACCGTGCCGCCCGCTCCCTCTGGTGCAACGCTCCGAACAGGAGCTCGCCCACGGGGCGGGTCAATGCGAACGGGGACCAGGCACGAGCCCGCGCGTCGTCGAACAGGTACAACTTCAGGTCGCTCACTTGGATTCAGTCCCTCGGACGTGGGATGGAAGTTGGTCCAGGGCCTCCTTTAGATGGGGTGCTTTCTCACGGGTCGTGATCAGTGTGGCCTCGGGTGTGCGCACGATGACGAGGTTGTCCACGCCGAAGACTACTACGGGCTCATCGGCCCCGTAGACGAGCGTGTCGAGGCTATCGATGGAATAGGCCTCGCCCACCCCGATGTTGCCGTTCAGGTCCGTCTCGAGCGTGCGAAAAAGCGACTCCCAACTGCCCACGTCGTCCCATTCGAAAGTGGCCGTCATCGTGGCCACCCGCTCGCTTCGCTCGAGGACCGCCACATCTACGGTAGTGACGGGCACAGTCTCAAAGAATTCTTCGGTCTTACCCTGCTTGAGCAAAGGGAGGAGGTCACCGATTTCAGGCGCATGCGAGCGCACCTCTTCGAGGAAGCGTCGAGCCGTCCACACGAAGATGCCGGAGTTCCATAAACGGCCTGCACGTATGTAGTTAATCGCGGTGACTTCATCTGGTTTCTCGATGAATTGCACGACTCGGTATGCTTCTGCGGTACCCTCGTGCCGCAGCGCTTCTCCCCGCTCGATGTAACCGTATCCGGTTTCGGGGCGGGTCGGATTGACGGCTATCGTCACGAGCATGTCTTCCCGGCGCGCCAGAGCGGCAGCCTCACCGAGGAGGTCCCTGAACGCATCGGTGTGCCTGATCATGTGGTCCGAGTGAAGCGAGACGAGCACTGCGTCGGGGTCTTGCTGGTGGAGCAGCCAGGCCGCCCATGCCAGCACAGGGCCGGTGCCTCGCGCCTGTGGCTCCAGCAGCAGGCACTCGACCGGGAGGTCCGGCAAGACGCGCCGGAATGGCTCCAGCAGGTAGCTCCCGGCGAGGATGCGGATGCGCTGGTCCGGCGCGAGCAGCCGGGCGCGGTCCATGGTCTCGACGATGAGTGGGCGGTCGCTGGCCAAGCTCAGGAGCTGCTTGGGTCGTGACGGCCGGCTTACAGGCCAGAATCGGGCGCCGATACCACCCGCCAGGACGGTGACCCAAAGGTGAGGGTCAAGCGACGGTGAGGATCTCTTCGATTCGGGCAATGAGTTTCTTCGGACTGAATGGCTTCGTGACGAAGTCGCTGGCCCCGAGCGAGAGTGCGGTCTCCCGGTCCGCGTCTTGTCCCTTGGCGGTCAGGATGATTACCGGAAGTGACCCGCGATGATCCAATTCCCTAAGGCGGCGCAGCACATCGAGTCCGGTGGCGCCCGGCATCATGATATCCATGAGAACCAGGTCGTAGTCGGTATCTGCTTCGAGGTGGGCCAGCGCAGAAGTGCCCGTTGCGACCGGGTCGACGTCGAATGAGGCCGCCTCGAGCAGTGTGGCCAAGATTCGCCGGATATGGGGCTCGTCATCGGCCACGAGGATGCGGCCTCTCGACGCTGGCGTCTCAACGGATTCCACCCGCGCTCCGTTTCCGATAGGAGGACCTTGGGAGCGGGGAACCTACCCGTCGAAGGGTGTAGAAGTCAAGGAACTTGGCGGGTTTACGGGGTTGACACCCCTTCTGGGGACGGGGTAAGCTTGGGCCTTTCCAACAATAAGAGTACACAGTGATGCGACCTTCACGTTCCCACATACGTCTGGGCGGACTGGCGATCGTCGCGGGCGCCTTCACGCTCGCCGGCTCGGCCTGCGGTCGAAATCCGTTCGCCATCGACTGGGAGGCGTCTCCGGACACTGCGCTCGTCTATTCCCTTGCTCGCCCCGAGCTCAATCTGCCAACGGCCTATGACCTGGTTTTCGTGAACCCGGTGATGATCCAGGCCGCGGGAGCGACGGGCACGTGGGACTTTGCGCTCGATAACCGTGGAAACGGGCTCGCGCTTCTCCCGCCGGGCGTATTCGGGATCGCATCCACAGCCCAGATCACGTCCTTGGGCCGCGGCCTCCGATTCGAGGATGTGGCCCGTGCTCCCACCGACACGACGCTCTACGTGAGCGACGAGCCCATGATGATGGAGCTGGGCAATGTCTATGCCCTCCGGACGCATCGGCGCGCCGGAGCGGGTCCGTTCAGTGAAAACTGCTTCTTTTACGCGAAGCTCCAGCCGCTGGTGATCGATGTGGAGAACGGCGTACTCACGTTCGTGTTCGACCGGAATCCGTTTTGTTCCGATCCTGACCTGGTTCCCAAGAAGAACTGACCGGCTTGCTCGACCCCAAGTTCATCCGCAACGATCCTGACTCTGTCAGGGAAGGTCTCAAGCAGCGCGCGGCAGACGAACTCCTACCTCGTGTGGATGAGATTCTCGAACTCGATGCAAAGAGGCGCGCAGCGCTGAACGAGGTCAACGAACTGAAGGCCGAACGCAACGAGGTGTCCCAGCGTATCGGCGACATGAAGAAGCAAGGCGATGATGCCGCGGACCTCATCGCGGAGATGCGGCGGGTCGGGGATCGCATCGGCGAGTTGGACGCCGAAGTGGCGCGAGCCGAGGCCGGAATACAGGAGATATTGTTGGTCATCCCGAACCTACCCCTCGACGAGGTTCCGCGGGGTGGGGAGGAGGCCAATGTCATAGCCCGCAGTTGGGGTGAGCCCAAGGCGTACGACTTCGAGCTTCAGCCACACTGGGATTTGGGCGCCGCGCTGGACATTCTGGACCCCGCCCGGGGTGCCAAGCTTTCCGGGTCGGGGTTTCCGATCCTGAAAGGCGACGGGGCGCGGCTACAGCGAGGTCTGATCAACTGGATGCTGGCCCTTCATACCGGAGAGCACGGATACCTCGAGGTCCGCGTTCCCTACTTGGTGACCGCGGCGACACTGACTGCCACAGGTCAACTGCCCAAATTCGCCGACGAATCGTACGCCTCGGAGCGCGACGATCTCTGGCTTATTCCGACGGCCGAGGTGCCGGTTACGAACTTGCATCGCGACGAACTGCTCGCGCCCGACGACGTGCCCCTGAAGTACGTGGCCTACAGCCCTTGCTTCCGCCGTGAGGCCGGGGCCGCGGGAAAGGACACGAGAGGCCTGCTGCGGGTCCACCAGTTCGACAAGGTGGAGTTGGTACGCTTCGAAACCCCCGAACGAAGCCGCCAAGCGCTCGAGGAAATGACGGCCGACGCCGAGAAGGTTCTACAATTGCTGAACCTGCCGTACCGCGTGGTCGTGCTGGCCTCTGGTGACCTTGGGTTTTCGTCGGCGATGACCTACGATATCGAGGTCTGGGCACCCGGGGTGGAACAGTGGTTGGAGGTGTCCAGTGTCAGCACGTGCACCGATTATCAGGCGAGGCGGGGGAATATCCGCTTCCGACCCGCCCACGGGGAGAAGCCCGAGTTCGTGCACACCCTGAACGGGTCTGCGCTGGCATTGCCGCGGCTGATGATCGCCTTGTTGGAGTCCTACCAACAACCCGACGGCTCCGTTCGGATTCCCGAAATCGTTCAGCCGTTCGTAGGCCTCGAGGCGATCCTCCCCTGAGATGATTCGGATCAAGTGGCCGATCGCTCTGGCGACTTTGTTCGTCCTCATGCTCGGGTGGTACCTCTATTACACGAAGACCATCGTCCAACAGCTTCGTCAGGACTCGGAGTTCATTACCGAGATCTTCGACCTGGTACAACAGGGGATTCAGGGCACCCAGCCAGGCAGTGAGGTGACGGCCCTCTTCGACCTGCAGTCTCGGATTTTGGAGTCCGGGCTTCCTATTGTCGTCACCGACGAGGACGGCGTGGTCATCATGGCTGAGAACCTTGGCTTCGTGTTCGACCGGAGCACTCCCGAGGGCCAGCGCCGCGCGCTCGCAGAAGTCGCGAGGCTCAGCCTTGATCATGAGCCGATCTCGGGTGCCGGGGGCAACCGGATCTACTTCGGCGACACCCCAGAGATCCAGAGACTCCGTTGGATTCCACTTCTCCAGGCGAGTGGTTTGCTGATTACCGTGACGATCGGGTTCTTGGTCATCCGCAATCAGCGGCGTGCCGAAGGCGAAAAGGCCTGGACGGCAATGGCCCGAGAGCTTGCCCACCAACTCGGGACGCCGATCTCCTCGCTCCAGGGCTGGCTCGAGTTGATACGAGTGCCCGAGGACGACAGGCCTGGAAAACTTGCGGTAGGCGAGGTCGCCGCGGGGATCGAAGAAGACCTCGTGCGGCTTGAGAAGATCAGCCACCGTTTCGAGCTCATCGGCCGTGAACCCGAACTGGAGAGCCTCGACCTTCGAGAGGTCGTGACTGAGTTGGAGCGCTACTTTCAGGCTCGTATCCCCCGTCTCAAATCGGGTGTGCTGCTCGTGCTCGACATCCCCAAGAACCTGCCGCCTGTGATGGGCAATGACGTGCTGCTGACATGGGCGCTCGAGAACGTGGTCAAGAATGCGCTCGACGCGCTGGCGGGGAAGGGTGGTGAAATCCGCATCAAGGCCCGCCAGGAGCACTCCGGCTGGGTCAGTCTGCGAATCCAGGACACGGGACCGGGAGTAGCCTTCGCATTGCGCGACACGCTGTTCGACGCGGGTGTCTCATCGAAGTCCAGCGGATGGGGAGTCGGACTCACGCTGTCCCGCAGAATCATCGAGGGTGTCCACAAGGGACGCATTTCACTATTGGATGCCGCGGGTGGCGGAGCCCTCTTCAATGTCATGCTCCCGTCGGCGAGACACTAGTCCGTAACCGACCAAACCACTCGAGCCCGATCATCCAGCGTGAGCGATTATCTACAGGCCCTCAATCCCGAGCAGGACGCGGCTGTCCGCCACTTCGAGGGACCGATACTGGTGCTTGCCGGGGCCGGATCCGGCAAAACCCGCGTCCTGACGTCGCGGATCGCACATCTGGTGAGAGAGCATGGGGTACCGGCACACCGCATCTTGGCGGTGACGTTCACGAACAAGGCCGCCGGCGAGATGCGGGAGCGTGTCGAGTCGTTCCTGGAGGGCCAACCGAAGGGCATGTGGATGGGCACTTTCCACGCGATCGGCGCCCGCATCCTCCGCCGTCACGCGCCCCGACTTGGGTGGTCCAACACGTTTTCGATCTTCGACGCCGAACAGAGCTTGCGCCTCATCAAGCGCACGACCGAGTCGTTGGGGTTGGACAGCCGCAGATGGCACCCCAAGGCCATCCGGTCCCAAATCGGCGGCGCCAAGAACATGCTCATCACCCCACAGCAGTTCGTGGAAGACAGCGAGGGTAGCTTCGATCTCTTCACCCGCACCGTGGCCGCCGTGTATCCCGCCTACCAAAAAGCCCTGGCTGACCAGAACGCGTTCGACTTCGACGATCTCCTCGTGAAGCCCGTGGAGCTCTTCCAGCAGGTACCGGACATACTACAGCAGCACCGCGAGCGATTCTCTTTCGTCCTCGTGGACGAGTATCAGGACACGAACCACGCTCAGTTCCGTTTTCTGGAGATGGTTGCTTCGGAGCACCGCAACCTCATGGTCGTTGGCGACGACGATCAGAGCATCTACGGGTGGAGGGGCGCCGATATCCGAAATATCCTGGACTTCGAGAGCAGCTTCCCTGGTGCGGCGGTGGTGCGGCTGGAGCAGAACTACCGGTCTACCGAGCGGATCCTGGATGCCGCGAACGCCGTCATCAAGCTCAACGTGAACCGGAAGGGAAAGGTCCTGCGCACCGAACGGACAGGGGGAGACCCCATCGTCCTGACCGGCACGGCCGATGAGACGGACGAGGCGCGTTGGGTCGTCAAAGTAGTGGAAATGCACATCGAGGAGCGGCGGGGCGTCACGTACCGGGACATGTCCATCCTATACCGCACCAACGCGCAGGCTCGCGCGATGGAAGACGCCTTCCGGCGTCGCGCGGTCCCCTATCAGGTGGTCGGTGGCGTGCGGTTCTACGAGCGGCGGGAGATCCAGGACGTGCTGGCCTATCTGCGCCTCATCTCGAACCCGCTGGACGGAGTGGCTTTTGATCGTGTCGTCAACTACCCGCGTCGCGGTGTCGGTGCGGCCAGCCTCGAGCGATTGCTGGAATGGGCCGAACTGGACGGTATCGGACGGCTGGAGGCCGCGACCCGGGCAGAGGACGCTCCCGGCGTGCCACCGGGCGGTGCCCGCGGTCTTAAGGATTTCGCGGGGCTGATCCAGCGCTTTTCGGCCCGGGCGGCTCAAACGCGAGTGGGCGAATTACTCGACGAACTGGTCGAGGAGCTTGACTTGCTCCTGCATCTTCGGGACGAGGGGCCGGAGGGAGAGGACCGGGCCGACAACGTGCGGGAACTGATCGCGGGCGCGCTGGACTTCGACGCCGAACTGTTGGACGAGTGGGAAGATGGTATGATGGACCACTTCACCGAGCTGGACCTCTTCCTCCAGCGCGTGGCGCTCGTGGCCGACGTGGACCGACACGACCCGGACGCCGATGCGGTCACTCTCATGACGCTACACAATGCGAAGGGCCTGGAGTTTCCGGTGGTGTTCATCACCGGCCTGGAAGACGGACTGTTTCCGTTGAGCCGTGCGTACGATGATCCCGCCCAACTGGAAGAGGAGCGCCGCCTCTTTTACGTGGGGCTGACACGAGCGCAGGACCGTCTTTTTCTCACTTACGCGCGGCAACGCCGGCGGGCGGGAGAGATCATGTACGGGAGGCTGTCGCCGTTCGCCGAGGCCATCCCGGACGAACTGCTTCAGGTTGGCCAGTCCGATTTGCTCAAGGCCACGACATCGTATACGCGCCCTCCGCGTCGGCCAGAGACGGCGCAGAGCAAGTTCGAATACGATCCCCTTGGAGGCGAGGGCGAGGAGTCGTTCAATCAGGATTTGCCGCGCCTGATCAAAGGTGAGCGCGTGGTGCACGACACGTTCGGCTCGGGCTCGGTAAGCGAGATCACGGGCTTCGGGCGCGACCTCAAGGTCGTGGTCGACTTCGAGTCCGTCGGCAAGAAAAAGCTGCTCGTACGCCACGCCGGACTCAAGCGCGACTTTTAGCGGGCGGCGAGCCCACGGGACTCTCTCCGGGAGAAGGGGCCGCATGGCGGTCGACCGATCGGAAGTAACACGTATTGCCGCGTTGGTTAAGCTCGAGCTCGAGGATCACGAGATCGAGCGGATGACAGAGGAATTGACCGATATCCTGGAGCACTGCCGCGTGCTTCAGCAGGTGGACCTTTCCGAAGCGCACCGTGACGCGAGGTCGGCGGTGTCGGCTCCCGAGCGCAGGCCGGGCACACTCGTCCCGGATGAGTTGGCACTGCCCCTCCCCGACTTGGCTCCCTCCCACGAGGAAGGCTTCTTTCTGGTACCGCGACTCCCCGGGATGGATGCAGGTGATCGAGATCGCGGTTCGGAGGAGAGTGAAGGTCCGTGAGCATCCGGGAGATTCGAGAAGCCCTGGGCGCTGGTTCTGGTGCTCCCGATGCCGCGTTGGCAGCTCTGGCCAAGATTACGCGAGGTGAATCCGGGGACGGTTCGCTCAACGCATTCTTGTGCACCGTGTCCGAGGATGCGCTGGGTGAGCAGGTGGCGCGGGCGCCCACCGGGCCATTGGTCGGAGTGCCCGTCGCGGTGAAGGACAACCTGGCCACGAGCGACCTCTGCACCACCTGCGGATCCAGGATCCTCGAGGGTTACATCTCCCCATATGAGGCCACCGCCGTGCGGCGCCTGAGAGAGGCGGGAGCGCTGGTGGTCGGTAAGACCAACATGGATGAGTTTGCCATGGGCTCGTCCAACGAGAACTCTGCGTTCGGGCCTGTGCGCAACCCGGTAGATCGGACTCGGGTGCCGGGTGGCAGTTCGGGTGGTTCGGCCGCTGCGGTGGCCGCGGGTTACGTGCCGGTGGCGCTGGGTTCCGACACGGGCGGGTCTGTCAGGCAGCCTGCCTCGTTGTGCGGGGTAGTGGGAGTGAAACCCACCTATGGCCGAATCAGCCGTTACGGTCTTGTCGCATTTGGATCGTCGTTGGACCAGATCGGCGTGTTGTCACGCTCGGTCGTCGATACGGCCGAGGTGCTGGGCGTTATCTCGGGGCACGATCCGCGGGACTCCACCTCGTCCGAGCGAGACGTTCCGGATCTGGTAGGCGCGTGCAGCGCTGACGTAGACGGGCTGGTGATCGGCGTACCCGAGGAGTACTTCCCCGACACACTCGACGTCGACGTACGGGGTCGCTGCGAGGCCGCCCTCGAGCGGATGGCGGCAGCCGGTGCGACGGTCAGGCGCGTCTCGTTGCCCCATACACGTTTCGCGATACCGACATACTACGTCCTAGCCACGGCCGAAGCTTCGAGCAACCTCGCGCGTTACGACGGCGTGCGCTACGGCTACCGCGCACCCGAGGCTGCCTCGGCCGAGGCCGTGTACCGCCGCACCCGCTCGTCGGGGTTCGGAGCCGAGGTACGGCGGCGTATCGTTCTGGGCACGTACGCTCTCTCGTCCGGCTATTACGATGCCTATTACGGTCGTGCGCAAAGGGTCCGGGAGCGGATTGCGCGAGACTTCTCGGACGTGTTCGCCGGGGGGGTGGATGTTCTCTTCACACCGACCTCCCCCACTGTGGCCTTCCCACTGGGGGAACGGGCGGCTGATCCCGTGAGCATGTACCTCTCCGACGTGTTCACGGTGACGGCCAACCTGGCGAATCTGCCGGCCATATCAGTCCCGGTGGGCGAGGTGGGCGGACTGCCGGTCGGGGGCCAATTCATCGGGAGGGCATGGGGCGAGGCCACCCTTCTCCGGGCGGCTGCGGCGCTCGAGCGGACGATGGTAGGCTCCTCATGAGCACCGCTTACGAGACGGTCATCGGGCTCGAGGTGCACGTTCAGCTTCTCACCGAGGAGAAGCTGTTCTGTTCGGACAAGGCGGAGTTTGGGGCCTCACCGAACACCCGAGTGTGCCCGGTCTGCCTCGGACTGCCGGGCGCGCTGCCCGTCCTCAACGGGCAGGCCGTCGATCTGGCGCTTCGGGCCGCGCTGGCGTTGGGGTGTGACGTACAAGAGTCCAGCGGGTTCGCGCGCAAGAATTACTTCTATCCGGACCTGCCCAAGGGCTACCAGATCACCCAGTTCGAGCTGCCGCTCGCGACTGGCGGTGCCCTCACGGTCGCCACTGAGAAGGGAGAGAGGACCGTGCGTGTCCGGCGGATTCACATGGAGGAAGATGCGGGTAAAATGTTGCACGATCGCGTCCCGGACCAAACGGCAGTGGACCTCAACCGCGCGGGTGTGCCGCTGGTCGAGATCGTCACGGAGCCCGATCTGCGTACTCCGACCGAGGCTCGCTCTTTTCTGGTGGTGCTCAAGCAGATCCTGGGCTATGTGGGCGCCAGTGATTGCAACATGGAGGAGGGCAGTCTACGGGTAGACGCCAACGTCTCGATTCGACCCATTGGGGCGACCGAGCCGGGGACCAAGACAGAGGTCAAGAACCTCAACTCCTTCTCGGCCGTGGCAAAAGCTATCGCCGGCGAGGTGGAGCGACAGGAGGCGTTGCTGAGCGCCGGCGAGCCCGTGATTCAGCAGACGCTGCTGTGGGACGGGGCCGTGGGCATGGTGCGGCCCATGAGGAGCAAGGAGGAAAGCCACGACTACCGGTACTTTCCCGAACCCGACCTCCCGCCGCTCACGCTCGATCGGGCACGGATCGAAGACGTTCGAGCGTCGTTGCCCGAGTTGCCGGCCGCGCGCCGCCGCCGCTTCGTCGAGCAATACGGACTCCCCGACTACGACGCCGGGGTGCTCACTGCCTCGCGGACCACGGCTGAGTTCTTCGAAGCACTGGCCGAGGTGGCCACGGACGCCAAAGCGGCCTCCAACTGGGTGATGGGGCCGCTCATGGAACTCGCCAACCAGCGCGGTGGAACGGTGGCGGAGCTTCCGTTCACGCCTGAAGAGGTGGCGGAGGTGTTGGCGCTGGTCGCGGATGGAACCATCTCACACCGAAGCGGCAAGGACGTACTGGCCTTGATTGCGGAGTCCGATCGCCGCGCCGCGGAAATCGTGGAATCGGAGGGCATCGCCCAGGTGGTGGACCAAGGCTTGCTAGACGCGTGGATCGACGAGGTGGTTGGGGCGCACCCCGAGGAAGTTCAGCGCTACCGCGCGGGAGAGGTCAAGGTGCTCGGATTCCTCGTGGGCCGGGTCATGCGCGCCTCTCAGGGCAGGGCCGACCCCAAGCGGGTTGACCTACTGCTCAAGACCCGGCTGTAGCGACGCGGCTCCGCCGGCACGGGAAAGAACTCGTCTGCTGTACTCTCGAGCAACGCGGGGTCGTCCACCCCCCCCCGAGCCATCGTCAGGCGTCGCACCTTCTTCGCGAGTCGCAGGTTCAGGTCGCCCACCGGATCGAGTGCTGCTGGAGCGGACGCCTCACCCTCCGTCAGGTATCCGACGACGTGCTCGAACGAAAGTGCGAAATATTCCTCCACCAGATCGTCGGGCAGGTCGAATCGCGATTTCTTGAGCACCTGGTCGAAGACCTGCTGCCAGCGGTCGTTGTCGCTGATGCGGATCATACCGCGGAAGATCCGACGGTTCGTCTGAAAACTGAAGATCGTCCGGCTGAGGACCTCGTCGAACAGGGCGTCGGCTTCCTCGTGGTCGTGCTCCATCACGAGTTCCCGTGCCTTCCCAAGGAAGGACTCTCCGATATGGAGGTCCATGCGGTGCTCCCAGTAGGTATGCCCGATCGCCTGTGTGGTGCTCGTGAGAAGCAATTGCCTAGGTACGAAGAGATTGTGGGCGACCGTGTCGGCGGCGAGATGGGCCAAGTAACCGTAGCCGACGGCTCTGAGCGGCTCGTTGCTCGCGGTTTCCAGGATCTCCTCGCCGACATGCCAGCTGTGGCAGTGGCGCCCTTCCGGTACGTACTTCTTCGCGAACGAGATGTCGGCGGCGATCGAGCCGTACAGGAAGTGGACCGGATGCCGGTCGATGGCCGCGCGGATTGCCGGCGGTAGCAAGAAGAGCGCCCTGAGCAGACTTTCGCCGAGAGCGATGTGCGTGCCGGGACCCCAGGCCAGGACCGGTTCGGGCGAAAAGGCGAGCCACACTAGAACAAGAACGAGAGGAACCAGAATCCTCACACCTGCTCCGACTCCTCCGGTGAGGCGTGTAGCTCTTCGGGCTTTTCAGGGGCGCCGACTTTGTGCAGCGTGGCTTCGTCCTGCTCAGCGGAGGGTGCCTGGTCCTCGGAGCCGTCAGAGGCTCCGCCACTCAGAGTGCGTGCGCCTGCACGGACACCGCGCGCGGCGGCGGCCGTGTCGAGAAAGATGTCCTCGGCCTCACCCTGAACTACCTGCATGAGCGCATTGAACTCCGCAATGCGCTCCTCCATGTGGTCCGAGGCATCGTTCAAGCGGCTCGTGATCTTCGTTACTGAATCGTTGACCTTCTGAATGTCCGTGCGTACAACTGCCGAGATGTACTCGACGTTCTCGGCCGCGGCACGTGCCCGGTCGGCCACCGGCTGGAGTTGGCTCTGCATTCCCGACATGAGCTTTCGGATCTGCAGGAGCAGCACCGTCATCGCCAAGAGCGCCAGCGCAGTCCCTACGGCGAGAATCACGAGGGAGATGTCCGCCGCGGTCTCGAGGCCGTCCCTCGGTAACATGGCCGTTCCCTGCGTCTGGGTCACGGCCGCGAGCAGTGACTTCATCATGAATCGCATGTCCGAAAGGTAAGAGACTTCGGTCTCACAGTTCCAGGTCCACGCCCAAGGTCCGCCTTCCGAGCTTGGGTACGATCGGTGGCAGGGGCCCCTTCCAGGCCGAGCGGCGCATGGCGGCGTGTGCGGCGTCTCGGAGTCCGGCGGGCAGTTTCGCAAACGCCACATCGGGGTGAACACCATCGTCCACCACCTGCGCGATCGCCTCGTCCACAACTCTGAGCCGTTCTGGTTCGAGGTCAGTCAGGGGAGGTGGCGCCGTGCAGGCGCCGGCCAATGCGTGAATCTGAGAGGCATAAAGGTCGCCTAGCGGTAGGAGAGGCTCCGGCGGGAGGCGCTCGGCCCAGATCAACTCCGTCTTGTTGGCCGCCGATATGGAAATGAGTCCTTCGCGGTTGCCAATGACCCGAGCCGCTGCCCGGCGAGCTTCCTGGCTCGGCCGGGCAAGACGTGCCGAGGCATCTCCGCCGAGGCTCGCCTCGAGGGACTTTGCCACCCCCTGCACGACCTCGGCGTCGGGGAGCTTCACGGTGATCGCCGCCGCGCTGAACCAGCGCTCCAGAAGTTCGGTCTCCGGCCGAAGAGACGAGGCCAGGACCACTCCGTTGGCACCGGCTTCACGGATCGCGCCGGCCACTACCGCCACGACCACCCGGATGACGCGAGCCTCGTTCACGACCCGTCCGGGCCGTCGCGCGGCGCCGATTCGCGTGACGCGATCCGCTGGATCTCACGCTGCACCAGGTTGGGGTCCTCGTCGCGCAGGTGCGAGAACGAAGCCCGCGCCCGACGGATCGCCTCTTTGTCCAGCGTGACCTCCAAGCGGGCATCCTCCATTTCGGCAGCGCGGGCCACGACGGTGCCCGTCGGGTCGGCGACCATCGAGCCGCCCGAGAACATCACGCTGGCCTCGACGCCTGTCCTACACGCCAAGACCACGTATACGCCATGAAGGAACGCTGTGCTCCGCACCAAGAGCTCCCAAGGCTCGGTGGATGAGAACTCGTTCTCGTCTCCCTCTTCCGGCAGGCCGCGACCAGGCGGGGCGGCCAGCACCACGATTACATCTGCCTCTTGGATGGCATGCAGGTAGGCCAGCGCCGGATGCCACAGGTCTTCGCACACCAACAATCCGATCCTCCAGTCGGGAGTCAAGTCGAAGGGCCGCACGCCTTGGCGTCCGCGTGCGAACAGCCTGCCTTCGTCGAACATGCCGTAGGTCGGTAGGTAGATCTTGCGGTGGCTCGCGACCACGTCGCCACCCTGTGCGAGCACCGCGGTGTTGTAGACCAGTTGGTCCGAGCCGAGCTCGACCATTCCGAAGGCAACGGCCGGCCCCCCGGGCTCGAGCGCCAGCGGGGAGCCGCTCGAAAGGGGAAGTGCCAAGTCCTGCGCGGCCCCACCCAAGAGGTAGCCGGTCAAGGCGAGCTCGGGGAATACGATGAGATCCGCACCGGGCCTCGCGGCGACGAGAGACTCCATCCGAGTGACGTTGGCCTCCACATTTCGCCACTCCGGACCGAACTGCTCAATGGTCACCCGGAGGTAGCTCACTCGCCCTCCGCGTCGACCGCCGGCACGTGGCGGATAGCCTGTGCATAAGCCTCTTCCGCATCGCCCGCGGCGAGCGCCTCTTCCACCTCGGGTGAGATCTCACCGGCCCGGCGGAGCGCAGCCGTCGTGAAGAACGGCCCGGCCAACTCGGAGGCCACCACGCCGATCAACACGATGCTGAACAATGTGTCCATGGCATCCAGGCCATCGACATCGATTCCCCTGAACGTCAGCATCAGGGATACCGCCAACGCCAGGGAAATGCCGCCTTGCGGCATCAACCCCAACCCGAGCCGTTTGGGGGGCGGGAAGGGAAGGGAGATCATCTTCACCGCGATGGATCCGCCGGCGACCTTGGCACCAACCCGTAGTACCACGTAGGCCCCCGCAAGCGGTAGGACCCAGAGGGTGGGAAAACGCAGCAAGGCCCCCGCCATGATGAGCAGGATGACGTAGATCGGTTTCTCCCAACGCTCCAGGCTCCGGAATACGCGCTTGTGACCAGGTGCCAGGTTCGCGATGACCGCCCCCATGACGACACTCACGAACAGTGGTGACAGCTGAAGCTGCATGGCAGCGCCTGCGGCGAACGCCGCACCTCCCATCAGGAAGAGCACCAATTCCTCGCCGTCGGGTCGCCGCCGAGTCAACCACAGGAAAAGAATGCCGCAAAGCGTGCCGAGGCCCAGGCCTACGACGATCCATCCCACAGCGGGGACATCGCCGAACCCCTGACCGCGTGCCGTCGGGTGAAACAGCGAGTAGATGACCTGCAGCGCGACGATCCCCACCACAGCGTCGAGTGAGGCGACGAAGAAAAGGAGCCGTCGCATGTTTCCTCGCACCAGAAAATTGGACGAGACGATAGCGATTCCTGCCGGCGTGCTGAGACAGGCGGTCGCGGCCGCACCCCACACCATGAGCCTGGTCACCTCGGTCGAGCGCCCGATCATCTCCAGCCCGATAAGTCCCACTCCGGCAAAGAACAGGAACGCGAGTCCGGCCTGGACAAGCGTAAGGATGTGGAAGCTGCGGGGGAACTGGCCGAGGGTATCCCGGTCGAGCTGCATTCCGAAGAGGAGCCCCACCCACCCGAGACCAAGCACGAGGAGAGGCGAGAGTTGTCCGAGGGCCTCAGCCGAAACCAACTCCAGGCCCGCGGGTCCGAGCACGAATCCGAGCAGCACGAAGTGAATGCCCGTCTTGAGGAGCAGGCGCGGCCCGGGAGGCACGTGTGCGGTCGAAAACGAGAGTTTGGCACCCAGCAGGGCCAGCAGGATCAGGACGAGGGTGGTGAGCAGAGGCTCCATGAACGCCTAGATGCCGCCCTGGCCCAACTCCGACGCTAGGCCCACGACCCGTCCTACTGGAAGCGTGATGATGATGCCGGTGGCCGGGTTGTCCAGGTCCCCGCAGACCTCTTGGAGAAGGGCTATGGCAGGGTCGACCTGATCGGACGCGATGACCGAGAAGATGGTTCGGTTTTGGGGTCTCGATCGCGAGATCAGCGTCTGGAGTCCCGCGAAGATCGGGATGTCATGCGAGAGCAGTCGGCCCATTCCCTCGCTGTTGATCACAGTCGCGCCTCGAATTCCCAGCTCGACGAACCCGGCCAGAATATCGTCCAGACGCTCCGGCTCGTTGATCACCGCCAGAAGAAGCTGCATGGAAGGATCAGACATGTTGAGCGTCTACTTCTCGGATGGCGTCAAGGACATCGTCGGTCGACCTCGTACCCCCGAGTTTCTCCACGAACCCCGGATGGCGTACCAAGCGTGAGAGTCGGGCGAGGAGCTTGACGTGTTCCGACTCTTGCCCCGGCGGTGACAACAAGAGGAAGAAAATCTGACAAGGATCACTCTCTGGCGGTCCGAAGCGGATTGCCTCCGGCGCAACGGCCACAAGCAGAATCGTGGCAGCCACGCCGTTCACTGTGGCGTGCGGAATGGCGACTCCATGCCCAACCGCCGTCGTGTGCAGGCGTTCACGTTCCATGAGAGCTTGGCACACTTCGGCTCCATCCTCGACGACCCGCTGCTCAGTCAGGTGGTGGGAGAGCGCCCGAATGGTGCTCTCCGCATCGTCTGCGTCCAGGCCGGAGAGAATGAGTTCGGGCCGGAGATAATCTGCTAAACGCATATCCTGTAACTAGTTCGGGGCTATGGGGACTCCGGCGAGCAGTGATCTTAGACGTCGCCGGTGAGGAGTGTCAAGCGAGGAGGGAGGCCCGGCATGCATCCTGCATCGCCTATTGGTGAGGAATGCCCGACGAGTCGCGCGGAGGCTGAGAGGGCCACGACAGCGGAAGACACCACTGGGAGGAGGAGGCGGTATGGGAAACGGCTTGCTGTCCTCATACGAGAGCCAATATGTTGCCGACGCCGCGGTGCTTCAGATGCCCGGTCTGCCGCCGGCGAGGCCCAATTCTCACCACCAGACGATATTCAAGGAAGAGATGGTAAGCTTCGTAGTCGAGGGAGGCCAAAGGCTGTCCGGCCGCCTGCGGCCCGCCGGAAACAAGAACGCAGCGCTACCCGCTCTTGCGGCGACTGTCCTGACGTCCCAGCCGGTCACTCTGGACAACGTTCCACGCATCCGAGACGTCGAGACGCTGCTCGAGATCATCGAGTCGCTCGGCGCGACCATCACGTGGGAGGCGGCCAACACGGTGACGGTGGATGCTTCCGGCGTGACGGTGGGGGAGGTAGATCGCTCCATGGCCGAACGCATTCGGGCCTCCCTGCTTTTGGCCGGGCCGCTTTTGGCTCGCTTCGGCAGCGTACGTTTGCCTCCGCCTGGGGGTGACGTTATCGGCAAACGCCGTCTAGACACGCACTTTCTGGCGTTCGAGGCCTTGGGGGCTTCGGTGGAGCTGGACGGTGGACTCCACCTCGAGGCAGCACGGCTCCAGGGCGCCGAGTTCTTTATGGACGAGCCCTCCGTCACGGCCACCGAGAACGCCGTGATGGCCGCCGTCTTGGCCGAGGGGCGCACTGTCATCCGAAACGCCGCCGCCGAGCCTCACGTTCAGGACCTCTGCCACTTACTCAATCGCATGGGCGCGCGAATCGAGGGAATCGGATTGGGCCGGCTGGAGATCGAAGGAGTGAACGAGCTTTCGGGGGCGTCCTTCCGTATCGGCGCCGATCACATCGAGGCGGGTTCTTTCATCGGCCTCGCGGCGGTCACCGGAAGCGAGCTCGTGGTCGAGGGGGCCCCTCTCGAGCATATGCATTCCACTCTGCTCGGCTTCCGCAGGCTCGGGATCGAGTGCACTGTGGATGGCGAGGACCTCATCGTTCACGGAGATCGCGACCACGTGGTACAAAACGACGCGTTTGGCGCCGTACCCAAGATCGATGACGGTCCGTGGCCGGCGTTTCCGGCCGATCTTACGTCCATCGCGGTGGTGGCCGCGACCCAATGCACCGGCACCATCCTGATCCACGAGAAGATGTTCGAGTCCCGAATGTTCTTTACCGACAAGCTCGTTGGGATGGGTGCACAGATAATCTTGTGCGATCCACATCGGGCGGTCGTGGTGGGGCCCTCTTCGCTTCGCGGCGGCACGGTCGAGAGCCCCGATATCCGGGCCGGGATGGCCATGTTGATCGCCGCTCTGGGTGCGACAGGTACGAGTCGTATCCAGAACATCCGGCAGATCGAGCGTGGGTACGAGCGCATCGATGAGCGTCTCGGCGCGGTGGGCGCGCGGATCGCCCGCACGGAGGGTGAGGGCTGAGGCCGATCCGCTGTGTGGAAACCCGGGTGGGCGTCTCGCCGTAGGGCCGTATATGGGGTGGGGTGAGGGCGCGATGTATGATGATGCAAGGAAACTACAGGATGACCGACTCCAAGAAGACCGACGACGAAGCGGCGCAGCCCGAAGGCGACGCCACTGACAAAGCCTCGAAGACACGGCAAGAGCGGGTGTCGGATGGGATCAAACAGGGTATGAGTGTGCTGAACGCGATGAAGGACGCCATAGAAGAGACCATCAAGGAAGCCAAAGAGCGCGGCGACCTGAGTCAGGAGCGGGCGAAAGAGGTCATGAAGAGTGGCCTCGCGAAGGCGCAGCAACGCATGGATTCGGCGCGTGAGGCCCTCGATTTCGTGTCCCAGAATGAGTTCGACGGGCTCCGCACCAAGGTCGATGATCTAAAGAATCGGGTGCTCGACCTCGAGCGGAATCTGGATGAAGAGGATCCGGAGGCCAACGAGTAATGCTCCAGGATGGGCTAATTCGGGTTCCTACAATGGACTGACATCCACACCGAGGGTTCCCAAGGCACCGCGCCAGCCTTGAATCCCCCCCGGTTCCCGCCTATATTCTTACGACCGAGATGGGCCGCCCACCTGGGGGCGGCCTTTTGTGAGTGGGGGAGTTGGTTACCCCCGCTTTTTTATTCCGCGGTGGTGTTGTGCCACGCGAGGGCGGGGGTAAGGTGGCTGGACGCGTGCCCGAGGTCGAACACGAGCTCGAGCACAGGGTCGATACCCTGGGCTTCGAGCTCGTTTACGTGGAGTGGGCTGGGTCGCAGAACCGCCCGATCCTACGGATTCGTGTGGAGGCGAAAGACGCTGCATGCGGATCACCGATCGGGGTGGGCGACTGCGTGAAGGTCAGTCGGGGATTGGAGCCTTGGCTGGACGAGCTCGACGCGATGCCAGAACGGTACGTTCTGGAGGTATCGTCACCAGGGTTGGAGCGGCCGCTTACGCGACCGGGTGATTGGGAACGCTTTGTCGGCGAGCCCGTCGTGGTAAAAGGACGGCGAGAGTTGACGAACGGCTCCGCGAGGCTGGAGGGTGAGATTGCGGGGCTGGATGAAAGCGTAGATGGGGGAGCTGCGCGGATTCGGCTCTTCGACGGAGAGGAGGTCGCGATACCGTTGGCGGATATCAAGGGTGCGCATCTAATCTTCAAATTGGACCGAGGTAAACGGGATTGAGCGCGATATGATCGACACTGGCCAGATTGTCGCGGCCTTCAGAGACGTTGCGTCGACAAAGAACCTTTCTCCGGACGAGGTTCACGACCTGATCAAGGATGGGATCCTGGCGGGTCTCGCTCGGATATACGGGCCGAACGTCGAAGCCGAGATAACCATCGACGACCAAGAGGGTGGATTCGACATCGTGGTGCTCCGCCGGGTGGTCGACGAGGTCGAGGATCCGTCGAGTGAGGTCAGCCTGGAGGAAGCCCGTTGGGACGATAAGGGCTTCGAGGTCGGCGACGTGATGGAGATTCCGGTTGATTTCGCCGAGTTCGGCCGCAACGCGGTCATGGCGGTAAAGCAGCGGATCGTTCAGCGTGTACGCGAAGGCGAGCGCCAGCGCATTCGTGAGGAATATGCTGACAGGGTAGGCGACCTACTCTCAGGCGAGGTGCAGCAGATCGAGCGCGGCAAGATCGTAGTCATGCTCAACCGCTCGCGCGAGGCCGAGGCGATCATCCCCTGGAAGGATCAGAATCCCCGTGAGCGGTTCCGTCAGGGCGATCCGATCCGTGCAGTGCTCAAGAAGGTCGAGGAGACGCCCAAGGGGCCACGCCTCATTCTGTCGAGAGCCGACCCCCTCTTTGTGGCCGCGCTTTTCAAACTCGAGGTTCCGGAGATCTATCAATCGATCGTCGAACTCAAGGAGATCGCCCGGGAGGTTGGTGGCCGGACGAAGATCGCGGTCTCTAGCCGTGACGAATCCATCGACCCCGTGGGGGCCTGCGTGGGCTTGAAGGGGTCGAGAGTTCAGGCCGTCGTGTCCGAGCTCGGCGGAGAGCGTATTGACATCGTGCCTTGGCACCCGGAGCCCGAAATCTTTGCCCGCCGGGCGCTCGCGCCTGCCCGGGTTTCGAAGGTGATCAGCGATGCGGAGGGACAGATCATCACGGCCATCGTCGACGAGGAGCAGTTGTCGTTGGCCATCGGCCGAAACGGGCAGAATGTACGATTGGCGTCACAGTTGATCGGATGGCAGATCGACCTATACAGCTCGCGTGAATGGTTGGAGCGTGGCGCGGACCTCTCGCTCTTCGGAGAGGGTGGGGGCGAGGAGCGCGATGTTGCGGACTTCGCACTCTCCGAGTTGGACCTGGCTGAAGACGTGGTGGCAGCCCTCGCCAAGGCGGGCCACACCACGTTTCTGGAGATCATCGACTTGGAAGCCAATGACTTGCTGGCGATCGAGGGTCTCGGAGAGGAGCAGGTCGAGCAACTCCGGAGTCTGATTGAACAGCTGACCATAGAGGAGTCCGACGGCGCCGAATCCGACGGCGCCGAA
>BTRA01000026.1:0-28197 GCA_036986155.1 Gemmatimonadota bacterium | reverse complement strand
TGTTCGACTATCCACAACTCGACTACCCGGCGTGGGTTCAAGGCACCTACGACGCACTCGCCGGTCGGTACATTCTCGCCGCTGCCGAGCTCGCAGCATTCGCTCAGGTGTTGCCGAGTGAAGGCGGTCCCTTCACGCCAGAAGCACTGGACGAAGTCCAGGAGATCTTCACGCGCTCGTTCGATGTCCAAGCCATCACCACGCTTGGCGTGGGCTACGTAATGTTTGGTGACGATTACAAGCGCGGCGAACTGTTGGTCAACCTGAACCGCGAGCTCGCCGTAGTCGGAATCGACCCGGGCACAGAGCTTCCGGACCACCTCCCCAATGTGCTGCGCCTTATCGCGCGTTGGGAGGATCGAGACCTGGCACGCGAGTTCGTAGAAGAGATCCTGCATCCGGCGATTCAGATGATGATCGCCGAGTTCGGCGCTCGCCGGATCGACGCGCGGAACGGTCTCTACCAGAAGCACTTCAAGACCCTCATCGTCTCGTCGACCGAGCGCGGGACCATGTTCCGCGCACCACTCACGGCCGTCCTCGAAGTCCTGCGAGAAGATTTCGGCCTGGCCGAGTGGGTTCCACCCGAACATGACAACGACTTCCTGAAGTCCGTGGGGCGTGAGCTGGAGATCGAAGCCTCGCGGGGGAGTCCGACCAAGTCGGGGAGGATGCTATGACCTCGCTCGACGCGTTTCTCTTCGTGGCGTTTCCCTACGTTGCCGTGATCACGTTCGTGGTTGGCGTCCTCTATCGCTGGAAGCGGAAGGGCTTCACGGTTTCGTCTCTCTCTTCACAGTTCCTCGAGGGGAACACGCTCTTTTGGGGCACGATTCCGTTCCACATCGGCATCCTGGTGGTTTTCCTCGGGCACCTCGTGGCGTTCGTGCTGCCCCAGGCGACGCTGGCTTGGAACAGTCAACCCTTGCGGCTCATCATCCTCGAGGGCACCGCTTTGGTATTCGGCCTCACGGTGCTGATCGGACTCACCGCGCTGATGTACCGTCGATTCACCAACCCGCGCATTCGGGCCGTGACCACCGCCATGGACATCGGCATCGAGCTGCTTCTCCTTGCGCAGGTGATCCTCGGAGTTTGGATAGCGTTGGGATTCCGCTGGGGATCGTCCTGGTTCGCCTCGGACCTCACACCATATCTCTGGTCGCTCGTCAGGTTCTCTCCGGAGACGGGGGCGGTATTCGCGCTGCCCTGGGTCATCAAGCTCCACATCGTCGGCGCGTTCGCGATCTTGTTCATGGTCCCCTTTACCCGCCTCGCGCACGTGATCGTAGCCCCGCTCAACTACATCGTGCGTCCCTACCAGCAGGTAATCTGGAATTGGGACCGGAAGGCCATCCGCGATCCGAGCACGGGATGGAGCGCTGCTCGGCCCAAAGCGAACTGATCCGGGCCGCACCCGCGGGGAGGAGCCCGGACCAAACCACACAGGAGTCTGTTTGAGCAAGGAGCCCGGAAGAGCGCACACCATTCTCGCGCTCAACACGCTCGCCTTCACAGTCTGTTTCGCCGCCTGGATGCTGAATGGCGTGCTCGTAACCTTCCTGGTCGAGGCCCGCGTCTTCGATTGGTCTGCCAGCCAGATGGGCTGGCTCATCGGCATCCCGGTGCTTACCGGTTCACTTGTCCGGCTTCCGCTTGGAATGGCCACGGATAGATTCGGTGGCCGACCCGTCTACACACTCCTCATGCTGGCCGCGGCCATCCCCATGTACTTCCTGGGCCGCGCCGACTCCTATCAGGAATTCATGCTCCTGAGCCTGGGATTCGGATTGACCGGTGGCTCCTTCGCCGTCGGAATCGCGTTCACGTCTGTCTGGTACTCGAGGGAGCACCAAGGGACCGCTCTGGGCATCTTTGGAGCGGGGAACGCGGGCGCTGCGATCACCACGATGGGTGCACCCACGTTGCTCAAATGGCTCACGGAGGACGGGGCGAACATCGACGGCTGGCGCACTCTACCTGTGTATTACGCGGGCGCCCTCGTCGTCATGGCCCTTCTCTTCTACGTCGGTTCAACAAACAAGACGGCTGAGGGTGCGGACACCAAGACGCTCAAGGTCCTTCTGGCCCCGCTGGGCCAGGTGAGAGTGTGGCGGTTCGGTCTTTATTACTTCTTGGTCTTCGGCGGTTTCGTGGCACTGGCCCAGTGGCTGGTGCCGTACTATGTGACCGTGTACGCAATGCCTTTGGTCACGGCAGGACTGATGACGTCGATCTTTTCGCTACCGTCGGGCCTGACCCGAGCCCTGGGCGGGTGGTTCTCCGATGTGTTCGGCCCGCGGCGCGTGCTCTACGCTGTCCTCGGCGTGACGGGAATCGCCAGCTTTCTCCTGATCTTTCCGAAGATGGACATCGAGTCACCAGGGCGCGGTGTGATGGCCCGTGGCGCGGGGACCGTCACGGAAGTCTTACCGACCATGATCACGGTTGATAACAGCGCCTATCCGGTCATCGCAGAGCCGCCCGATCGGCCCCGCGAGGGCTTTCTGCCTTGGCCGGTGGTCAAGAGTTGGCAGGAGCCGCAGGTCGAAGTGGGCGACCCGGTCGTGAGGCGTCAGCTTCTCGCCGAGGGCACGACCCACATCTACTTCCAAGCGAACGTCCGGATCTTCACGCTCCTCGTATTCCTCATCGGAATCGCCATGGGGATCGGAATGGCGGCCGTTTACAAGTACATACCGGACTATTTCCCCAACGATGTAGGCGTCGTAGGTGGCATCGTCGGTGTCTTGGGCGGCCTCGGGGGCTTTGTGTTCCCCATCATCTTCGGATCATTGCTCGACTCGCTCGGCCTTTGGACCACGACCTGGATGTTCCTGTTCCTGGTCACCATCTCCTGCCTGATATGGCTGAGCTTCGTCGTCCGCCGCATATCACAGCACATCTAGGAGGCCCACACGTGGAGGCCGTCGGTGTAGATCAAGAGAAGACCGGAAGCCCGGCACCTCCCGCGGGACTGTCGGATTGGAACGTCGAGGATGCCGCGTTCTGGGCGAGGCAGGGCAGGAAGACCGCATTCCTGAATCTCGCTATCTCCATACCATGCCTCCTTCTGGGATTCGCCGTCTGGCTCTTCTGGTCGATCATCATCGTCCAGATGGGTCCACTGGGGTTCCCATTCTCAACCTCCGAGCTCTATACGCTGCCGGCCGTAGCCGGCCTGGCTGGAGCGACGCTGCGCATTCCCAACTCGTTCATGATCGCCATCGGGGGTGGCCGAAACGTCATCGGCATCACCACGGCTCTCATGATCATCCCCACGCTGGGCGTCGGCCTGGCGCTTCAGGACCCCGACACCACCTACATGTCCTTTGTCGTGCTCGCGGTTCTGAGCGGTATTGGTGGAGGCGCGTTCGCCTCGTCCATGTCCAACATCAGTTTCTTCTTCCCAAAGCGGATGCAGGGACTGTCGCTCGGTCTCAACGCCGGCCTAGGCAACGTCGGGGTGAGCGTCATGCAGGTGCTTCTGCCCTGGGTGATGGGTTTCGCCGTGCTGGGCGTGTTCAGCGGCGATCCGAGCCGACTCCCGGACAGCCTCGGAGGCTCCCTCGTCTGGATCCAGAACGCCGGCCTAATCTGGGTACCGGCCTTGGTGGCCCTGACGGTCCTTGCGTTCGCGTTGATGAACAACCTGCATTCGGTGGGCCCGACTCCGATCGCGGTCGGGAAGGTTCTTTGGCTGGAGTTGATGGGCTTCGGCGGAGCCGCCTTCGGTGTGTGGCTGCTCCTGGGCGTCCACATCCCACTTCCCGACCTGCTCAGGGTCTTCCTGGTACTCGCACTTACGGTCGGAGCAACCCTCGTACTCATCCGTTACTTGAGCCCGAAGGCCGTAAGAGACAATCTGACAGGGCAATTCGCCATCTTCAAGGAGAAGCATAACTGGGTGATGACGTGGCTCTACACCATGACTTTCGGCTCCTTCATCGGATATTCCGCCGCGTTCCCCAAGCTCATCCAGGACGTCTTCGGCTCACTGCCGGATGGAACGCTCAACCCGAACGCGCCGAATCCGCTTCAGTATGCGTGGCTAGGTCCACTGGTGGGTTCGCTGGTCAGGCCGGTCGGTGGGTGGATCTCCGACAAGGTCGGGGGCGCCCGCGTTACCCACTGGGATACCCTAGTGATGATCGGTTCGGCCCTCGGCGTCGCGTACTACGTGAAGGCCGCGGGTGCGGCCGCGACGCCCGAAATCTACTGGTGGCCGTTCTTCTGGCTGTTCATGCTGTTGTTCGTGACCACGGGCATCGGCAACGGGTCCACGTTCCGAATGGTCCCGATCATCTTCAAGCCCTCGATGGCGGGTCCTGTTTTGGGCTGGACGTCGGCGGTGGCCGCATACGGAGCCTTCCTGATCCCACGGGTTTTCGGCAGACAGATCGAGGCCGGAACGCCGGAGTACGGCTTCTACGGGTTCGCCGCGTACTACGTGAGTTGCCTGGCCGTGAATTGGTGGTTCTACGCCCGCAAGGGCGCCGAAATCCCGTGCTGACTCCCGGTCAAAGGATTTGAATCTTCGCTAGAGAGGATCGTCATGGCACAACCTCGACATATTCTTTGGGAAGGATTCGTCACCGGCATGATCGGGGCTGGCGCGGTGGCGATCTGGTTTCTGTTGGTGGACACGCTGGAGGGTCATCCCTTTTACACGCCGGCCATTCTCGGTTCGGCGGCGACAAGCGGCCTGAGGGATCCGGAGCTGGTGGTGATCAGCATCCAATCCGTCGGGGCCTATACCGCCTTTCACGTCCTCGCCTTCTTCGCGGCGGGGGTAGTCGCCTCGGCCCTCGCCCACGAAGCCGATAAGTCGCTCCAGGTACTTTGGCTGGTAGTGGAGTTCTTCTTGATCTTCGAGTTCGCGTTCTACGCGGCGGTGGTCCTCGTGTTCGCGCCGCTCCTGGCCGAGCTCGCCTGGATCAACGTAGCCGTCGGCAATCTTATCGCCGCACTCGGAATGGGTTATTACCTATGGCGTGCCCACCCGGAGATCGGCGCACAGTTCTCCTCACTCGATGAGGTGGACGGGACCGGCACTGGGTAGATTACCTCCCGGTCAGCCCCCTCCGCTCCAGCAGCGGAGCGATGTCCGGATCCCGACCGCGGAAGTTTCGGAACAACGTCATTGCGTCCACACTTCCCCCACGGGACAGTAGAGTCGTCCGGAAGTGGTCTCCGTTCTCGCGGTTCAGGCCACCGTTCTCTTTGAACCACTCCACGGTGTCGGCGTCCAGCACCTCACTCCAGATGTAGGAGTAGTAGCCGGCGGAGTATCCGCCCATGATGTGCGAGAAGTAAGTGCTGCGATACCGAGGGGGCACAGCATCAAGCGCAACGCCGGCGTCTTTCAGCGCCTTGGCCTCGAAGGCGAGCAGGCCATCGGCGTCGGGGAGTTCTCCCGGTCCACGCTGATGCCAAGCCTGATCGAGCAACGAGGCCTCGAGGTACTCTGTAGTCGCGAAACCCTGATTGAAGCTTTGCGTCGCAAGTACCTTCTCGAGCAACTCCCGAGGCATCGCCTCGCCCGTTTCGTAATGAACGGCATAGTTCTCGAGCACTTCCGGCCAGACGGCCCACATCTCGTTCACCTGCGACGGATACTCCACAAAATCACGTGGTACTGCCGTACCCGCGAAGTAAGGGTACGTAACGTCCGAGAACATGCCGTGCAGCGCATGGCCGAACTCGTGGAACATCGTGGTCACTTCATCGAAGGTCATCAGCGTGGGTTGGCCTTTCGGTGGTTTGGGCACGTTGAGATGGTTGGCCACCACCGGTCGCTCGTCGAGGAGGCGGGACTGCGAGACGTAGGCATTCATCCATGCGCCGCCACGCTTGGACGACCGGGCGTAGAAGTCGCCGAGGAAGAGCGCCAACATCTCGCCGTCTTTGTCATAGACCTCGAAGACACGTACGTCGGGATGGTACACCGGCAGATCCGGGCGCTCCCTGAAGGTCAAACCGTAAAGCTTGTTGGCCGCAAAAAAGACACCGTTTTGCAACACATTGTCGAGCTCAAAGTAGGGCCGCAGTTGTGATTCATCGAAGTCGTAGCGGGCCTTGCGCACCTTCTCCGTGTAGTAGGCCCAATCCCATGCCGCCAAGTCGAAATCACCGCCTTCGGCGTTGATCAGTTCTTGCATGTCCGCCGCCTCCCGTCTCGCATTCGCGACGGCGGGCGGCGCGAGTGCAGCGAGCCGCTGGTTCACCGCGTCCGTGGTCAGTGCCGTTTCGTTTTCCAGGACGTAGGCAGCGTGATTAGGGTAGCCCAGAAGTCGGGCTCGCTCAGCACGCAACTCAACGATGCGGGTCAGCACCCCGCGGTTGTCGAAATCTCCACCCCGGCTGCCGCGCGACAGCGAGATCTCTAGGATGCGCTGGCGGAGCGCCCGATTCTCGAGGGACGCCAGCACCGGTTGTCCACTGGTGTTCAGGAGCGCAATCACATACTTGCCGTCCAGACCTCGTTCTCTAGCGGCCTCCTCCGCCGCGGCAATGGCATTGTCGGACAAGCCCGCCAGTTCCTCCCGGCTGTCCACGACCACCGCAAGGGCGTTCACCTCGTTGAGCACGTTTTGGCTGAACACCGTACTGAGTTCCGCGAGCTCGGCGTTCAGCGCCTTCAACTTCTCCTTGTCCGGATCGGACAACCGAGCTCCGGCTCTAACGAAATCGGTGCGGTAGCGCTCGACCAGTCGGAGAGATTCGGGATCCAGACCCAGTTCGTCACGCTGATCGAACACTGCCTCGATACGATCGAAGAGGACGCCGTTGAGAAAGGTCCGGTCGTTGTGAGCCGCGAGCTTGGGTGCCATCTCGCTCCGTAAGGCCTCGAGGGACTCGTTGGTGTCGGCGGAAACCAGGTTGAAAAACACAGCCGAGACGCGCTGGAGCGTCCGCCCGGAGCGTTCGAGAGCGACGAGCGTGTTCTCCAGGGTTGGTGCCTCGGTGTTATTTGCAATGACGTCGATTTCGCCACGCTGCTCGGCCATGCCGCGCTCGAACGCCGCCGCAAAATCATCGTCCTGAATTCGGTCGAAGTCCGGCATGTTGAATAGCAAGGGGCTCTCCACGAAGAATGGATTCTCGCCACCCGAGCCGAACTCGGTGCAGGCTGAAGAGGACAGTGCCCACACGGCGGTTAGGATCACTGCAGTTCGAAACGTCATTCTTTGCCGCCTTGGGATGAGGGTGCAAGCTGATGAATACTACTCATTTCCAGGGATTGCGGCGATACACACTGCCTCGTGCCCGACCAGCTTTTCAGCATGCTCGGCTCCGGCCTTTTCCGCACCTCCACCGAGACGTCACCGACGCCGCTCTCGCTTTACTAATCGGCCCGATCCCATTAGTCTCCCTCCGCTTCAAAACGGACCGATGGGATTCCTTCTCCTGATCCAATCCCCCAAAAAACGGACGAACCACGCCGATGCCGCTCTCCGACACGGTCCTGCTCGCTGTTTACGGCGCCCTCATGATCGTCCTCAGCCCCTTCTCCCTCCACGCCTACCTCATGGTCCTGCTGCACAGCCGCAGGAAGGCACGGTCACCGTCGCCCGATGCGCCCGACATGTGGCCTGTCGTCACAGTCCAGCTGCCGATCTACAACGAACGCTACGTGGTACGGAGACTGATCGAGGCCGTGTGCGACCTCGACTATCCGCGTGGCAAGCTCGAGATCCAGGTGCTTGACGACTCGACTGACGACACGCGGCTGATCGTCAGCGATCTGGTAAGCCAGTACCGCTTGGAAGGGATCGATATCACCCACATCCATCGTACCGACAGGGCCGGCTTCAAGGCGGGAGCACTCAAAGCGGGCCTGGAAGCCGCCAGGGGCGAGTTCCTTGCCATCTTCGACGCCGATTTTGTTCCGCCTGCCGACTTCCTACGGAGAACCCTGCCATACTTTCACGACGCCGGTGTTGCCGTGACGCAGGCTCGGTGGGGTCACCTGAACCGCGAATATTCCCTTCTGACACGAGCCATGGCAATCGGGCTCGATGCGCACTTCGTTCTGGAGCACGGGGCGCGGAACGCGCATGGTCTGTTCATCAACTTCAACGGCACGGCCGGCGTTTGGCGCAAGGCGGCGGTGCTCGACGCGGGCAACTGGCAGGCCGACACGCTGACCGAGGATGTGGACATCTCGTACCGAGCCCAGCTCCGGGAGTGGAGGCTGGTCTACCTGAACGACATCGTGTGCGACGGCGAGATCCCCGCCGAGGTGCAGGGGCTCAAGACCCAGCAATATCGATGGGCGAAGGGCCAGATCCAGACGGCCAAGAAGTTGCTGCCGAAGATATGGAGCAACCGGACGCTGTCACCGTTGACCAAGTGGGAAGCGACGACGCATCTCACCAACCACATCGTGTTTCCCGTCATGCTGCTCCTGTTCGCTCTCCTGTGGCCGATGCTGACATTGAAGGTCGGCCAGGACACCACACCCCTCTACTTCGCCGCGACCTCGGTCTTCCTCGTCTTATCGGGCAGTTATCCCTTGTTCTACGCATATGCGCAGCGCGAGATCTACGACGACTGGAAGCGGCGACTACTGTACGTTCCGTTGTTCATGGCCTTTGCAGTTGGCATGTCCGTCGTGAACAGCAAGGCCGTGTTCAGCGCGTTTCTGAACCGGAAGAGTCCCTTCGTCCGCACCCCCAAGTACCGGCTCGACGACCGGACCGGAAGTTGGCGGAGTAAGAAGTATAGGGGCACCATGGACGCTACCGTGGTTGTCGAACTGGCGCTCGCGGTGTATTTCGCCGCCGGCATCTGGTACGCAGCGACCCAGGGGGAGTTCGCCGCTATTCCATTCATGCTGCTGCCAGCCGTGGGCTTCGGTGGAATCGGTGGCCTGTCCGCACTGCAGGCCATTAGGCCTCGAGGCATCCCATCGATCCAGGCGGCGATCGGGTCGAGGGGCCTGGAGACGGCCGAGTCCTTGGAATGAGACGCCACGACTGATGACGCGCGCGTTTCACGCCGCCGCTCTCCTGTTGCTCGCGGCACTCATCGCGATGTGCCCTTCGACGGCTCGCGCCCAGGCAGGCGTATTCGGACCGTCCAGCCAGCGCCCACCGATGACTGTGCTGCCATCGTGCGCCACGGGTCACCTGGTTGGGGCGTGCTTTGATTTCGAGAGTGGGACGCTCGACGGATGGAGCCTCGCGGAGTGGGCGGCCGAGTCGAGCGGATACGTAAGCGGTACGCTGCGTTCGGTGTCCGGCCATGGAGCGCGGAGTGGAAGAGCGTTGCGGGTGCAAGCCGAGTTTCGCTCGGGTGGTTGGAGTGCGATCGCGCTCGACCTACGCGCGGATGTGAGCCTGGCGGACTACGCGGGAATGGTCGCCGAGGTGCTCGCTCCCGCGGACACGACCCTCGACCTCGCTGTGCGCTTCGTGTTCGTCTCTGGCCCATACTGGGACTGGCTCGAGATGGAGGAAGCGGCCCCTCTCGAACCCGGGGAGTGGTCGGTCGTCGAGGCGCCGCTCGATGCGGACGCGTGGCGCGGCCCCCGGTACTCCGGGAACGCCGACGAGCGGCGTTGGGCTGCCTACCTTAGTGACGTCCACAGGATCATAATTCGGATCGAAGCCAACACCGATCGATCGAGCCGTGGCACCATGGATCTCGCCATGATTTCGGTGGACAACATCAGGTTCCCAGTACACAGCGGCCGTTAGCGGTTCGAAGTCTGGAACGGAGCTGTAGGAAAACCTGATACAGGTGGACTTCTGTTAGTATCCGCGCAAAATTCACTACGGAGGAGGGGGCGGAGGAGGTCTGGTGGCCTCACTGGTCTTCAAAACCAGCTCGCCCGGCTGAACCCCGGGCAGGTGGGTTCGATTCCCACACGTTCCCGCCAATCATGCGGCCCCGGGCTCCAGAGGGAGTACCGGGGCCGCGTTGCTCCCTCGCAGGAGCTTGGGTAAGCTTGAAGCCGTAATGACCTCTAAACACCACCTCAAGTTGATCGTAGGAGCCGCTTCGCTCCTCACCATCGCCCCATTGGGCCCATGGTCTGCCACGGTTTCGGCCCAGGCACGAGACGTTCCCGTTGCGTCGCAGCCGGATTCCCTGGCGGGGCGTGTTTCGCCGGGAGGCGCGTTCTTGCGGTCGCTTCTGCTGCCGGGCTGGGGACAAGCCGCCGTGGGATCCTACGGGCGCGGGGGATTCTATTTCGCCGCCGAGTCCGCTGTGGCCTGGATGCTCTTCAAGACTGGGCGCCGGAGGCGCTCGGCGCGTGCCATCGTTGCCTTGAGAGAGGGTGAGGTCGAGGCGTTGCAAACGGCCCTTGGGGTTACCGATCCAGACTCATTGGTGGCGCTGCTGGAGGCGGACCCTTCGGTGATCGACGCGCGTGAACTCGAAGAGGTGCGATCGCAGCAGTTCGAGGATTGGTTGGCCTTCGGCGTCTTCATGCTGTTCCTAAGCGGAGCGGACGCATTTGTCGCGGCACACCTCGCTGACTTTCCCGAGCCGCTGTCGCCGGGATTCCAGGCCCTCCCCAACGGCGGATTCGAGGCTAGCTTGAGTATCACCGTGCCTCGGGGCTGGCCCGGGAGTTAGCTCCGCGTCATCCGGCCCACTCCTCGAGCCGTGGCGGCCGATCGCGCTCCACGATCAGATAGCTACGGTGGTTGACCCAGTCCCCGGCATTCACGTAGAACCGCCCGGGTGCATCCTCGATGAGCAAAGGGACGTGGGTATGTCCAAGGACCACAAGATCGATGTCGTGGTCGGACCGTAGCTTGGCGATCCCCCACTCCTTGAGGTGCTCCGAACGCCCGCGCTCCGCCTCCGTGGGTCCCGTACCTTCGCGATCGGCAGTTTGGGACACCGCCCTCGCGATCCGCGCACCGACGTCGGGATGCAGCCATCTGAATCCCCAAACGGTGGCCCGACTTCGAAGTACCCACCGCATGATACGGTATCGCAGATCGCCGTGGCCCAGCCCATCGCCGTGCGCGACGAACGTGCGCCAACCATTGAGGTCGAGCACGACCGGATCTCGGTAGAGGGTTACGCCCAGTTCGCCTGTGAGGTAACTGCCGCCCCACCAATCGTGGTTGCCTCCGAGGAAGCTCACGGGTACCCCATCCTCCACCAGCTCGCCGATAAGTGCCAGTACCCGCGTATAACCGCGTGGGATGACGGACCGGTACTCGAACCAGAAATCGAAAATGTCACCGTTGAGGATGACCTCCGCGGCGGTCTGGCCTGCGGCAACCAGCCAGCGTTCGAATGCCGACGCCGTGGCCTCGGAAACGACGCCCAGGTGCACATCGCTGGCGAGAAGAATCGGCTTTCCGGACATGGCGGGAGAAGGTAGAGTAGTGGCTGCCAAGGGGGAAGGCCGCCCCGGCGGAGTAGGGAGGAACGATGGCGTACTCGTGCGGGTTCTTCTTTCGAAGCGAGCCAGACCCTCCCGATTCCTGGTTCGTGCACCTACACAAAGGCATGCCGGAAAACGTATGGCCAGAGCGCATTCGACACGGAGCGGCGCGGTAGTCGCCCAACCCCTACGATGGGGCCGGAGGGCCGTGTTCGCCTTTCTCATACTCACGCTCCACGGCTGCGGGGGACCGCCGGCCGGGACTCCGGTGCCGGCCATCGATGCGGAGCGAGCCGCAGCCCGGGCCTTGGCAACGAGTCACGTGACCGCGCCGCTACGGGTCGATTTCGAGTGGTGGCTCAACGAGCGCAGCCTACGCGTGGCGGGCAAGGGGGTGGCGAGACTCGAGCCGGACAGAGCCCGGCTGGATATGTTCCTGCATAACGGCGCGAGCGTCATTACGATCGCTCTCGTGGACGACGAGATCCGGATCCCCCCCGGACAGATGTTCGACGTCCTTCCGGCGCCACCGCTGCTTTGGGCCGCGCTCGGGGTATTTCGGCCCGACGACTCGATGACCCTTCTGGGTGGCGAGGCTCTCGGTGACGATGTAATACGCCTCCGCTACCAGCTCGACGACGGCTCGGAGCTGCGGTATCGGATCGAAGGCGGCCGGGTACAACAGGTCGAGATCAGGGAGGACGGGCACATGGTCCATCGTGTAGCCCTGACGCTGGAGGATGGGTGCGACCATCCGACAGAGGCCACCTACCGGCAGATCTCCGCATTCCGCGAACTAAGAGTTCAAATCGACTCGGTGAAGACGGTTGATACCTATCCGGCAAAAATCTGGGACCCGCGCCGCTAACGCCCTCTTGGGGGTTCTCGCGCTTCTGGCTCTTCAGGGATGTAGCTACAGCTTCCGATCGGGGAGCTTCCCCGATCACATCCGCAGCGTCGCCATCCTTCCGTTCGAGAACGACACCAACCGCTTCGATCTGACCCAGGAGTTGCACGAGCAGATGCTGCGTGAGTTGCCCCGCTCACTCGGGATCGTCAACGCCGGAGAGGAAGCTGCGGACGCCCTGGTGCGGGGCCGGATCACGAGCTACACGCTCTCCACTCCCTTGTTCAGGCCCGGCCAGCAAGACCAGATCAATGTCCTCCAACGCCAGGTATCTCTCCGCGTCGAAGTCGAGATCGTGGACCTCGTGGAGAATGTGATTCTCTTCGAGAGCAGTTCGCTTTCCACTCAGGGGCAGTTTCTCGAGGAGAGCCAGGACGAGGCCGTCGGGCGGACGTTGGCCATAGAATTACTGGTCCAGCGCATCATAGACGGCGCCCAATCAAACTGGTAGGTTACGCCGCCGAAATGCCCGGGGTCGATCCACCCCGGTAACCAGGCAACCGAACGTCAGGAGTCGCGTTGGTCCGAGCATTCGGCTTGGGTGTCATGCTTTTCGGAGTGTGGTTGCTGCTGTCCGGCCACTACACACCACTACTCCTGGGATTTGGCGTGGGCTCCAGTATCGTGGTAGTGCTGATCGCGATGCGGATGGACGTGGTCGACCATGAGGGCGTCCCCCTCTATCTCGGGCCACGAATCCTCGCCTACCTCCCGTGGCTGCTCCTCGAGATTCTCAAGGCGAACATCGCCGTCGCCAGGATTATTCTCGATCCGGCACTGCCGATCAGCCCGATCATCGTTCATTTCCGAGCGAGCCAGGAAACCGACTTGGGTCGGACCATTTACGCCAATTCGATCACCCTCACACCGGGTACCATCACGACAGGCGTGGACGGGTCCGAGCTGGAGATCCACGCGCTCACCTGGGCCGATATCGACGGCCGCGAGGAAGACGAGATGGACCACCGCGTGACGCGGTTGGAGCAGGGCCTTTGATGTTCGTCGCCGGAGCGGCCGGAATCATCCTCAGCATGGTCCTGGCTCTGCTGAGGGCGCTTCTGGGCCCGACCGTGTATGACCGTGTTCTCGCCCTGAACATGTTCGGGACCAAGACGGTGCTCCTGATCGCGGTCCTCGGCTTCCTGGCAGGACGCCCCGCTTTCCTCGATCTGGCGATCGTCTACGCGCTCATCAACTTCATCGGCACCATCGCGGTCCTGAAACTGTTCGAGGTGGGAGACCTGGGCCGAGCGAGCGACGCCGCCGGAAGAAACGTCTGATGGCCATCGCGCTCGACATCCTCAGTTGGATTTCCATCGTCGGTGGGCTCTTCTTCATGGTCGTCGGCGCGATCGGCGTACTGCGCATGCCGGACGTCTACACCCGCCTCCATGCGGCGGGCATGACCGACACCATGGGTGCCGGCCTGATCCTGATCGGTCTCACATTCCAGGCCGGACTCACGCTCGTGGCTGTGCGTCTTCTGCTGGTGTGGGCCTTCTTGCTCTTCACGAGTCCCATCTCGACGCACGCGCTCGCCCGAGCGGCGTTGAGCGGCGGAGTAGAGCCCTTCCGCGTCGACATGAAGGGAGACACGCCATAGAGCTCCTGGTCGACTTCGCGCTGCTCGGATTGTTAGCCGTGACGGCGGTGGCTCTACTGAGGATTCGCAACCTCTTCGCAGTTGTGATGCTCGCCGGCATCTACAGCCTGCTATCGGCCGGGCTATTCACCGTGATGGACGCCGTAGATGTTGCCTTCACGGAGGCCGCCGTCGGAGCCGGGATTTCGACGGTCCTGATGCTGGGAACGCTGGCTCTGGTCGGTCGAAAGGAAAAGGCCCCCGACCGACACCCCGTGCTCCCCCTCTTCGTGGTCTTGGTGACGGGGGCGGCGTTGGTTTACGGCTCGCTCGACATGCCTCCTTTCGGCGACCCGGACAATCCCATCCACCAGCACGTGGCCCCGCGCTATCTGGAGGAGTCGGGAGAGGAGATCGGGGTTCCGAACGTGGTGACCTCCGTGCTCGCGAGCTACCGCGGTTATGACACCATGGGGGAAACCACGGTGATCTTCACCGCGGTGGTCGGGGTGCTGCTCCTCATGGCCACGAGGCGGCGGCGTTGGACGGAGGAAGGGAAGGGGGACGACGATGGAGGATAGAGTGATCCTTCGCGTGGGGGCCAAGATCTTGATCCCCCACATCCTGCTCTTCGCCCTGTACGTCCAGTTCCACGGGGACTACGGTCCTGGCGGTGGCTTCCAGGCAGGCGTGATCTTCGCCTCGGCCTTCATCTTGTACGCCCTGATCTACGGACTGGCCCACGCCAAGCGGGTTTTGCCATTGGGCTTCGCGTCTTTCTGCGCAGCGTTGGGGGTCGTCATCTATGCTGGCGTCGGCGTCGCCACTCTCCTAAAGGGAGGGGTCTTCCTCGAATACGGCGTGCTTCGACACGATCCGGTGCATGGACAAGAGTTGGGCATCCTCTTGGTAGAGTTGGGCGTCTTCACGACGGTCTTCGGATCCATGGTGGCGTTCTTTTACTCGTTCACGGGCCGACGGAAGAGTCGTTCGTGAGAGTGCTCGGCCTCTTCAACTACTGGATCTTCATTTTCCTGATGATGGTGGGCTTCTATACCCTCATCTCTCGCGGGAACCTGGTTAAGAAGATCGTGGGCCTTAACATCTTCCAGACCTCCGTATTCATCCTCTACATCAGCATGGGGAAGGTACGAGGCGGTACCGCGCCGATCCTCATGGAGGGGGACGCGGTCTACTCGAACCCACTCCCCCATGTGCTGATCCTCACGGCGATCGTTGTCGGCGTCGCGACCACCGCACTCGGACTCAGCCTGGTGGTTCGGATCAAGGAGGCCTACGGCACGATCGAAGAGGACGAGATTCAGGCGGAGGACCTGCGCCTTTGATCGCCCACCTGCCCGTACTGCAGGTTCTCGTGCCGCTCCTGGCGGCCCCCCTGTGTGCGACCATGCGTAAGGGACGAGCCGCCTGGGCCGTGGCCGTGGCGGCGAGTTGGACTTCACTTTGGATCGCCATCCAACTCCTTTTGCTGGTGCTGACCGACGGTCCGATAAGCTACGAACTGGGCGGGTGGGCGGCACCGTGGGGCATCGAATACCGCATCGACATTGTGAGCGCCTTCGTGCTCGTCATCGTGTCGACGGTCGCGGCGCTCGTAACACCCTACGCGCTCAAGAGCGTCGAGCGTGAAGTGGAGGCCTCCCGTGTAACCCTGTTCTATGCGGCCTTCATGCTCTGCCTGGCGGGCCTGCTCGGGATCACGGTGACCGGTGACGTCTTCAACGTCTTCGTCTTCCTCGAGATTTCGTCGCTGGCCGCTTACGCATTGATCGCCATAGGGCAGGACCGGAAGGCGCTCACGGCGGCCTACCAGTATCTGATCATGGGCAGTGTGGGGGCCACCTTCATAGTGATCGGCATCGGCATGATGTACGTCATGACCGGGTCGCTCAACATGGCCGACCTGTCCGTACTCCTGCCTCAGGTGTCCTCCTATCGCACCATCCCGGTGGCATTCGCGTTTCTCACCGTCGGCATCAGTCTGAAGCTGGCGCTCTTTCCTCTCCATCTTTGGCTGCCCAACGCCTACACCTACGCGCCGTCGACGGTCACCGCCTTCATGGCCTCGACCGCCACCAAAGTAGCGATCTACATGCTGCTCCGGTTCTTCTTCACCGTCTTCGGACCGGCGTTCTCCTTCGACGTGATGCAGTTGGACCGCGTGCTCTTGCCGCTCGCCCTTCTGGCAATGTTCAGCATGTCCCTGGTGGCCATCTTCCAGACCAACATCAAACGCATGCTGGCTTACTCGAGCGTGGCCCAGATCGGATACATGATACTCGGGATCAGCATGGCGTCGGTCACCGGACTGACCGCCGGGATCCTACACTTGTTCAACCACGCGATGATCAAGGGCGCTCTCTTCATGGCGCTCGGGTGCGTGATGTACCGAGTCGGATCCGTTCACATCGATTCCATGCGAGGCCTCGGCAAGCGCATGCCCTGGACGATGGCGGCGTTCGTGGTCGCGGGGCTCAGCCTGATCGGTGTGCCGCTGACGGTGGGGTTCGTCAGCAAGTGGTATCTCATCCAGGGGGCGCTCGAGAAGGGCTGGTGGCCGGTTGCCGTGTTGATTCTGATCACATCGCTCATGGCCGTGGTCTACATCTGGAGGGTAGTGGAGGCTGCGTATTTCCAGGAGTTTCCAGGTGACGACGATAGCGAGCTGGGAGAAGCGCCCCTGGCCATGTTGTTGCCTACCTGGGCTCTGATCTTGATCAACCTCTATTTCGGCATCGACGCGTCGCATACGGCCGGTATAGCAGGGGCGGCGGCCCGCAGCCTGTTGGGAGTGGGTCCATGACCCCGGAAGCCGGCGTAGTCCTGGCATTCGCGATCCCACTGGCGGGCGCCGCCCTCATCGCGGCGGCCGGAAGCCTTCCCAACCTGAGGGAAGCGGTGACCCTGGTCGCCGGCGCCGCGCTGCTCTTCGTTGTGGCTTCGTTGATTCCCGAGGTGCTCGCGGGCGCCCGCCCAAGCGTGGACCTGGTAGAGTGGATCCCCGGAATCCAGCTACGGTTCACGGTGGAGCCGTTGGGGATGATTTTCGCGGGCGTCGCGGCACTGCTGTGGCCCGTGAACTCGCTGTATTCCATCGGCTACATGAGGGCGAACGGCGAATCGCACCAGACACGATTCTACGTCTCCTTCGCCGTCGCGATAGCCGGCGCTATCGGTGTCGCGTTCGCCGGCAATCTGCTCACCCTATTCGTGTTCTACGAAGTGCTGACCCTCTCGACCTACCCGCTCGTCGCACACCATGGGACCGAGGACGCGAAACGCGGCGGGCGAACGTACCTCGGCATTCTCATGACGACGTCGATCGGCCTGCTCCTGTTCGCCATCGTGTGGACGTGGCAGGCCACCGGCACCACCGAGTTCACTGAGGGCGGCATCTTGTCGGGCCACCTCGAGGGCGCCCAGGTGGGGTTGCTCCTCTTCTTGTTCATGTTCGGGATCGGCAAGGCTGCGATCATGCCCGTTCATCGCTGGCTGCCGGCAGCGATGGTCGCGCCCACGCCGGTGAGCGCCCTTCTCCACGCGGTGGCCGTGGTGAAGGCCGGCGTGTTCAGCATCGTGAAGGTGCTCGTCTATGTGTTCGGATTTGATCTACTTCAGGCCGAACCAAGCACGCGTTGGCTGCTCTACGTAGCCAGCTTCACCGTTATCGCAGCGTCTGTGGTCGCGCTCCGGATCGCCCTCGAGCAGGGTAACCTCAAACGTTTGCTGGCCTACTCGACGATCAGCCAGCTCTCCTATATCGTGCTCTCCGCTGCCATCTTCCTACCCATCTCGGCTGCCGGCGCGGCGCTCCACATCGTGGCGCACGCGTTCGGCAAGATCACTCTCTTCTTCGCGGCGGGCTCGATCTACACCGCAGCACACAAGACGGAGATCAGCCAACTCAAGGGTATCGGCCGACGCATGCCCTGGACGATGGGTGCCTTCGCGATTGGGGCACTCTCGATGATCGGGCTGCCTCCTACAGGTGGATTCATCAGCAAGTGGTACATCCTATTGGGCACAGTCGAGGCTGATCAGTTTTTTGCGATGGGTATTCTGGTGGCGAGCACTCTGCTCAACGCCGCCTACTTCGTGCCGATCGTCTACATGGCGTTTTTCATGGAGGAGAGTCCACCGCTCGGTGACCACGGTGACGGTCACGGGCACAGAGAGGCACCGCTTCTCATGGTCGTAGCTCTCTCGGCCACTGCGGGCCTGGCCCTCCTGTTGTTCTTCTTTCCAGACGTGCCGCTCGCCCTGGCACACGCATTCACAGGCGGCGGCCCATGACCGGCAACCGGCACGATGACCACTGGCTGGTACGCCCCGGCTCGATTCGCGTGTTGTGGATCGTGTTCATCGGCGTGCTCGCAGCCACTGTTGCGCCGGACTTCCTGATTGATCAGCACGGCGATTTCGGGATCGAAGGAAGCTTCGGATTCTATGCGTGGTACGGCTTCCTCACGTGTGTGGGCATGGTCGTGGTATCGAAGGTGTTGAGCATCTTCCTCAAGCGACGGGACACCTACTTTGACGGCTAGCTTCCCACCGGGGATGATCCTGGTCGCAGGGGGTCTACTGATCCCGTTCGTCCGGGGGCGGGTGAGGGAGGCGCTCGTCCTAGGCCTGCCGTTGATCACACTCTGGGTCGTCTGGCTCGTTCCCGATGGACCCGTGGTCACGCTTTCGTTCCTGGACTACCAGCTCACTCCAGTATTCGGCAGCCCGGTGGGTCGTCTGTTCGGTACCGTCTTCTCTATCATGGCGTTCGCCGGCGGCCTTTTCGCGCTTCGTCAAGCCCGCACGCTCGAGCTCGCCGCCGCCTTCGCCTACGCGGGTAGCGCGATCGCCGTCACTTCGTCCGGCGACCTGATCACGGTGTTCGTGTTCTGGGAGTTGATGGCGATCGGCTCGACCCTCGTGGTATTGGCGTCAGACCAGCCGAAGGCCTTCGAGGCCAGCATGCGCTACATGCTGGTCCACCTCCTTGGTGGCGTGATCCTGATGATCGGGATCGTGGCGCACATAGCGGACACTGGGTCGGTGGCATTCGAGGCGATGCGGCCCGATTCGTTCGGTCGAGTCCTGATTCTCATCGGATTCCTGATCAATGCGGGCGCGCCGCCCCTGTCCGCTTGGATTTCGGACGCGTACCCGGAGGCTAGCCCGAGTGGTACGGTGTTCCTCTCCGCATTCACCACCAAGACGGCCGTCTTTACGCTGTGGGTCGCTTTCCCGGGCACTTGGATCCTGATTCCGGTGGGCCTCTACATGGTCTTCTACGGGATCATCTACGCCCTGCTCGAGAACGATATGCGCCGCATTTTGGCCTACTCGATAGTCAACCAGGTGGGCTTCATGGTCACCGGGATCGGGATCGGCACCGAGATGGCGCTCAACGGGGCTGCCTCGCACGCATTCGCACATATCATCTACAAAGCGCTACTGCTGATGTCGGCGGGCAGCGTTCTATACCGGACCGGCAAGAGGAAGTGTACCGACCTGGGCGGCCTGTTCAGGACCATGCCCGTCACAACCATTTGCGGCGGCATTGGCGCGTTGGCGATTTCGGCGTTCCCGTTCACGTCGGGTTTCGTGTCCAAGTCGATGGTCGCGCAGGGAGCGGTCGACCAACACCTCGCCATCGTCTGGTTTCTTCTGACCGCGGCCTCGGCCGGTGTCTTCCTGCACGCGGGCATCAAGTTCCCATGGTTCGTGTTCTTCCAGAGGGATTCGGGACTGCGTCCGTCGGATCCTCCGATGAATATGCAGTGGCCCATGTTGTTCTTCGCCTTCCTGAGCGTCGGCATCGGCATCTATCCGAGACCACTCTACGCCATCCTGCCGTACGCAGTCGAATTCGTGCCGTATACGATCCCTCACGTGGTGGCCCAGTCTCAGTTGCTGCTGTTCGCCGGTCTGGCCTTTTTCGTGCTGCTCCCTCAGATGCAGCGAACGCCGACCATCTCATTGGACTTCGACTGGTTCTACCGGCGCTTCGGCACCGCACTCGGCCGAGAGTTCACCGTGCGTACGACCCGTGTATGGGCCCGGGTTGTGGACGCCGCTGCGGTGCGCGCGCAGTCGATCACCTATGGACTCCTCAAGCACCACGGGCCACATGGCGTCCTGGCCCGGACATGGCCGACGGGGAGCATGGTCCTTTGGGTCGCAGTGCTCCTCGGCGCCTATTTGGTGTTCTATTTCTGATCATGACGACGGTGCTCAAGTTAGGATCCCGAGGCTCGAAGCTCGCCCTCATTCAAAGCCGAACGGTCGCAACCGCAGTCGAGGGCGTGGGAACGGCGCGGGTGGAAGTGGAGATCATCCAGACCACGGGGGATTCCGTCCAGGATCGGCCGCTGCCCGAGATCGGGGGAAAGGGCCTTTTCACCCAGGAGCTTGACAGCGCACTTATGGAAGGCCGGATCCAGTTCGCGGTGCACTCCCTCAAGGATCTGCCCACCGATATGGACCCCCGGTTGTGCGTGGCGGCGACCTCCGAGCGCTTGGACCCTCGTGACGTCATCGCCGGGCCCGCCGGATCGCACACCACGTTGGCAGGGCTGCCTACAGGTGCGATCCTAGGAACGAGTTCGCTTCGCCGCGCGGCCCTGGCCCGCGCCTTCCGGCCCGATCTCGACGTGCGCGACATCCGGGGAAACGTGGATACACGCCTGGCCAAGGTCGATGCGGGCGAATACGACGCGGTGGTGCTCGCGGGCGCGGGCCTCGTTCGTCTGGGACTGGAGGAGCGCGTCGGTGAGTGGATGGAGCGCACCTCCTGGCTACCGGCTCCCGCCCAGGGCGCCCTCGGCATCGTAACCCGCACCGACGACGAGGAGACCCGAGCGCTCCTGGAGCCTCTTCGCCACCCCGAGACCGAGATGGCCGTCACCGCTGAGCGCGCGCTCCTGGCTGCCCTGGGTGGCGGTTGCCATGTGCCCGTCGGGGCCCTTGGACTTACCTACGCCGACGGACTCCGCTTATGGGGTCTGGTGGCGAGCCCGGACGGACGGCACCTGGTACGCTCGGACATTACCGGTAGCGCGCATGATCCAGCGGGATTGGGACGGCGCACCGCTCAGACCCTGATCGAGCGAGGGGCGGGTGAGTTGCTCGAGGCGACCCAGGCAGACATAGGGTAGGGCCCATGACCGACACTTCCACCTCCGCCGGCAAAATTCTCGCGAGGCCGGAGTTCATCACCCGCTACGGTCCTCCGAGAGAGAGACGAGTCGTGTTCACGAACGGTTGCTTCGACATCCTGCACCGTGGCCACGTGACCTACCTCGAGCAAGCCCGCCTTCTGGGCGACGAACTCGTAGTCGGTCTGAATACCGACGCATCCGTTGGGCGGCTCAAGGGTGCCGGGCGACCGCTCGTACCCGAAAGGGACCGGGCATTCGTACTGGCCGCCCTCTCCTCCGTCACGGCGGTCACCCTCTTCGACGAGGATACGCCCGCGGAATTGATCGCGGCCCTGCGGCCTGACGTGCTGGTGAAGGGTGGCGACTACATGTCCGACGAAATCGTGGGGGCAGACACGGTAGAGCAGGGGGGCGGACGAGTCGTCATCATCCCATATGTGGAGGGTCACTCCACCACAGAACTGATCCAACGACTGAGGGAGAGCCATCCATGAGCCGTCCCGACGGGCGAAGTCCGAACCAACTTCGGCCCATCACGATGGACCTGGGCAAGGCGCGGCATGCCGAAGGCTCGTGTCTCATCAGCGCAGGCCATACTCAGGTCCTATGTGCGGCGAGCGTCGAGGAGCGAGTGCCCGACTGGAAGGCGGGGCGAGGGGCCGGTTGGGTTACCGCCGAATACAGCATGCTACCCCGAGCCACGCACACCCGTAGCAGACGTGAGCGGGGCAGCGTAGGCGGGCGCACCCAGGAGATCCAACGCCTCATCGGACGGTCACTGCGGTCCGTGATCGACCTCCACGCCTTGGGCGAAAGAACCATCATCGTCGACTGCGATGTCCTCGAAGCTGACGGCGGAACCCGGACAGCTGCAATTACCGGTGCGTGCGTGGCACTCGAGGTGGCTTGTCGCAGCCTGGTTGGAGATGGGCTGATCGCCCGCAATCCCATCCGGGAAATGGTAACGGCGGTGAGTGTCGGAATCGTCGATGGCGTGGCCTGCCTCGATCTGAACTACGAAGAGGACTCCTCGGCTCAAGTCGACATGAATGTGGTGGCCACCGCTTCGGGTCGTCTCGTGGAAGTACAAGGCACGGCGGAGAAGGAGCCATTCTCGCGCGAGGAACTCGATGACCTCCTCGGTCTCGCCCTCGACGGCATTCGGGAGCTCACGGCCCTACAGCAAAAGGCGCTCGCCGAATAGATGGATTTGCTGGTTGCGACGCGCAGCGCCCACAAGATGGCCGAGATCCGCCGCATCCTTGCTGACTTGGGGGCGATCCGCCTACTGAGCCTCGCGGACCTGGGGCTTTCGCCCCAACCCGCCGAAGACGGTCTCGAGCCATACGACACCTTCGAGGCCAATGCACGCTCCAAGGCCGCCTACTTCCGCAGCCGCAGCGGCCTTACCACCGTCGCCGACGATTCCGGGATCGTCGTGGATCTGCTCGACGGAGCACCGGGGGTCCGATCGAAACGCTTCGCGCCCGGCGCCGAAGACCTCGATGGACCCGATCAGGACGAAGCGAACAACATCTACCTGGTCGCATCGTTGAGCGAGGCGCCGGCCGCCGAACGCGCGGCCCACTACGTGTGCGTGGCAGTCCTGGATACCGGGGAAGGAGAGCCCGTGGTGTTCGAGGGCAAAGCACACGGTGTGATCCTGACAGCGCCTCGGGGCTCAGGCGGATTCGGCTACGATCCGCTCTTCTACGACGAGGAACTCGGCAGGACCTTCGCGGAGATCTCGCAGGACACGAAGAACGAGCACAGCCATCGTGGGAGGGCGTTCCGTGCGTTGGCGAAACATCTGGAGTCCGAGCTCGACCGTTCCTAGCGCGATGCTGGACACCCACCGCCACCAGCGCGACCTTCTTCTGATGTAAACTATTGGTGTACCACACAAACGGGGCGTGGCGCAGCTCGGTAGCGCGCCTGCTTTGGGAGCAGGAGGTCCCCGGTTCGAATCCGGGCGCCCCGACTGGGAATCGAAGACCGAGTAGGTCCGCGCCCGGATTCAGCGGGCTCGTGTTAGCGAGCACGCGTCGAGCGACGAAGTCGCGCGACAGAACCGTAGGTTCGACCCGAAGCGAACGAGCGGCAGCGACTGAGCGTAGGGGAGCGAGGACGGCGAAGCCGCCCGCAGCTCAATCCGGGCGCCCCGACTAGGCGGAAGGCCTTTAAGCATAAGGCCTTCCGCTTTCTTGCGTCTGTAGCTGAGAAGGGCACTGTCAAGTTGCGACGATCTCGCCAGACTCTGCGGATGAAAATGAATCGAGGGACATACCGCGGCTACCGGTTTCCGCCTGAAGTCATCAGCCACGGGGTGTGGCTGTATCATCGGTGTTGCTTGAGCCTCCGCGATGTTGAAGAGATGCTCGCGAAGCGCGGAATCCTCGTCACCTACGAGACGATCAGGCACTGGTGCCGAACATTCGGGCCCGAGTACGCACACAAACTCAAGCGGCGCCAGGGACGGCTCGGCGATAGATGGCACCTCGACGAGGTCTTCGTAAAGATCAACGGGACGGCTCACCGAAACGTGATGCCTGCAGTGGATCACAACACGGAACGCTATGCGAACAATCTGGCAGAGGTATCGCATCAACCCACGCGACAACGAGAGCGTCAGATGCGGCGGTTCAAGTCAGCGGGTCAAGCACAGCGGTTCCTGTCGGTCCACGGGGTTATTCTGAACTTCTTCAGATTCTCACGCCACCGGATGCGATCAGAGAATTACCGATGGCTGCGAGCCCGTGCTTTCAAAGACTGGAACGCGGCCACAGCAGCCTGAGCAAACCTGACGGATCCTCTGCTACAGCTTCGCACCGGACCAGATAACTTGACAGTACCGTTATGGCTCGCTGAGCTCAAGCGCCAGCGGGTCTACCGGGGCGCCACTAGTGCGTCCCAGGGCGGATAGCCACGCATGCCGTCGAATCCGGGAGCCCGATGTAGGCGAAGGTCGCGGCTCCAACCGTTGTCCAAGGCCAGCCGCATGAGGCGCACGGCCGCATCACGGTCCCCCAGGGCCGCGGCGATTTGTGCCTGCCAACCGATGTTGGCACCCCTTAGATTGGATCGTTCGATCTGGCCCAATTGATCGGAAATCAATAGCGCCTCTTCCCGACGGCCCAGCTTGCTTAGGATGACACCGTGGAATCCCATGCCATTCACGTTCTCGGGGTTTGATGTACGAAACGAGGCGTAAAGCGGTTCGGCGTCCTCCCACCGCTTTGCGGAGTAATACGTGAAGGCACGGCCGGCCTGGTTGTCGGGCTCGCCTTCGACGAGTTGGGTAATGACCCGCTCGGACAACGCGACCGATTCATCCTCATACCCGTGAGCGCTAAGCTCCTTGGCGACCGTCACGGGGAGTGCGCTAGGGCCACGCTGCGGAGGAAGGTTGGCCATATGCCGGACGACGGAATCTGCCTCCTCGAGCCTGCCGAGCGCCACGAGGGCTCCGGCTTCGATGACGTGCAGTCGTCGATCTCCCGGGAAGTTCGCGAATTCCGCTCGGGCCAGGGCCAGCTCCTCTTCGTATCGCCCTAGGAGGTGGTAGGCCGTTGCCAGGTTGGATCGCCAGCCGAAAAAGGTGAGAGCGAACCCTGGATCCTTAGAATCGTACGCGAGAAAGCGCTCCACTGCGTCTTCTAACCGCCCAGATTTGCGCGCCGTATACCCTGCCCTGAAGCCCCACAACCGGGGATCGTACCGATACGCTTCTTCTGCGGCTCGCCTTTCGGCCACCGGGTCTCCATCGCGGCGGGCGGATATCCAGTCAAATTGGCTCCGTTCGTCCGCGGTCATGCGATCCCGCAGTGGCGAGAGTCGCACACGAAGGGAGTCTGCCTCCCGGTTTTGCCCGAGGTTGCCGTGGGATTGGTATAGCAGGCTGAGGACAGGAACGTAATCCGGCGCTCGTGCTAGAATGCGATCACCCGCCGTAATCGCTCCGCGGTAGTCACCTGTCGAGAAGAGCGTCACCATCGCAAGGAAGTCACGGAACACATCCGCCGAAGGAGGTATGGACCACTCGGAAGTTTGGTGGGGAGCCCCGGGGTCCAGAAGCACCACGGCCGCCGCCGCGGCCATTCCCGCCAGCCGACCGATGACTACCTCCACCGAGTCGACGGGGCCCGTCACAGGGTCCAACGCTCGAATCAGTTCCCCGCTGCGCTGATCCAGAAACTCGATCTCGAAACGCACGCGGCCACCGATGCGAGACACCGTGCCAGCCACCGCGTGAGTGGCCTTCGTCTCTTGCGCGAGAGCGGCGGTGGTGGTGCCCTCGCCGAGCCGGCCCATGGCATCTCGGATCACGGAGGCGGGGATCACGTCGATGGGATGGGGTCTGTCGATCATGCGCGCGATCTGGTCGGCGGCAAGTTGCCCCCAGAGTCGCAGCTCCTCGTCGGCCACGATGGGCTGTAAGGGAACCACGATCAGGCGCTCTCGCTCGTCGACATCCGTCGTAACCGCCGCCAGGTCGTCATCCCCACCCGACATGCGTGGAATCATCACCGTGGCCAGGCCAGCCACCACCGCGACCGCGGCCACCCCTGCCCAGCCTGCCCAGGGTAACCACGACTTCTTCTGCGCGGGCACCCCCATCGTGACAGGCTGCATCTGCGTGGGCGTCACCCCACCGCTCAGCGTGGCCACAGCCTCCAGGTGCGGCAGCATCTCCTCCGCGCTCTGCCACCGGTCAGCGGGCTTCTTCTCCAGGCAGCGAGTGATCAGCGCGGCGAGTCCGGGCGGTACGGCCGCACGCAGCTCCGTGACCGGCCTGGCCTGGTGCGCCATGTGGGCGACCAACACCTCCTGCGCTGTCCTACCCTGGAAGGGCGGTCGACCCGTGAGCAACTGATAGGCCACCGCACCCACCGCGTAGATGTCCGCACGGTGGTCGATGTTGGTGTCGGCTGCGGCCTGCTCGGGGGCCATGTAGGTCGGCGTTCCCATAGCCAGGCCGACCGTAGTCACCAAGTTCCGCCCGGTCGCCTCGCTGACCGCCTTGGCCACCCCGAAGTCCATGATCAGCGCGTGGCGACCCGAGAGCAGGATGTTGTCCGGCTTGATGTCCCTGTGCACCACGCCCATGCCATGCGCTGCCGCGAGGCCATCCACAACGTCGCGCAGGATGCGGGCGGCTTCGGGGACGGGCAGTTCGCCTTCGCGCTCCAGCCGCGCACCGAGCGTCTCACCCTCCACGAACGGCATCACGTAGTAGAGGAAACCCTCCGCCTCGCCCGAGTCGAAAAGCGGTAGAATGTGCGGGTGTTGAAGGTTCGCCGTGACTCGGACTTCCTGCAGGAACCGATCGGGGCCGAGTGTCGCGGCCAGCTCGGGCCGGAGCACCTTGAGGGCCACATTCCGCTCGTGCCGGATGTCGGCGGCCAGATAGACGGTTGCCATGCCGCCCTCACCGAGTTCGGACTCGATGCGGTAGCGGCCTTCCAGTGCTGCATTCAGGCGGGTGACGGTGTCCATGGGGGATAACATGCGAGGCAGCGGCGGTAACCGACAGAGTTATAGCACTTCGTGCGCCCTACGACGTTGCTAGGGCATGCTGCGCTGCAGGCTGCGTAACTCCGTGGAGGGCCAATGCGACATAATCGCGTCGGGGCGGAGTGAGGAGATCCGGCTACCGATCATTGAGGATGAGTGTGAGCTCCGCCCTGTTCCGGGGGGGCGGGGAGGGAGATCGAGATAGGACAGAATGGAGCGTACGGGAACGGGATCCGTAATGAACGCGATGATGCTCATCGAGGCACCAGACCACCCGTCGCCTGACGAACCCGCGGCATACCAGGCGGATGGCTTCACCATTGTCCTTTCTAAAATCAGCAATGGTCTTGAAATCCGGGGCCAGGCGGCCCGTGAGCCACATCAGTTCAACATTACGCTGCGTTTCTCGCTCCAGACGACGACTCGACTGCACCCGGTTCAGATAACCGTACACATAGATCTTCAGCATCGTGGTTGGGTGGTAGGCCGGTCGGCCGGTGTCGCTCGCTTGCGTCTTGAACCCGAGACCTGAGATATCCAGATCATCGATAAAAACATCGATCACCCGAACTGAACTCTCTTCGGCGACGTAATCATCCAGTCGTTCCGGAAATAGCGTGGCCTGGTGACGGTCTTCGCCTTCAATAAATCCACTCATTGATCACACCCACAGCGGAAAGTATGATTATATCAACCACAGAGTTTTCACACAGCCTCGACCCAAAGCGGACATCTCCCGAGCGATCGTGGGGCACAACAACAATGATGTCATTCTTCGCAGATCTTAAGAGACGTAACGTGTTTCGGGTGGCCGCCGGCTACGTGGTCGCAGGTTGGCTGGTTCTCCAAGTGGTGGAGACCATCTTCCCTGCTTTTGGTTTCGGTGATGCGGCTGTCCGCATCATCGTCATCGTGCTGGGTATCGGCTTCGCCCCTGTACTGATCTTTGCCTGGGTTTTTGAACTGACACCCGAAGGATTAAAGAAAGAAAAGGACATTGACCGCTCCAAACCCGTTGCCGGTGGAAATGGCAACAGGCTGAATTTTGTCATTATTGGCTTGTTTGCTCTGTCGTTGGGCTATTTTGCCTATGATAAGTTCGTGCTTGAGCCTGGCCGGAACGCGGCAGCATCGTTAATTGCCGTCGAGGGTCTGGCCGAGGTGCGTGAACTCATGGGAGAAAGACTGTTCGCGGAGGCTTACGCCCGTGCCCGGGAACTTGACTCATCTTTTACAGACGAATCTCTCCGCAATGAGTTGTGGAATTCCGTCTCTCGTAGCGTAAGCCTGACATCTAATCCTCCAGGCGCTCATGTCTGGATACGAGCGTACAACAGTGAAGAAGAGGATTGGGAAGACGTCGGCCAAACACCTCTGGAGGACGTGCGCGTCCCAGGGAGCTTGCTACGAATCAGGCTGGAGCTGGACGGATACCAGACGTTAAACGTGGCCGGTACGGGGGGCGGGGACTACCGCCTGGGGGCGGTGGACTCGCTCCCGCAGGAAATGTTGCGTGTCCAGGGAGGGGAGTTCAAGAACCTACTGCCGGAGCTTGGGAACCCGACCATCGATCTTCCCGACTACCTGATCGACGCTACCGAGGTTACAAACCAAAAATACAAGCAGTTCGTCGACGCAGACGGATACGGCAACCCGGAGTACT
>BTRA01000025.1:0-28566 GCA_036986155.1 Gemmatimonadota bacterium | reverse complement strand
ACGGGTTGGCGGGCGCTGTCGGGCAAAACGGCCTCGCCGGGCTCGGGGATCCAGTAACGGAGGCGGGCACCGGGCTCGGGGTTCGGCAGCCGGAACTCAGCGGAGGCCGACCATTCCTGGAAGGTGAACGTTCTCCAGTCGGTCACGCTTTGGACCGGGAACAGGTAGGGCCCCGCTACCAAGTCATCTACGCGGCTCAGGGCTTCCAGCGGCGACACGTCGGGCATGACCCAGATGCCACGCCCGTGCGTGCCGATCACCAGGTCGTTCGTGAGCGGGTGGAGTTTGATGTCGTCCACCGGCACGGTGGGTAGGTCATTCATCAAGGGCCGCCAACTGGCGCCGCGGTTGATCGATACGAACACGCCGACCTCGGAGCCCACGAACAAGAGGCGATCGGCCGCAGGATGTTCGATGAGCACGTTGACAGGCCAGTTCGGCAGGCCCGAGGATATGCGTGTCCACTTCACGCCGTAATCATTACTCATGTAGACGTAGGGGGCGAAGTCGGCCGTCTGGTGTCCGTCGAACGTGGCGTAGACCCGCCCTTCACGCAGGTTGGAGGCTACTACGCGGCTGACGAAGGTGTTGTCGGGGAGGTCCACGGGAAGATTGGGCGTGAGGTCCGACCAGGTGCCGCCACCGTCGCGTGTCCCCATCAAGCGGCCATCGTCGCTTCCGGTGTAGATCACGTCAGCGTTCATGGGTGACTCGCCGACAGTGGTGAGCGTGCTGTACGTCCGTGTGCCGTCGTGCATCGCCACCATTGAATCCGAGGGAAGCTCTCCCATGATCTCGAGGGTCGAGCGATCGATGTCGTACGTCAGATCAGGGCTGATCTGCTCCCAGGACTGACCCCGGTTCTTGGTCCTCATCAACATCTGCGCGCCGAAGTAGATCGTGTTGCGGTCATGTGCCGACATGACGACCGGCGTATTCCAATTGGTGCGGTAGACACGCTCGTCTTCGTCCGGCGGGTCGTCGGACGAAGGATCCTTCCGGGGCGACGATCCCTCGTCGAGCGAGGCCAGCGGCGACGGCGTGACGGACGCACGCTCGCCAGTGTTCAGATCCATCCTGCTTACCCTGCCACCCTGGGATTCCGAGAACAGCACGGAGGGTTCGAGCGGGTCGATCTGCACGTAGAAGCCGTCCCCGCCGCCGATATTGAGCCAATCGGCGTTCCGGATACCCTGGTTGTCGAGCGTATTGGTGGGCCCGCACCAACTCCCGTTGTCCTGGAGGCCGCCACACACCCAGTACGGCGCGCGCGTGTCGACCCCGATCTCGTAGAACTGGGCGATGGGGAGATTGTCGTAAAAGCGCCAGGTTTGGGAGCCGTCCCACGATGTCGAAATCCCCCCGTCACTGCCCAATAGGAGGTGGTCGGAGTCGGACGGATCGATCCAGAGAGCGTGGTGGTCAAGGTGTACGTTGCGGGCACCCTCGTCGGTGAAGGATCTCCCTCCGTCGTCCGAGCGCATCAGGTTCTGGCCACCCGTGTAGATCCGCTCGGGGTTGTTGGGGTCGATACGGATCAAGCTGAAGTACATCGGGCGTGGGTTGGTGTCCGAGAGAAACTCCCAGGTGTCACCTCGGTCGGTGGAGCGGTAGACGCCTGTGCCCCGCCGGCCCTCGACGAGGGCGTAAATCATGTTGCCGTCACGCTTGTACACGTCCAAGCCGATGCGACCCAAGTCGCCATCGGGCAGGCCACTGTCCAATTCCTCCCACGACGCACCGCCGTTGAGCGTGCGGTAGATGCCACTCCCGGGTCCCCCACCGTTGAAGCCCCAAGGCGTACGCCTACGCTGGTACATCGCCGCAAAAAGCGTATTCGGGTCGCCCGGATCCATGATCAGGTCGATAGCTCCGGTGTCTTCGTCGAGTGCCAGGACATGCTCCCAGGTCTGTCCGCCGTCAGTCGTCTTGAACACGCCCCGCTCGGGGTTGGGGCCCCAAAGACCGCCGACCGCGGCGACATATACGGTTTCCGGGTCTCGTGGATCGATGCGGATGCGAGAGATGTGCAACGTCTCGCGCAGGCCCATGTGTTGCCATGTGCGGCCCCCGTCCGTCGACTTGTAGACACCGTCACCCCAGGGCGAACTCTGCCTGTTTTGGGGCTCGCCCGTGCCCACCCACACGATGTTCGGGTTGGAGGGAGCGAGGGCTATGGCGCCGATCGACGACGTGGATTGTTCGGTGAAGATGGGCTCCCAGGTAGTGCCGTGGTTGGTGGTCTTCCATACGCCGCCCGTTGCGGCCCCGACGTAGATGACGCGAGGGTCCGCCTCGTTCACCGCCAGGTCGCTGATCCGTCCGCCCACCACCGCCGGCCCGATTTCTCGCCAGCGCATGATTGCCATCGGATCGGAGGCCGGCACCGCCTGCGCGACGGTTGGTTGGGCGGGAAACGCGACCAGGGCCAGGGCGGTCAGGGCCAGCTTTTTCCCGGTGTGGGAGTTCTTCATCGTCGGAATGCCTCGTGGTGCCGGACGTGGGATTTGCCAGGTGGTAACATGGGCCACCACTCGGGCCGGGTACAGCTTCCTAGGCGGATTCGCGATATTTATCAGATCAGTTCTGCGCGGACCAACCCCCGTGGTCCCATGACATTGTCAGGAGGTACCGGTGGCCCGCGAGCAGTCCCCGAAACGGAGCGGTGAGGCGGAGCCCACGAGCGAGCCCCATTTCGAACTAGTAGGAGCCGACGGGCACGAACCCGTCACGCTCGAAGGGTTCTTTCGCCACTACCTTGGGGACTTCGTGTACGGCGCGAGCGACGGAATCATCACCACCTTCGCGGTGGTCGCGGGGGTGGCGGGTGCGGCGTTGCCCGTGCGCACGATCCTGATTCTCGGGTTCGCGAATCTGCTGGCCGATGGATTCTCGATGGGCGCCAGCAACTTCCTTTCGATACGATCCGGAGAGGATGCACGTGCCGCCGTGGGGTTGGACCGGGCGGAGCCCTATGCACTCCGACACGGTGGGGCGACGTTCCTTGCTTTCCTCGTTGCGGGGTCCGTCCCACTCGGCGCGTATCTCTACCCTGGCGACGCCGGTGGTCGGTTCCCGCTCGCGACGGCTCTCACGATGATAACGCTGTTCGGCGTCGGTTCTCTGCGGACGCTGGTCACTCACCGGGGATGGATCAGGAGCGGCTTGGAGATGTTCGCGGTCGGGGCCGCGGCGGCGCTGGTGGCCTACGCCGTCGGCGCGTTCATCGCAGGCCTCTTCTAGCTCAGGGGCTACTTTTCTGGAGCGGAAGCGACACGTGCAGGTGGTCCGCGGTGCCAACGTGGCGGAGGGTGCGGAAGCCCATCGAACGGAAGTACCCATCCGTGATGTAGTTTCTCCACCCGGGCCGGCCGACGGTGCGGAGGTCCATGGCGTGAACGTACTTGTCCTCCAGTTTGAAGTGGAGTGACGTCTCGTTTATGGGAAGGCCCATCTTCAAGTAAGCCTCGGGCGTTCTCCGCATGTCGGTAATGACGGCTTCCCGGTCGAAAAGCAGGAACGTGCTCGACCCGAGCCGGAGGAGGGGGTGGAGTGACGTGTAGTAGTCGCGCAGCTCGGGCGTCTTCACATTCGCGGCTGAGAGAAACAGCAGGGCGTAGGCGGCGTAGCCACCGACCGCGAGCATGAGGACCCGGCGGGCCAGGCGCGGGACCTTTCGCTTGCCCGTCATTCGCCTCCAAAGCCACGAGGCATAGATCAGGAACAGGAGAATGGTCACTACGACCCCGGATCCGAGGGCGGTCCAGGTGTGGAGGCCCCACTCCTGATAGAAGTACACCGATCCCCGCACCAACAACACGAACGGAAGGGCGAGCACCAGCACGACCTTGAGCGCGAAGAAGCCGATCTTGAGAGACACGCGAAGAAGTTTCAGCCAATGGCGTCGGGGCTTTCGCCCGATCCGGCCCAACTCGAGATCGAGAATCCCCTCACTCTTCCCACCCATTCCACACTCCTCTCCCAACCCGGAATCCGACAAGCCACGCGTCCGGTGTGCCGCTTGAAACCTACCCTAGCACGAAGCGGACGTGCCGACCGATCCGGCGAGAGTCTCTATCGGGCCCCGACGTCGACTATTGTGCGCGCTCCCCGTTCGGCTCACTCCGTGCGAACATCAGCCCGCCGATGATCAATATTCCCAGGATGATCCCGCCACCCAGTGCCAGGGCGGGCTGCGTCGCCACGATGATCACCAGCAGGCCAAGGTTGAGCAGAACAGCCAGCGCTGGCAGCCACGGACCTCCCGGTACTTGAAACGGGCGCTCGAGCTTGTCACGACGGTAGCGGAGCGGGAAGAAGGCCAGCAGCACCATCGAGTCCACCGAAATCGCTACGAGCATCATGAAGCGGATCAGGAACTCGAAGGTGCCGGTAAGTGCCAGACCCAGGATGATCGCCGTGATGAAGCCCAAGGCGAGCGTCGGTGTCCCGTTGTCGCTCAGGCGAGCAAAGGCGCGGGGGGCGAGGCCATCCCGGGCCATCCCGAACGCCACCCTAGGCAGTCCCATGAAGTTCACGTTGGCGCTGCTGATCAAGATGAGCAGAGAGGCGATCACAACGAGGGTGCCTGTTCGGCCGCCGAGCACGCTCTGGATAGCGTCCTGCGCGACCAAGTCGGAGCCCGCCATCTCGGCGGGCGTCAGGGCGTTCAGGAAGGCAACGTTGATCAGCATGTAGAGGACCCCCACGGCGACCGCCCCGCCGATCAGGATCCGCGGTAGCGAGCGACCTGGATCCGTGGTCTCTTCCGAGAGCTTTGCAGCATCTTCCCATCCGTAGTACGCGAACGCGACGGCCTGATACGCCAGGGCGAAGCCGAGGAGTCCGGACGTCTCTGGGCTCAAAGCGACCTCCGGCACAAAGCCACGCCCCTGTCCCGCCATGAGCCCCGCTGCCGCGATGGCCCCGAGGATGAGCACCTTGACGACGGTCGTGATGTTCTGGAAGGCGGCTCCAGTCTTCAGCCCGCCCATGTGCACCCACCCAAAGGCGATGCACACCACTCCGGCGAGGATCGGGACCGATCCGCGGCCGGTGAGCGAAATGAGGTAACCAGCGATCAACACTGCCTTTGCGGCGCCCGAGAACGCCCGCGTGACGAAGATCTCGGACCATCCCGCAACGAACCCGGCGACCGGACCGAACGCTGCCTTGGCGTACACGTACTTGCCGCCGGCATTGGGAAGAGCCGCCGCCATCTCCGCGAGGACCAACGTGCTGAGGCCCGCTACCACACCGCCCAGGACCCACATCCCCAGAATGGTCCACGGATCTCCCAGGTAGCCGGCGATCAGACCCGGCGTGGCCAAAATGCCTGCGCCGATGACGATGCCCACGGTGACTGCCAGGCCATCGCGGACGCGCATGACGCGCTTGAGGGTGCCCGGCGAGGATACCGCTGGCCGTTCTGCTCCCGGCATCATGAGGCTCCGTGAAGGGTTCGTACGCCCACGACGATAGGCGGGACCCCCTCAAAGCGCCAATAGGACTCGGCCCCGGTCGAGTGTGAGACGTACGAAGGCCAGCCTCCCCCCCAACTTGCCCCGTAGCGGCCCCAAAACTTCTGGGGAAGGCGGCGACAATGCGACGCCCCAGGAAAGGCTGACCTTCCATTCGGCGGCGATCAAGGGAGTTGGCCACCAACGCGATGTCCGCGCCGGAAGCGGTCCCGGGTGAGCCGTGAGCAACGTCTCACGGCCTTCACACGCCGAAGCTATGTCGTCTTGGATTTGGGGTATCCCCCCGCGGGGGGCTTAGCCGTCTCGATTTCGACCCGTGGGTCTCGGGGGCGTCGTTTCGAACCCCAACCGGGCATTTCAAGGGCCAAGCCCGGCTCGACAGCGGCTGCGCGACTTTACGGAGCGCACTTCCAAAAAGGGAGCCTTCCAGTCGATCTGACTGTGTATGCGGGAAGAACCGTGCCAGTCCGTCACTACGCCTGGATTGGGCGATCTTCGGCTTTCGGCCGCCTTCGAAGCAGGAAAAGATTTCCAACAATGGGCATTTTAGTTTGAAGGCCGCCCCGGCCGCCCCGAGCGCTGGCCTTGCGGCCCCATGGCGGTTTCGGTCTATTCGGTTCGCACGCTTCCATTCGCCGTTCCACATCTTCCATAGCGTCTGCTCTGATGGAGACCAAACGCCCCACGATTCCCGCAGCGGAGGAGATTGTCGGCGGCTATTTCCCCGTGTTGGACCACGGATTCGTGTCGCTCATCGATTACATGGGGAGCGACGAGGATATCGAACGGGCAGCGCGCGTGAGCTACGGGTATGGGACTCGAAAGCAGAGCCATACGCGAGGGCTGATCCGTTACCTTCGCCGGCACCTCCATACCACCCCGAGCGAGATGGTAGAACTCAAATTCCACTGTTCGATGCCCATGTTCGTGGCCCGGCAGTGGATTCGGCACCGGACGGCGTCCGTGAACGAATATAGCGGACGCTACTCGCTGATGCCGTTGCTGTTCTACCTTCCCAAGCGGGAGAATTTCGCGCTGCAGAGCGACTCCAATAGACAGGGGCGGCAAGGGGAGTCGGCACCCGCCGACGTCTATGGTGAGGCTGTACGCAGGTGGGAAGGACTTCGAGATGTGGCGGCAAAGGGGTATACGTGGATGGTGGCAGAGGACGTGGCCCGTGAGATCGCCCGCATCGACCTGCCGCTGTCCACCTACACGCAGTGGTATTGGAAGATCGACCTACACAATCTCTTCCACTTCTTGACGCTCCGCGTCGATGATCACGCCCAGTGGGAGATTCAGGAGTACGCTCGCGTCATGGCCGGGATCCTCAAGCGGGTGGCGCCGTTGAGTTACGAAGCCTGGGTCGATTACAACCTCTGCGGTTCTGCCCTTAGCTTCGGCGAGTTGGCGGCACTGCGAAGCCTCTTGCAGGCCACAGAAGGCGGCATTGCGGCCCGGGAGGGCGTCGAGGCGCTCGGAAAGGACGCTCTGACGGGCCATGGACTGTCTGGCCGGGAGATTAGAGAGCTACAAGGCAAACTCGATCCCGTTGAGCGTCCCGACTTCGAGTTGGACCTGAGTCGCATGCGATCGCCGGAAGAAGTGGCCGCCGAGATGGAGAAAGCCGTTCCAGATCTACAACCGGACTCAGGGGAATCATGAGAGCCGGCCGAGCTCGGGGCCCGATCCGCGCATGGTACGTCGTCATGGCCCTGAGCACTGCGGCTCTTCCGGTCGCCACCCTGGCCCAGCAACCCGCAGGAGCGCCAGCGGCCTCACCGTGGTTTCCCCGCGAGACAGTGTTTGCACCTCTCATCGCGGCGTCCCGAGAGGTCCAGTTCAGGGGGTCGTTCGTGTTTGCGAATCGGTCGACGGTTGAAGACTTCCAGGGCACCAACATCGAAGCCGAAGTAGTCGTCGGGCACGCCTTTCCCGTCTACGAGATCGAAGGGGGCGACGATCCGGTCCAACTCGGCTTCGAGTTCGCGGTTTTCTCGCGCTTCTTCATGGAAGAGTCCACTCGAGACCTCATCCAGAGCGGATTCCGCGTGGGGATCCCGATCTCGTTCCGGCGGGGGGTTTGGGAGGGTCGGGTATCGCTGCGCCACATCAGCTCGCACATCGGTGACGACTTCTTGGCGAGGTTTCCACGCGATGTGAACGAGCAAGTCGCCCAAGTCTCCAAGGAAGGCGTGGAGATTCTCCTCGCTCGCCGTTTCCTCGAAGACATTCGACTGTACGCCGGGGGCGAGGCCAACTTCCATACGAACCGAGGCATGTCCAAGGCGGCAGGTCGTTGGGGTGCCGAGTGGGACCCTCGACCGGACCCGGACACGCATGGCAATGCCATCTGGCCGTTCTTGGCCGGGGACTTCGAGCTCCCCAGCCTCTCGGGTCGGGTGGGTGGCACCCTCACAGGGGGGATCGGATTCCGTGTGTCGGACCGGGGATTTCGAGCCGAGGCCAGAGCGCATTTCGGGCCCTCGGCCATGGCCCAATTCCGTGAGGCGAACGAGCGCTTTTTCGGGCTGGGCCTCCGCATAGAACTTTAGGATCGCCCGAGGTCATGTCTGCCCGGAGCGAGGCCCGAACCGCGGTGGCACTCGGTGTGGTTGCGGTCGGGTTCCTGGCGGGGTCTTTCCTGTTCGTGATTCTACGGGGCGGAGCGGACTCCGTGCCGGACGACCGCCTGGTAATAGCGGTCATGCCCGCCAATTCGACCACTGGGCCCGAGGGTCTGATCGCCGAAGGGGTGACCCGTGAGTTGACCCGCATCGATCCGACCATTCTGGGCGTGGTTGGTCCGGCCACCCTGGGCCGTCGCGAGTCGGGAACCATCGAACCGTTGGTGCTGGGCCGTACCTTCGGCGCTCATCTGGTGCTGGTCATCGAGGTGGGCGAATCGGTCTCGGCGGGTGTGCCCGTGCGAGTGACCCTGCAGGAGGTCGACGACGGGCGGGAGTTCTGGATGGGAACGTACGAGGACGATATGGTCGACGTCCGGGGTTTGGTCCGCCAAATCACCGGCGATGCTCTTCAGGCGCTCAGTCTCCCGTCGCCCGGACGATAGCCGATATCGCGGGTGCTATCTCGGGCCCAGCGCAGCCTCCACCGTGGCGCAGTGGATGTCGACCGTGTCCATGAGCTTGATCGCGTAGCCCCCGGCCAGGGTCACTGCGACGGGCACTCCGGCTCCACCTGCGGCGGTCAGCACTGCCTCGTCGCGTGCGCGCAGCCCGTCCTTGGTGAGTGCCAGCCCGCCCAGTTGGTCTTCCTGGAAGGGGTCAGCGCCGGCGAGGTAGAAAATGACGTCCGGCTGCTGCTCCAGCACGGTTGGAAGATGTTCGTCCAGCAGCCTCAGGTACTCCTCGTCGCCCATGCCGTCGTCCAGCCCTACGTCCAGGTCGCTGGGAGGCTTGAGGGCGGGGTAGTTCCACTGGTGGTGCATCGAGAACGTAAAGACCCGCGGTTCATCCGCGAAGATCGTCGCGGTTCCGTTTCCGTGATGGACGTCGAGGTCGACGATGGCGATCCGTTCGGCTGCGTCGTCGCGTAGCAAAGTCATGGCCGCGACCGCCACGTCGTTGATCATGCAGAAGCCCTCGCCGTGGCCAGCGAAAGCATGGTGGAAGCCACCTCCCAGGTGCACGCCGGTGCCGGTTCTAAGGGCGATCCTGCCCGCTTCGGTGGTGGCGCCTGCCGAGACGATCGATGCCTCGCGGTAGGCGGCGGAAAAGGGCACTTCCATGATTCTTATCTCGCTGTCGCTGAAGCCGCCACTGCGGATCTTTTCCAGATATTCGGCTTCGTGCACCAGTCCCAGCATCCCGCTGTCAGCCGGCTGTGGCCCGACCAGGTGGTCCGGTGTGATGATGCCGGCCGCGAGGAGTTGATCCTTGACCAGCCCGTATTTCGCAGTCGGAAACACGTGGTCACCGATGTCTACTTCGTAGGAATCGGACCAAACGAGACGTGAAGTTTCATCGCTCATGCTGTTTCCCCCCCATTGGGCTCCCACCCGGATCATCCTTACATACGACGGAAAGGGGTACGGGGATTCCCGGTCTTGCGACGGCTCCGGCCGGCACTACTATCCCAGCTTCCCCAAAACAGCGAGGAACGAGATGAGCCAGGTCACCTACACTGCCAATATCCGCATCGAACGAGTGAAGGGTCCACTCCGTCATGCGTACCTCCCTGCCACGCCGGATCCGGTGCAGTTCGGGGTCCACGGCGCGATCGCCGAACACTACGGCGTCGACGTGCAGACAGAGGTGGCCACTACCCTCGACTACGTCATTGCGGCCACCGGCGGCTGACTCACCGGTACCTTCGGAGGCGCGCTGGAGGCGCGCGAGATTCCTGCGAGCGACGGTCGTCTGTGGAGCGACGTGGTGGGCGAAGTGGAGAAGGACGACGGGGTGCTCGTCATTCGACGGATTCGGGTGACCTATCACCTCAAGGCCTCGGCGGACGATGAAGAAGCCGTTCAGAGAGTCCACGAATTCCATGCGGACAAATGCCCTGTGTACAGGACGATCCAGGGGTGTATCGACGTAGAGACCCGGCTGGAGATCGAGTTCGTCTGATACTGACGTGGGTAGTTGATCAGGCAACCCAGACCGTTTCGACGTGCAAGAGGCGGCAGTCGGCCTCGCTGGGGGCCGCCGCCGCCCCGCTGGCTGACGGGGCTCCGAAGCCAGGCTCGGCTTGACCTCGTAGTCCCGCGCGGCGATGGTGGCCCATCCCGTGCCGGGGGCTGCGAAGTCGGGACCACACTCGGCCAGCCTGGGATTTCGTGCGAATCGGGGGGTGAATCCGAATGACCCAGTCCAAAACAGGTCACCCGGTGAAGGTTGCCGCTTGGAGTGATTTGAAGGACCGCCAACCCGCTTATGCCCTGGTAGGTGGCGTCGACCTCGTGGTGATCCGCTACGACGACGAGGTCTCTGTGTTGTACGGTCGCTGCCTGCACCGGGGGGCGCTCTTGGCCGACGGTTGCGTACGAGGCGAGAACCTGATCTGCGGCCTACACAACTGGGACTACCGTTTGGATACCGGAGTCAGCGCCTACAGCAATGTGGAGGTGCTCGAGAAATTCACGGCATGGGTCGAGGGCGATGACGTATTCGTGGATGCCGAACAGGTTGCGGCTTGGGAGAAGGAGCACCCCCAACCCTATCAGCGCGCCGAGTACCTCGGGCTCTACGCGGATGTCCACGGAACGCCCGAAGAGCCGAACAACGCCTACATCCAGCGCTTGGCCAAGGGGGGGATCGACGGCGTTGGACACCACGGGCCCGTTTCTGCCATGGGCGTGCCCCTCACCGAACTTCCGCGGTGGAGTGATGTGCAGCTCCTCGCTGCCCAGTTGGCTCGGCGACCTCTGGCGGACGACGCCCCTGTCGGGACCGAGTTCGTACTCGGGCCCGGGGCCGCCCGGCCGCTGAGTTTCAAAATCCCCATATTCGTGAGCGACATGAGCTTCGGCGCTCTGAGCGAGGAGGCCAAGGTCGCCCTGGCAAAGGGGGCCGAACTGGCGGGCACGGGCATCTGTTCCGGGGAAGGAGGTATGCTCCCCGAGGAGCAGGCCGCCAATTCCCGCTATCTGTACGAACTCGCGTCCGCACGGTTCGGTTGGAGTCTGGAGAGGGCCTGTCGGAGCCAGGCGTTCCACTTCAAGGGTGGGCAGGGCGCAAAGACGGGTACGGGCGGGCACCTGCCCGGCCACAAGGTTGTCGGGAAGATCGCGGAGGTGCGCGGGCTCCCCGAAGGTGAGGCCGCGATCAGCCCGTCTCGCTTCTCGGATCTCGTGACGCCCGCCGACTTCCGCGAGGTGGCCGACCAGGTCCGCGAGCGCACGGGTGGCATTCCGGTGGGGTTCAAGCTCTCGGCCCAGCACATCGAGGCCGACCTCGACTTCGCCATGGAGATCGGGATCGACTACGTGATTCTCGACGGCCGCGGTGGCGGGACGGGTGCCGCGCCCGACGTGTTCAAGGACAACATATCGGTTCCGACAATGGTGGCGCTGGCCAGGGCGCGTCGGCATCTGGATTCCGTGGGCGCCAATGACGTGTCGCTTGTAATTACAGGCGGACTGCGCACCGATGCGGACTTCATCAAGGCACTCTGCATGGGCGCCGACGCCGTGGCGGTGTCCAATTCCGCGCTCCAGGCCATCGGCTGCCTCGGCATGCGAGCCTGTCACACCAACAACTGTCCGGTGGGAATCGCCACCCAGCGGAACGATTTGCGGGCGCGTTTGGTTGTGGAGGAGTCGGCGAGGCGCCTCGCGAACTTCCTGGACGCGAGCACGCACCTGATGCAGGTGTTGGCGCGAGCCTGTGGCCGCAGTCATCTGAGCGAGATGTGCATGGACGACCTGACCACATGGAAACGTGGGATAGCCGACCTCACCGGAATCAATTTTGGAGGCGTCGGATAATGAGGGGGGACTTTCTATCATGAAACAGTGGCGGACGCTCGGCGCCTTTCCTCCCGAGGGCCTCGTAGCGAGCCGGTTGGAACTCCACCACGCGGTTCAGTTGCTCGCCTCATTTGGCCAGACGCTGCTCGACCCCCGGCCGGACGACAGCCATCGGAGCATGGTTTGGTTTGGCCCCGACCAAGGGTTTTCGACCAGCCCGATGGAGAGGGAACCCTCCCTCCGCATGACCCTGGCACCCGCCGACCTGACCGCGTCGGTCCATGGAGACGCTGGGGTGCTCGTATCTCGGTCGCTCGTCGGCCTCACGCCCGATGAGGCGTACGGGTGGTTGGAGAGTGAACTCCCCGGTGCGCTCGCTCGCGACGGTCTGCGGCTAGCCCGTCCGGAGTACGAGATTCCCGCGAGAGGGAGCGGGAGAGGGGTGCCGTTCAGTGGGACGCCAGCGGCCGCTCTGGTGGAACTCGAGGCCTGGTTCGAGAATGCGGCTGATTTGCTGGATGAGCTTGTTGCTCAGCATGCCAGCGCGACCGGGGTGAGGTGCTGGCCCCACCATTTCGACATCGCCACGCTGCTCGTGCTCGATCCGGAGATCGGACCCGCCGACGGGCGCAGCGTCGGTGTGGGATTCTCGCCCGGCGACGAGGCGACCCCCCAGCCGTACTGGTATGTCACGCCCTACCCTGATCCAGGCACCTACGACTTGCCCGATCTGCCCGGTGGTTATTGGAACACGGAAGGATGGTTCGGCGCGGTGTTGCCCGGCAGCGCAGTGGTGGCGGCGGGTTCGGCCGCAGACCAGGCGTCTCTCACGGCTACGTTCGTGCGGGAGGCGGTGTCGGCGGGCATGGTGGTGCTAGGCGGCTGAGTCGTCGGCCAGCAATGTGGGTTTCGAATCAGAAGGCCTTGAGGTACGTCAGCTTCACGACACCCGCGCGGTTTACCCACCGCGTATCCCTTGGATCGAGCAGGTTGCCCAAGAAGTAGCCCGTGTCCAGGACGATGAACAGATCGCTCCCCGGCGTGTGAATCCAGTCGATCCGGACATTGGACTGGAGGTTTTCCGAGATATCGTCGTACTGGACGAGGGCGTTGGCGAACAGGCGTCGGTTGATCGCTCCGAGCACGTTGAGGCTGAGGATGGTGGTGGAGAAGGCGCCGTCCTCCACCGGCAAGTCGATGTCGTTTCGGTTTACCGAGCCGGTCAGCGTCAGGTTCGGACCGGTCTTCCAGGTCAGGGCGCCACCGTACTGGGTTCGAGTACCACTCCAGAACTCACCCAACGAGAACCTTGCAGACCCGGAAAACGTGCGACTCTCGTTCGTGCGGGCGCTTCCGCTGATCGTGTAGAAAGTGTAATCCCCGGCAGGGAGCTCACGGCCCTGAATGCGCGCGGGAGCATCGAGCCGCTCGAAACGCCGCTGCCCGTTCAGGCCCACGGCATCCCCACTCTGAAACGTGAGCCTGTTGTGGTACAACAGATCCGTACTCTGCTTGGTGCCGTCTTGGCCCTCGATGTAGGTCGTGACGAACGCGCTCACCAACCGGCGCGCCCAAGGACTCTGTTCGAATCGCGGCGTGGCTGACACGGTCGCGCTGTACCGTACGAGATCGTCACGTCGGACGAACCCGAGTCCCGGGTCGTAACCTTCGGCGATGTCGGTGTAACCGACGCGCACCCCCCATCTGGCGTTTCGGAGATTGAGGTCGACAGATCCCGCCGAGACCCTTTCGGACTCGGAGTCCCACACGCTCGCGAACCAGGCGTTGAGCGAACTGCTGCCCCCGAACCTCGCACTCACATCGGCACCACCCACGCGGTTGTAGGCCGCGGCATTCTCGAGATTCGTGAAGATGGCGCCCACCGTGGTTCTAGGAGCCACGTCGGCCCGCAGGCGCACGACCGTATTGTTGGCGCCTCTGCTGATTCGCTCGTCGCCCATGATGCCATCTTCGGTCTGGAGGCTCAGGAAGCCCATCGAGATCGGCCCCATTTGGCCGGTCAGCCTGCCTCCACCGATGATGTCGTTCCCGATGCCCACACGCCGGCTGAAGAAGATCTCGGTCTGCTGTGGATCCCCGAAATTGAACACCCCCGCTCGTTCCAGAAAGAACTCCCGCTTTTCGGGGAAGAAGAGGTTGAAGCGGGTCAGGTTGATCTGGACGTTATCCGACTCCACCTGGGCGAAGTCCGTGTTCAGCGTAAGGTCCAGCGTGAGGTTCGAGGTGATCGAATACTTGAAGTCGAGACCGAGGTCATCGAGCACGTCGGTTCCCTCCACGCTGCCGACCTTTTGGGCGCCCACGATTCCGAACGGTTTGAGTTCCATGTAGCGCCCACGGCGGAGGTCACGCATGCCCGTCAACGTGGCGTACTGAGACACCTGGGTGATACCGCCTCGGAAGTCCTGCCCGATATGGGGCCAGTAGACATCCTCGTTCTTGCGTCGGATCGCTCGGCGGATGGCGATGCCCATTTCCGGCGCTTCATCGGCGGAGAAGCGGATGGTCGTAAACGGAATAGCGACCTCGAGAACCCATCCTTCGGACGTGATCCGGGCCTCGCTCCGATAGACGCCCTCCCAATTCCAATCGGCCAACGTCAGCGACTCGTCACTGAAGAGTGCATCACCCTGCGTGCCGAAGGCGTTCATCTCGAAGAGGTACGCGTTCCGTCCGTCGTGATACGTGTCGAGCGCGATCCAGACGTGATCGTCTTGATCGATGCGGCCCTCGCGCTGGAGGATGCTCGTCCGAATGGCCCCCGGATCGCTGTCGTACATGATCAGGCCGAAATAGAGGGCGTCCTCATCGTACGCGATACGGACTTCGGTACGTTCGGTGGCCGGAGCTCCGTCCACGGGGTCTCTTTGTAGGAAGTCGGTGATCGGTTCGATCTGCCCCCAGATGGTCTCGTCCAACACACCGTCGACCCGGATACCCGACTCGACGTGCGTCGCCCGAACTACGCGGTCTGCTCCATGCGCCGGAGCAGACGACTGCGAACGCCCCTCCGCTGGAACTAGTAACAGGATCGCTACCACGACACCCGGGGCCGCAAGGCGACCCGGGGTCCACCACCGCCACCACACGCCCACCACTGGTATGCTCCTCTACTAGTTGAGCCCGATTTCGCTCCCGCGGGCCGTGAACGGGTCCTCGGCGGAGTCGATGCGGCCTGCTAGTCCAAGACGGAGCGGGATCGCCTGAGCACTGCCTTCACCCGGTCGACCAACTGATCGGGGTCCACCGGCTTGCGAAGATAATCATCCGCGCCTGCCCGAAGGAGCTTTTGCTCGTCATCGGGATCCTTTGAGCCCGTCAGGATGACCACCGGAAGCCCTGCTGTCGTTCGCCCTTTGCGGACACGGAGAAGCACCTCGAGCCCGTCGATGTTCGTCATCATCAGGTCGAGTAACACGGCGTCGATATCGTGCGCGAGTTGGAGGAGGGGAAGCGCCGTCGCGCCGTCGTCGGCCTCGGACACGGTGAACCCGTGCTTCTCCAGCACCGTCCTCATCATCAGGCGGCCACCTGGATCGTCATCCACGACGAGGATATGGCCTTCGCCGGCGGTCGTCTCCGCGTGCCATACGTCTTCCGCCGGCGCGGCTGGGACGGCGGTCGAATCGGTGCTGATCTGGAGAAGCATCTGTCCCGCGAGGCCGGGCACCAAATGGACTGAGACCGAATACGCAGCATCGTCGACGAACGCCTCGAAGCTCCCGAAGGCGGCCTCCGACTCGGTCGGCAGGTCGGCCAAGAGACCGACGCGCTCCGCTACGGCAACGAGCACGTCGCCCGGAAGTCTGAGCAGTGTCGTGAACCCGGCCTCCTCGCTGAGCAGAACCTGGCCGGTGCTGCCCCGAGGCGTGAGCTGGACTGCAGAAGCATCGGCCTTGACCGCCTCATGGAGGATGAGTGCTACGACTCCGCCGATCTGGTCTTCACCGGCCTCGGCGGGTGCTCGAGTGGAGACCTCTGGTGGAAAGCTGACGCTCTGGACAGCCTCCGAGTAATCGACGTTCTCCAAGACGCTCTTGGCCTTAGGGCTTTCTCTATACTGCTCCTGTAGCGCCTCGCTGATCGCGGCTGGAGAGGCTATAGTGAACACAGTGGTCCGCCCGGAGAGGAATCCGATCTCGCGCTCCGCCTCGAAATCGAGTGGTTCGGATGTGGCTACGACGAACTCCCGATCCGTGCACCTGATCGGGAGAACGCAGTAGCGGAGTGCGTGGCGCTTGGGCAGAAGCGACAGGGCCTCTGGTTGGGCAGCAGAAAGATCTGCCATCTCCAGGTGGAAGGCCCGGGCCACCGCCAACGTGACATCGTCCTGGGTCACGTGCAGGAAATCGGCGACCCAGGGCCACGCCTTATCAGCCGGCGCATCGGTCGGGAGCCCACACCGGGAGGCGTCGCCCACCTGCGCGCGCTCCATGGCCACCACGAGCCAATGGAGTCCGGCGCCACCTTCACTCACGGAACCCTCCTGATGGATCGGGGAAGTTGTCGGACAGCAACCCCTTAAGCTGGTGCCGTGAGGGCGACTGCTCAAGCCCAACTCTCACGTCGGGGCGGACAGATGCGTTGCGCGGTCCCGGCCATATTCCAAGATTCCAAGAATGCAGATCTCCTACGTCGATGGTCCCCGGTTCAGAAGGGCCTTGCTCGCCGCGTGCGAGTACGCCCAGCAGCAACGGGGAATCCTCAACCGTATCAACGTCTTTCCGGTGCCGGATGGCGATACAGGCACCAATCTTGCGCTGACCCTTCAGGCGATCTCGGATCAGATTCGAGGGAACCGGGATCGGTCCATTTCGGTCGTAGCGAATCATGCCGCCCAGGCGGCCGTCCTTGGTGCCCGGGGCAACTGTGGCATGATGCTCTCGCATTTCCTGTTGGGGTTCGCGACCAAGGTAAAGGGTGAGAACCGTATCGACGCGAATGACTTCGGTGGCGCCATGGCCGCGGGCGTCGAGAATCTCTACGAAGCGCTCGAGCAGCCCGTCGAGGGCACGATTCTGACCGTGATGCGAGACACGGCAGATGCGGCTACTGGCGCGCCCACCAGGGATTTTGCGCCACTTCTGGAGCAACTGTTGGCCAAGGCGCGGGAGTCGCTCGACCACACGCCCGAACTCTTGCCGATCCTGAAGAGTGCGGGCGTGGTGGACGCCGGCGCGAAGGGCTTCGTCAGCTTGCTCGAGGGGATCGTGCTGTTCCTGAACGGGGATCCGATCGTCGCTCCGATGGAGTTGGATTTCACCGACAGTTTGCCCGCCGTCGCGAATGTGGGGCTGCCCGAGCAGACCGAGCGGTATCGATTCTGCACCGAGGCGCTTGTACGGGGTGACGATCTTCCCGATCAGAACGACGTGCGTGACAGCCTCAGGGGTCGAGGGGACTCGCTCATCGTCATAAGAACCGGCGACATCCTGAAGATCCACGTCCATACGGACGACCCGGAAGAGGTTTTCGCGTACCTCCGGACCCTAGGGAGGCTGGCCACACACAAAGCCGAGGACATGAAGGCGCAATATGCGGCTGTCGGAGCGGCGGCGAGCAAGCATGTGTCTTTGGCGCGGCGCCCGGTCGGGGTCGTGACGGACAGCGCGGCCGATCTCCCCGAAGAGGTCGTCCGGGCCCATGGGATCCAGGTAGTGCCGCTGATGCTCGTGACGAAGGACGACGTACTTCGCGATGGCGTGGACATCACGGCGTCCCAATTCCACGAGTGGCTTCGAGAAGACCGGGTGCTACCCACCACGTCTCAGCCCACGCCGGCGGCGTTCAAGGACGGTTTCGAGAGGTGTGCTCAGGACTCTGAGCGGGTCGTGAGCGTGGTGCTGGCGTCGGGATTGTCGGGCACCTTCCAGTCCGCAGAGGCGGCTGCCGGCCTGCTCGATGACGTACCCGTCGACCTCATGGACTCACAAGGCGTCTCGCTGTTGCAGGGGCTCGTGGTCCTCAAGGCCGCCGAACTCGCCGAGTCCGGGATGGATCCCACCGAGATCGTGGCCGAATTGGAACGGGTCCGCGACCAGTCCGGGCTCCTCTTCACGCTGGACACCTTCGACCGGCTTGTGGCTTCGGGGCGCGTGAGCCGTAGCCGGGCGTGGCTCGGGACGGTGCTGAAAGTGAAGCCGATCTTGGAGGTCACACGCGAGGGCAAGCTGGTGGTCGCAGGCAAGGCGCTCGGACGTGAGCGCGTACTCCGAACCATCATGGATTTCTTGGCGGAGCGCGTGCCTGCGGAGGCCGAACGCGTGCGCTTCGGTATCATCCACGTGGGGTGCCCGGAGATGTTGGAGATCGTGGACAGAGAAATCCGAGGTGTCTGGCCTGATTGTGAGATTCTTACGGCGCCGGCCACGCCGGTGGTTTCGACCCACCTGGGTCTCGGGGCCTGGGGCGTGGCATTCATGGTCGAGGACTGAGTCCTCGAGAGGGTTGGATCCGTGACCCTAAGGCAATCGCTCTCCCACCGCGACGACCGCGTGCTCCGGCACGAGGTGCAGATCATCCTCGACGAGTCGCACCTCTTCGTGCAGGACGATCACCATGGTGCCCGGTCCGAGCCCATCGTCCTGCCCCGGCACGTCGTATTCGTCGCTCGGGGTGTGCGATACGATCTGACCACGCCGTAGCGTGCGGTCCGCGCAGGTGCCGACGAGACGCACCGTGGCCCAGCCGGGGCGCGGCTCCCAGGAGATGTTTCTAGGGCTGGACAGGCGCTCGTTGGACATTGTTCACCTCGGATGATGGGCGGTCGATATGGATTGGGCCTCTAGGCTTGGTCTTCGTCTCTCAGCCGTTGTTTGCCTGCCACGAGAAGATCGTAGCTGGCCATCTGGGCCTGGGACAGATCGGGGGGAAGACCCACGACCAGCCCCGGTCCCTTGGTTCCGTCCGGGAGGTGGAGGATCATTCGGTCGTGCGGTGTAGGGCGGGAGTAGGAATGTGACCGACCCGATGGGTCGATTTCGACTGTGCGACCATCGACGCTGAGCTCGGCGATCCGCCGCCCATACTCCCACCATGCCTCGAGCGGGTCGACATCACCGTCGGCGATGGACGGCAGGAGAGTGTCGTCGTAGTACTGGACAGCGGAGCTGTAGGCCTCCGGGTCAGCCGTCCGAAGCTCCTTGAGCCGGGCGCGGTAATACTCCCGAGGATCGCGGGCCCCCGTTGTGCTCAGGGCTTCCTCGAAGCGCTCTTCAGCTCGTGTATTCTGCGATTCGTCCATGCACCTTCCGACGGATTACTTGGTGGCCGGATCATGCCGGAAGGGGTGGGGCGGGTCAAGAGCCCTGTGGCGGTCGACCGACCGACGCTAGCTTTCGTCACATGCCCTTTACCGTGAGGCGTCTTTGCACCCCATGCGTCCGTCTCCAGGCCCGCTTGCCGACTCGGCCGAAGACTACATCGACCTATCCTGGGAGATGTTCGGAGAGTTGTGTCGAGCGTTGGCGCTGAAGGTCGAACGGCACTACCACCCAGACCTCGTTGTCGGCATCGCCCGGGCGGGCGCGATTCCGGGAGCCATCGTCGCCTCGATTCTGCGCGTGGACTTCTACTCCATGAAGATTTCTCGCAAGGACGGGGATGAGCAGGTGCGTGAGCGACCGGCCATACTTTCGGCCGCGCCCGTTCAGGCGCGTGGCAGTCGCGTCCTGCTCGTAGACGAGATCGTCACGTCCGGTGATACGCTCAGGCTGGCGCTCGCTGCCATCCGCGACATCGGACCCGCGGAGGTGCAGACGGCCACTAGCTTTGCACGAGTGCAGGGCTACAAGCCCGACTACTTCGCGCTCGCCACCGACGCCACGATCATGTTTCCCTGGGACCGAAAGATCTTCGACCGGGACCGCCTCGTCACGAATCCTCGTTACGAGCATGCCAGCGACGAGTAGGGGGGCGTCAGCCGCCGGCAGCCATCGAACTCAGGAATTCTTCGTTGGTTTCCGTTCGCTTCATCCGCTCGAGCAGGAACTCGATCGCTTCGGCGGGAGGCATGTCCGACAAGAAGTTTCGTAGCAAATAGACCCGGTTCAACTCAGTCTCGGAGAGCAGCAACTCTTCTTTTCGAGTCGATGATTTGTTCAGGTCGATCGCTGGAAAGATACGCTTGTCCGAAATGTGGCGGTCCAGCACCAGCTCCATGTTACCGGTGCCTTTGAACTCCTCGAAGATCACCTCATCCATGCGACTCCCAGTCTCGATCAACGCTGTGGCGATCACCGTAAGCGAGCCCCCATCGTCGATGTTGCGCGCCGCGCCGAAAAACCGCTTGGGCTTGTGGAGCGCATTCGCATCCACGCCGCCGGACAGGATCTTGCCCGAGTGTGGCACGGTGACGTTGTAGGCCCGCGCGAGCCGGGTGATCGAGTCCAGCAGAATGATCACGTTCCTACCGTGCTCCACCAACCGTCGAGCCTTCTCGAGCACCATTTCGGCCACCTGTGTGTGGCGTTCTGCCGGCTCATCGAAGGTCGAGGAGATGACCTCGGCTTTGACGTGCTCCTCCATGTCCGTCACCTCTTCGGGTCGCTCGTCGATGAGCAGCACGATGAGGTGCACGTCCGGGTGGTTCTCCACGATTGAGTTGGCCACCTTCTGGAGCAGAATCGTCTTGCCGGCTTTCGGCGGTGATACGATCAGCCCGCGCTGACCCATGCCGATGGGCGCGATGAGGTCCACGACCCGCATGGAGATGTCGCCGGAGGCGATCTCGAGCCTGAGGCGGTCTTCCGGGTACCGGGGCCGGAGGTTGTCGAAGGCGATCCGATGCTTCGCCCTGTCAGGCTCATCACCGTTGACGCTTTCGACTTTGAGGAGGGCCAGATAACGCTCACCCTCCTTCGGCGGTCGGACCTGACCAAGCACCGTGTCCCCCGTGCGGAGATCGAACCGCTTGATCTGCGACGGGCTTACATAGATGTCGTCCGGGCCATACAGGTAGTTCCAGTCCTGGGACCGCAAGAAGCCATACCCCTCGGCCAGGATCTCGAGGACGCCCTCCCCGCGAAGCACGACCTCGCTGTCGAGGAGGTTCTGTTCGATCCGGAAGATGAGGTCCTGCTTGCGAAGGCCGGAGTAGTTGGAGATGCTGAGTTCGTCAGCCATCTCGTGGAGCTCTCCGACGCTCTTACTCTTTAGTTGGGCAATGTCCACGTTTTCCTAAACTCGACTTACGATTGGCTTTACGCCGGTGGGGGCACATCGGCTAGTGGATCGCCTGCAGTGAAAACAGCCGTGAGAACCAACTCAAACGAAGGGGGATTCCAGACGCGCGCTGGGCGTGAAGAATTCAAATGCTGGGGATCAACCAAATAGTAACGTTGGGTAAGGTGGGGGGTCAAGGGTGAACCGAGTCCTCTCCGAGCCCCGGTCGCACCTGTTTTCATGGGTCGGCAGTGGCGGTTTTTCATAATCAATGCTATCGGTGGAAACGCCTGGATCTGGTAATATCTCCAATCTCTGAAATACCGAAAATGGCTTAATTTAGGCTTTTTCTCCGAACCGTGTGGAAAAATTCTTGACATTTTCCCTTGAGAGAAAAACATTCGTTTACGATTTCTGGGATCGTGGGATTTCGCTCGGAGGAGGTATGGCTAGGCACAACCGGGAGGGGCGGGGCGCGGATCAACAAGGATTCGCGTATGCCGTCAACTATCAGCCCGACTGGCTGCGCCTCGTCAAGGTCACGCGGACACTTGACAGCGGGCGGCAATCGACCAAGACGCTCTTCCGCAATCCCGGTGATCGCGGCGAGGCGCCACCCGGCGCGCGCATCCGGACGCGCCTTTCGTCCGCCGACCAAGAGCTGGACCTCGAGGTCTCGATCGGTGACCCCTTCCGCCACGTGCGCCGGGTGCAGGTCACCTGCGAGGTGCCTACGGGCGACGGAGGGTCGGAGGAGGTTATCTTTACTTTGGAAGACGACCTGTCCCGGGCCCGGGGCGGTGGCGGCTGATCCTTTAGGAGACCTCAATCCGGGAGGATCACCCTGGTGGACCCACTAGTGTGCCCGGCATGACCCACCCCTTGCTTACGCCCATCCAGTCGGTCGGTCGAGCCACGCTCGCGCTCGTCCGCGCATCTGGTCAGGGAGGGTACCTCGCAGCAGGGGCCGTGCGCGCGCTAAAGAACGTCGATATTTGGGCGCCACACATCTCCACCCAGATGTATAAGATCGGCGTAGCCTCGGTGCCCATCGCGATGTTCGTGGCGACGTTCACCGGCATCGTCTTGGCGTTGCAGGCGTCTTATACACTCACCGGCGGTGTACCCGAGTACTTCGTGGGCACGTTGGTTGGGAAGACCATGATCCTCGAGTTGGGGCCGGTGCTCACCGGTCTCGCCCTGGCTGGCCGCGTCGGCGCGAGCATTGCCGCAGAGCTGGGGACCATGCGTGTCACCGAGCAAATCGACGCCCTGGAAACACTTGCGTACGACCCGCTGGCCTATTTGGTGGTCCCGAGAGTGGTGGCAGGTGTCCTCATGTTTCCCGTCGTGGTGGCCCTGGCCATCTCAATCGGGGTGGTGGCGGGGTGGGTGACGTCGATGGGCTTGTTGGACATGGGCTCGCCCCAGTTCGTGAAGGGCCTCAAGATCTTCTTCGACCCCTTCGATGTGACGTTCGCCATGATCAAGAGCGTCAGTTTCGGCCTCATCGTCACGGGCGTCGGGTCGTTCTTCGGCTTCCACACGATGGGTGGCGCGGAGGGCGTCGGACACGCCACCACCCGCACAGTGGTTGTCTCGACCATGCTCATCCTGGTCTTGGATGCCTTCTGGGCGGCGGTGTTGCTGTGAGCATCGAGCTTCTTGAGGTGCGCAAGGCCTTCGGCGACAAGGAGATCCTCACGGGGTTTTCGCTCACCATAAAGGATGGTGAGACTCTGAGCATCATCGGCTATTCTGGGGCGGGCAAATCGGTCACGCTGAAACACATTATCGGGCTGATGAGAGCCGATAGCGGCACCGTGCACGTGGACGGGATGGACGTGGGCGCTATGGACAGATCGGCGCTCACCGAGCTGCGGCGGAATGTCGGTTACGTGTTCCAGTTTGCCGCGCTATTCGACTCGATGACCATCGGCGAGAACGTCGCGATGGGCCTCCTTCGGATCCCCGACATGGACGAGGAGGAGATTCGGGCGCGCGTGCATGAATGCCTTTCCCTGGTCGACCTCAACGACGTACACGACCGCTATCCATCGGAGATGTCCGGCGGCATGAAGAAGAGAGCCGGTTTGGCCCGCGCCATCGCCACGGGACCCAAGTACTTGCTCTACGACGAGCCTACGACCGGACTCGACCCCGTGACGGTCAAGGTGATCGACAGGCTCAACATCCGCATGAAGGAGGAGCTGGGAGTCACCGGTGTCGTGATTACGCATGACATGGACAGCGCCTATCGGATCTCCGATCGGATCGCCATGCTGTACGATGGCAAGATGAGAGCGGTGGGCACCGTGGAGGAGATTCGTACCAGTGAGGATCCCCTGGTTCGGGCCTTCGTCGAGGGCCGGCCGGAACTGATGGAGGGCATGTCGTGACCCAGAGAAGAGAGCTCCTGGTCGGGTCTGTGGTCATCGCCTCGTTCATCGTTGGCTTCGGAGGCACGCTCTGGCTACAGGGGAGAGGCTTCGGCAGGATCGAGACCGAGGTCCACGTGCTCGTGAGCGACGTCGGCCAACTCGCGCCGGGGAACGCCGTGAAGTTCCGTGGAGTCTCGATTGGGCGGGTGGGCCCGATCAGCGTGGAGCCGGTAGGTGACGCGGTCCGCATCGTCCTTCAACTCGAGGGGGAGAACATACCCGCTCCCGACGCGGTTGTGGTGCTTGCACCGGAGTCGCTCTTCGGCGACTGGCAGGCGGAGATCGTAACCCGTTCCAGCTTTCCGAACTTCGCGTTTTACGACGTGCCACCGAGCCGCCGTATCCAGAACGGCATCCGCGTGCTCGGCGGATTCACCCTTCCCGACATCTCGCGGCTGACGACCGTCGCGGATGAGGTCGCCCAAAACCTCGCGGTGCTCACCGATCGATTCGACAAGGCGTTCAGTGACGAGACCGCTGCGAGCCTGGCGCAGGCCATCAACAACATGGAAGAGCTCACTGCAACGCTGAAAACGGTCGTTGAGGAAGAATCGTCACAGATTACGGGCACCGCCGAGCAGATCCGCGTCGCCTCGGAAGAAATCGCGAGTACCCTGACAGCGGCCCGTACCGCGATCGACCGTCTAGACGCAGTGCTGGCTTCCGGCCGGATGGACTCGATTCTCGACAACACAGTCGCGATCACAGCGGACTTCCGCAGCGTTCCGGGCGACGTGAGCTCGGCCGTCGACCGGCTCGAGAGCACCCTGACGTCGGCCGATTCGACTATGGCGCGGCTCAGTCGCATCGCCGGTCGGGTCGAGGCGGGAGAAGGTTCGATCGGCCGGCTACTCGTAGACACGACGTTCGCGCTGCGTGCGGAGGATTTACTCGAGAAGATGGGTTCGCTGCTCGACGATATCCGTGCGAATCCGCGCAAGTACGTTCGGCTCTCGATCTTCTGACTCGAGCGGTCGATGCCGAACAAACGCGCTAGGACCGAGCGGAGCGCGGGGGGTGTCGTCACCCGCCGCATGGAGGGCGCCGTACATTTTCTGCTCATCCGGGACCCGTACGGCAAGCTGGGGCTCCCAAAGGGACACGTCGAGAACGGAGAGACGGCAGAGGCTGCTGCGCTACGAGAAGTGGGGGAGGAAACCGGCTTGACCGGCGTGGAAATCGGACCTTCGCTCGGGACGACGGATTGGTATTTTCGCTTTGAGGGGCGGCTCATCCACAAGTACTGCCAGTATTTCCTGATGGGTTCCCGATTCGGCGACCCGGAACCCGAGCGATCGGAGGGCATTACCGAGTGTCGCTGGCTTCCGGTCGACGAGGCTATCGCGGAGGTGGCCTACGACAACGCCCGAGAGGTCATGCGGGTGGCCCAGCAGCTTATAGATTCGGGAACTGCGGATGGCTTGCTCGAGGAAAGTGATGCTAAGCGGGAGGGATCCGGATGACTACGAACCCCGAGGCTCCGGGGAGCGGCCCCGCCGGAGAGAGTAGTTCGCCGGTGATGCCCCTATGGTCCCTTTCCGGATTGGCTGCGCTCGCGGTTTTGGGTCTTTTCCTGTTCGAGATCCAGGGGATCCTGAACCCGTTCATTCTGTTCCTGGTCTTCGTGGCATTGCTGCTCCCGTTCCGTGGCGGGCGAGGGCATACTCTTGTGGTGACACTTACCGGCCTCCTGACCCTTTACTGGTTGCTCCAGGAGACGGGGTTCCTCATCGCTCCCTTCGTCCTGGGGCTCGTCCTGGCGTACGTTCTGGACCCGCTGGTGGACCGTTTGGAGGATCGGGGCATCGGCCGTGCGCTGGCGATCGTGCTCCTCGCGATGCCTGTGCTGGGACTGGCGGCCGCGGCTATCATCGTGGGCGTGCCGGCGGTGATGCACCAAGTAAACCAGGTGATTCAGGGTGCCCCCGCGGTGCTGAGTCGTGTGATCGGCTGGGTGGACGGTGGCTTGAACATCGATCTTCCCGGAATCGATGAAGCGGCCATTTTGGCCCGGCTGCGGGATCTGAGACCCGAGACGATCGTCGCCTTCTTGCAGGAGCGCTGGAGAGCCATCGCTAGTGCAGCCGCGAGCGGCGTGCTCGGTCTCGGTAGCGGACTGGGCACTGCCCTCAGCGTCCTCGGGTATGGAGTGCTCACGCCCGTACTCACATTCTACCTCCTTCGGGACTACGACCGCATCAAGGCGAAGGCGCGCCAGTTCATCCCCCGGCCGAACGAAGCCGCGGTGGTCGAGTTCGCGCGGGAGTACGACCAACTCCTTTCGAGCTACCTCCGCGGGCAGCTCACGGTAGCGCTCATCCTTGGTGCGCTGATGGCTACCGGCTTGCTGATCACCCGATTCCCATACGCTCTCTTGCTCGGTTCCCTCGTAGGGGTGTTGAGCCTTGTGCCGTACCTGGGCCTAGCCCTCAGCCTCATCCCAGCGGTCATCATTGCCCTTGCCAGCGGTAGCGTGGTCGCCTCGTTGGTCAAGCTGGCTGTGGTCTATGCGGTGACGCAGACGCTCGAGGGCACGGTCATCAGCCCACGCATCGTGGGCGAGTCGGTGGGACTGCATCCCGTTTGGGTCGTTCTGGCGCTTTCGATTGCCGGGTTCTTCTTCGGATTCGTGGGTTTTCTGATCGCCATTCCGTTGGCTGTCGGAGTGAAGCTCCTGGTGGTGCGCGCCGTCGCCCGATACAGGGACTCCGAGATCTATCTAGGGGTGGCCGGCTTGCGTGGCGAGCCCGAGCAGAACTCTCCTCCGGGGCCGGTTGCCTGAGCCCTCCGTCCGGTTATCGTTGATGGTCCGATCAGAGCGACGTCCGTCCCGGGCGCCAGGACGACAACCCCAGCAATAGAGCCCAGCGTGGACGACAGCGTTCGTGACATCACCATCATCGGGGGCGGGCCCACGGGTCTCTTCGGTGCGTTCTATGGCGGTCTCAGGGGGGTGTCGACTCGAATCATTGATTCGCTTCCAGAGTTGGGCGGCCAACTGAAGGCCCTCTATCCTGAGAAGGACATCTTCGACGTCGGTGGGATCCCGAAGATCCTCGCCAAAGACCTCGCCCGGGATATGGTGACCCAAGCCATGCAATTCGATCCCGAAGTGATCCTCGACGAAGAGATCCGCACGATAGAGCGGGAATCCGAGATTTTCCGGCTGGTGGGTCGGCAGGGAGAGTACCTGAGTCGTACCGTGGTCGTCGCAGGCGGCAAGGGAGCGTTCGAGCCGCGGCATCTGACGTGCCCTGGCTATCACGAACTGATGGGGCGGGGCGTCGGCTATTCGGTAAAGGATCCAGAGGAGTACCGTGGTAAACGCGTGCTGCTGGTGGGCGGCGGGGACTCCGCGCTCGATTGGACTTTGATCTTGAAGGACGTGGCGGCTGAGGTGACCCTCGTTCATCGGCGGGACGGCTTCCGCTCGCACGAGACGTCGGTGGCTCAGCTGCACGCGGCACACGAGGCGGGTGAGCTCGTCCTGCTGACGTTCCACGAGGTCCAAGAGGTCCACGGATCGGATCGCGTCCAGGGCGCGACAGTCGTGGACAACAGAAACCAGGAAGCACGGCGGCTCGAAGTGGATGCGGTGTTGAGCTTTTTGGGCTTCAAGCCCGACCTGGGGCCGATCAAGGCTTGGGGACTCGAGTTGGACAAGAATCGCATCGTCGTGAACCAACTCATGGCGACCAACATCCCCGGTGTGTACGCGGCCGGTGACATAGTCGGCTACGAGGGGAAACTCGACTTGATCGCCACGGGGTATGCCGAGGCCGCGATCGCGGTCAACAACGCCGTGCACTACATCGATCCCGATGCGAGGGTGAGCCCCGGTCATTCGACCAACCTGGCCGTATTCAAGGATAAGTAGCCGGCAGGGAACCGCGAAGTATTCGGTGGTCGAGGCAAGAGATTCCAGAGCGGAGAGGGCGAATATGTCGGACAGCCAACACGAGAAACTGGTCATTGTCGGGTCGGGTCCCGCAGCGTGGACGGCTGCGATCTACGCGGCTCGCGCCCAACTGGATCCCCTCGTTTACGAGGGCATGGGCAGCCGCACCATGATCCCCGGTGGGCAGCTCATGTTCACAACCGAGGTTGAGAACTACCCCGGTTTCCCGGAGGGCGTGACCGGCATCGACATGATGGCTGCGTTCAAGGAACAGGCCCAGCGGTTCGAGACGCGCGTCGTCACCGAGGACATTGCAGAGGTCGATTTCTCTCAGCGTCCGTTGCGACTCGTCTCGTCCGGTGGCACTGAACTCGAAGCCGACACCGTGATCGTGGCTACCGGAGCCAACGCGCGTTGGATCGGCCTGCACCACGAGGAGCGGCTGGCCCAGTCGGGCGGTGGCGTGTCGGCATGCGCCGTGTGCGACGGCGCGCTCCCGCATTTCCGTGATCAGGTCGTCGCGGTTGTGGGTGGGGGCGACACCGCCATGGAGGATGCGATATACATGGCGAAGTTTGCCCGCGAGGTCATCGTGATCCACCGACGAGACGCGCTGCGCGCCTCGAGAATCATGCAGGAACGGGCGATGGCAGAAGAGACGATAAGGTTCCAGTGGAACTCCGTCGTCACCGATGTCCTCGGGGACGATGTGATCACCGGCCTCAAGCTCCAGGACACGATCTCGGGAGAGGAGAGCGAGATAGAAGTTGGTGGCCTATTCGTCGCCATTGGCCACTCTCCCAACACCGGGTTTCTGGGTGGGGAAGTCGCGCTCAAGCCGAACGGTTACATCGAGACTCCCACCTCCTGGCGGACCAGCACCTCCGTGCCGGGGGTCTTTGCCGCCGGCGATGTCATGGACGATTTCTATCGACAGGCTGTGACGGCGGCCGGAACCGGGTGTATGGCGGCGCTGGAGGCTGAGCGTTGGCTCGCTCACGGCGGCGTGGACGGTCTCGAGGCCGAGAAGGTCGCGGTCGAGGGCGAGTGATTCTCGGCCGTTACCGGCCCAGCGACCGCCCTCCGTCCACGACGATCATTTGGCCGGTGATGTAGGGTGAAGAAGCCAAG
>BTRA01000024.1:0-29741 GCA_036986155.1 Gemmatimonadota bacterium | reverse complement strand
CAACGGAGTATATGAGGGCAGAGCCGGCCGACCCAAAGGATACGGACATCGACGCGCGGTCCGACATCTACAGGTTGGGAGTGGTTCTGTTTTGTTTTCTCAAGGAGAGCCGGCCCTACGATATCAGTCAGGCGATGGACCTGGCGCTTGCCTCGGCCATTCGCGATATGGAGGTCCCCCGTCCAAGCACCAGACTGACCACGCTCGCCGCCTCTGAAGCGGTGGTGGAGCACCGGCAAACGTCGATATCCGAGCTTCGCCGTGAACTGCGCGGCGATCTCGATTGGATTGTGCTCAAGGCCCTGGAGAAGGAGCGCTCTCGGCGTTACGAGACCGCAAGCGAATTCGCGGTAGATCTCGAGCGCGCCCTGAGGGACGAGCCCGTGATGGCCCGTCCGCCCAGTAAAGGCTACCGGCTGCAGAAGTTCGTCAGGCGTCACCGCGTCGGTGTCGCCTTGTCGGGCGCGGCGGTGGTCGCTCTCGTGGTCTTCGGGGCCACGATGGCAATTCAAGCCGAGCGCATCGGTCAAGAACGGGACAGGGCCGAGCGAGAGACGCTCAAGGCACTCGCGGTGCAGACCTTCTTGAGTGAGGTGCTCATGTCAGCCGATCCGATCTCCGGGCTTGGGCCAGAGGCCACCGTGATCGAAGCCCTGGACTGGATCGTCGGGGAGTACGAAGGCCGTTTCTCGGAGGACCCCGAGGTCGACGCCGCCGTGCGGTACGCCGCGGGCAACGTATTCAACCGCCTCGGGCGAAGCAGCGACGCGGAAAAGCACCTCCAGCAGGCATACGAGACGCGGGTAGAGTTGCTTGGAGCTGAGCATCCCGATGTCGCGGAAGTCCTTTACGAGCTTGCCGAGGTGCAGGTCTCTCGGGCGGCCTTCGATTCCGCTGTCGTGCTACTCGAGGCCGTATTGAAGATCCGCGAGCGAGCGCTCGAATCCGACCATCCCAGGATCGCTTTTACGCTTCTTCGCCTAGGATGGTCGAATCTGAATCTAGGTGACTTGGATGCCGCCGAACCTCAACTCACCCGGGCCTTGGAGATCTTTCGTGCGCAACCCGAGGAGACGGTATCACTTTCTGAACCCCTGATCCTCCTGGGCGAATTCTATCGGCAGCGGGGTGAGCTCGAGCGGGCGGAGCAGTTCGTCCGGGATGCGCTCGACGTGCGCCGGCGCTTCTATCCTCCCCAGCACACCAAGATCGGGGAGAGTCTGAACAGTCTCGCCATGATCCTCGACGACCGAGGCGAGAAGGAGGAGGCCGCCGAGACGTACCGTCGTGCAATCGCGATTCAGGAAGCGGTCTACGGCCGCGACGCCGATATCGTGGGGAGCACTCTGAGCAACCTCGGGCTCGTACTCACAGATCTCGGGAAAGCCAAGGAAGGGGAGGCGGTGCACCGCCGTGCCCTCAGCATTACGGAGGCAGCGCTGGGAGTCGACAACGTGTCCGCAGCGATCCAGCGGAACAACCTGGCGCGCCATCTGTGCACCTTCGGAAAAGCGGAAGAGGGCGTGCGGCACAGCAACGCCGCCGTTCGAATCGGCGACGACGTCTTCGACGAGGGCTTCTTCGTGACTGGGGTCTTCCGGTCGACGCAGGGGTTCTGCTTGGGAGGCGTCGGAAGATTCGCCCGCGCAGAGGAGGTCTTCCTCGAAGCCGTGAGCATTCTCGAGACCGCGCTCGGCCCGGACAGCTCACACGCGGTCACCGCACGACGTCGGCTGGCCCAAATGTATGACGACTCGGGGAAGCCCGACCTCGCAGCCGAGATTCGCTCTCGCTGAGACCGTCGGGCCTACGACGCCGAGTCCTTCCCGACCACTCCCTCAGCGGAGCGGATCGAACCCCGCCGCGCGGAGTGCCTCCCTATACGCCGCCACCTCTGCCGCGTAGAATTGTTCGATTTCCTCGAGCAGTCGAGCGGCCTCGTTCATGGCCCACTCGACCTGGTCACGCCGACCGGTCGACGGCTTGTAGGGCGAACCCGTGGCCTCATTGACCGCCTGTCCCAATCGGCTCGTGATCGTCGTGTCGGACCGAATCCCCTCACCGTCGGGAAGGCGGAGCCTGTCGAGCAGTCCAGTGACATGGCTGTCCAGAGAGTCCGTCCGAGCCTCGAGATCCTCCCTGGCCCCTTCATCACCGTCCCAATCATCGAGCCGCGCGCTGTAGAAGCTCACGACCTCCTGGGTGTCATCCAGACGCCTGATCGCCGCCCGCAACTCCGCAAGTTTTCCCTCACCCGCCCAGTAGACTCCCAAGTTGGCTTCGACCATGGCGACGGACCGGGCCTTGCGCGGATCGGGGCGCACCTCGATAGATGCCTTGGTCGTGTCCTCCCCCACCGTAATCCGCGCGCTGTACTCTCCGGGGAGGACCTCCGGCCCGGATGGCTCCGGGTCGTCCTCGTCCGCATCCGGGGCCACCACGCCCTTCCGGTCGAGCGCCCAGTTCACGCGGTTCATTCCGACCTTCGCCGGACCCTTGAAGGTCCGGATCACCGAGTCCGCTTGCATGATCTCGATGGTGGCCGGGCCGTTGCCCGCCGGCGTTCCACGTCCTCCAAAGAAAGCGCCGAATCCGCCCGGTCCTGTCGGACCGGCATCCTCCTCCTCTTCCGCGACCGCCGCGGCGAGTGAATCGGAGACCAGGTAGCTCATGATGGTCCCGTAGGGGCGGTTCTCGCCCTGGAATTCAGCGTCTCCCGGGAACATGAGCGGCCCGGTGAGCCCGAGGCTGTGCTGATAGGTCGGCGGGATGTCGAAGAGGTACAGGTCCGCCTCGGCCAACTCCGGTCGAGCGGCCAGGGCCCTGATGGGGCGAATGTCGTCGATGATCCACGCGCCACGACCATGGGTTCCCACGATCAGGTCGGAGTCGCGCGGGTGAACCACGAGCGCACGTGTGGGCGCACCCGCCGGAAAACCTCCCTGAGTGAACTTGGTCCAGTTGCCGCCGCCGTCCATCGAGGTGTACAGCCCGAATTCCGAACCCAGGAAGAGCAGGTTGGGCTCGACCGGATCCTCCTCGATCACATGCACGTAGCCATCGATCTGGTCGGGAGATAGGGCCTTCCAATCTTCCCCATAGTTCTCGGTCTTGAAGACGTAGGGCGTCCAGTCGCCGTAACGATGGCCTTCGAAAACCACGTACGCTCTTCCCGCCACGTGCTTCGAAGCTTCGATGTGAGGCACCCACGTGTTGTCGGGCACGCCCTTGATGTTGTCGACGACGTTTTCCCAGTTAGCTCCCCCGTCGCGGGTGATCTGGACGTTGCCGTCGTCCGTGCCGACCCAGAGGACGCCCCGTTCGACGGGCGAGGGGGCGATCGTCAGGATCGTGGTGTGGTTTTCAGCCGCGGTCACGTCAAGGCTCAACCCACCCGATTCTGCCTGCCGCTGCTTCTCGGGTTCGTTCGTGGTCAGGTCCGGACTGATGACCTCCCAGTCCTCACCGCGATTTGGGCTACGGTGAACGAACTGGCTGCCATAGTAGACCACGTTCGAGTCGAACGGGTCGAGCGCGATCCCCGCGTTCCAGTTGAAGCGTAGGTCGACCCCCTTCTCGGGAGACGGCGGTCGGATGTTGGTCCACTCCCCAGTCTCCAGGTCGAAGCGCTGTAGGCTCCCACCCTGGGACATGCTGTAGCCCAAGTTCGAGTCGGTCGGGTCGATCAACGCCGCGAATCCGTCACCGAAACCGATGGACAACCAGTGCCGGTTGTTGATCTTGGAGCCGGAGAACGATGGGGTCTCCCACACCTCGCTCGGCCCACGCCACGATCCGTTGTCCTGGAGACCGCCGAGGACGTTGTACGGAACCTCGTTGTCCACGCTGATGTGGTAGAATTGCGACAACGGGAGGTTCTCGACAAAGCGCCACGAACCGCCACGGTCGCGGGAGATGAACACGCCCCCGTCGTTTCCGGTGATGATCGTGCGGCCATCGGGATGGGTCCAGAACGCGTGATGGTCCACGTGCACGCGGCTGAACGGAGTGACGTTGGTGAAGCTACGCCCGCCGTCCTCGCTCACCGTCAGGCTGCCGCTCACGCGGTAGACGCGGTTCTCGTTCGTGGGATCGACGTACACGCGGCTGTAGTAGAACGCGCGGCCGTTCACGCCGGGCTCGGTATTCACCGACACCCATGAGTCCCCCCCGTCGCTCGAGCGAAGCAGGGCGCTCTTTTCGGCCTCGACCAGCGCATAGACCACTCTGGGGTCGTTCGTCGCCCAGGCCAGACCGATGCGGCCGAGGATGCCGGTGGGAAGTCCGTCTTCCGACGAGAGCTTGTCCCAAGTATCCCCGCCGTCGAAGCTCTTCCAGATGCCTGAGCCCTCGCCTCCACTAGTCATGAACCAGGGTTCGCGACGGAACTCCCAGGTCGATGCGAGCAGGTGTTCCGGGTTCGATGGATCGATGATCAGCTCGAAGCCACCGGTGGTCTGGTCCACGAAAAGGACCTTGGTCCAAGTCTCTCCGCCGTCGGTGGTTTTGAAGACGCCGCGCTCGTCCCCGTCGCTCCATGCCGGCCCCAATGCGCTGACCCAGGCCACATCGGGATCCGTAGGATGCGGGATGATCGCCTCGATGTGCTCCGTGCGCTCGAGGCCCTTGTGGGTCCAGGTTTCACCGCCGTCTATGGACTTCCATACTCCCCGTCCGACTCCCATGGAATTGCGTGCGTTGGCCTCGCCCGTACCGACCCATACGATGTGCGGAGCCGCCGGAGAGACGGCGATCGCGCCGATCGAATTGACCGCCACGTCATCCATGATCGGATCCCACACGTAGCCTCCGTCTTTTGATCTCCAGAGACCGCCTGTCGCGGCACCCACGTAGATCACCCGGTCGTCGATCGGCGAGACGGCGATGGACGCCACGCGTCCCGACGTCCCCGCGGGTCCGATGGACCGAGCAGTCATGCCCTGGAAGATCTCGTCGACCTTCACGTCGCGAGGAAGGCGACGCTCTTGAGCGTGGGAAACAGCGGGTATGGCGAACACGAGTAGCGTGACGACCTTGAGACCCGTGACAATCTTCAACGGCATTGGGGGCTTCCTCTCTACGAACACATGTCAGGTCCTGGGGTGGGACCTCAATGCACGCGATGATAGATCAGGGCGCCGGGCTCTGCAATCCAGGATCGCGGGACCGCGTGCTCACCGCCTCCAGAAACGCCTCTCCATAGCGTTCGAGCTTCATTGGCCCGACGCCCGAGACCGCCAGGAGCTCCCCGGGAGTGGCCGGGCAGGCCTCGGCCATTGCACGAAGCGTCTTGTCGCTGAAGACGATGTAGGCCGGCACATTCTGCTGGTCCGCGATCGATTTGCGGAGCTCTCGCAGGCGCTGGAACAGGGCCTCGCCCTCATCCGAGAGCGACACGGGCTCTGCGACTCGATCGTGGGACTTCACTGACCGGCGTCGGGGGCTCGCCACCAGCGGCGCCATCATCCCCTCCGCCGCGAGATCCTCCGCCTTCACGCCAGTGCACCAGTCGCAGGAGCTCCCACATGCATTGAGCTCCTCGCTGAAGTGGCCGAGAATCTTCTTGTGCCGGCACCCACCGTTTTCCACCAGTCGGAAGAGGGACTTGCTCGCTTCGACCTTCGCCCAAAAGAGGTCCGGGTCATCGATGTCGCTCAGGAACCGCTCGTGCTGCTTCACGTCTGCCCACGAGTAGAACATGAAGCAGTCGCTATCCAACCCATCCCGACCCGCCCGTCCCATCTCCTGATACCAGGACTCCACGTCCTTGGGCATATCCCGATGGATGACGAAGCGCACGTTCGACTTGTCGATTCCCATCCCGAAGGCGATGGTCGCCACGATCACGTCGGCGTCGTCGCGGGCGAAGGCATCCTGGTTCGCCGCCCGATCCCCATCTTCCATTCCCGCATGGTAGGGCAGCGCACGCACGCCCTGATCGCAAAGGAACTCGGCCATCTGATCGACGGCCTTCCTGGACGAGCAATACAGGATGCCGCTCTTTCCCGACCGGGCCTTGATCAATCCCAAGATCTCACGGCGCGTGGGGCCGGTACCCTTCTTCCTGCAGTAGATGTGCAGGTTGGACCGGAAGAACGAACCCTTGAAACCGGCGGGTTCGCTCATCTCGAGTTGCCGAATGATGTCGCGGGCCACGGCATCGGTGGCGGTCGCGGTGAGGGCTAACACGGGAACGTCTCGCAGCGCCTCCCGGAGTCGCTGCAACCGCCGATAGGAAGGCCGAAAATCGTGGCCCCACTGGCTGATGCAGTGGGCCTCGTCCACAACGAGCAGAGAAAGCGGCCAGTCGCCGGCTTCTCTGCTCAAGCGGCCGTCGAGCCCCTCAGGGGCCAGATAGACGAGTTCATACTCCCCTGCCCTGAGCGCTTGGAGTCTCCGCTCTCGCTCGGCCGGCTCGAGCGACGAGTTGATCGCGGCCGCCCGGAAACCCAAATCGACCAGCGCGTCGACCTGATCCTTCATCAGCGAGATCAGCGGAGACACCACGAGCACGGTGCCATCCAAGATGCGAGCCGGCACCTGGAAGGTCAGGGACTTACCCGCCCCCGTGGGCATGAGCGCGATACAGTCACGGCCCGCGATCACGGCCTCGATCACCTCGAGCTGACCGGGGCGGAAGTCCTCGTAGCCGAAGACCTCGCGAAGGACGGCGAGCGGAATGACGGCGGCTTCGACGGTGATCGGACGCTCCAGGTCCGGGTATCGGGCGCGAGCCCCAGGGTATATGAATGCTTGGGGCGAGGACAGGGGTGGTCGGGTCGAGCGCGTGCGTGAACACCTCAAATGCCCTAACCTACCCACCCGCGAAGAACGTACCTGTGCCCCACGCCCATCCGAGGATTCCATGAGGACGTCGCCGATTTCGCTTCTCGCCGTCTTGTTTGTGCTGGTGCCCCAGACGGCCACAGCCCAGAACACCTCGCCCGACGAGTACATGACCCTTGCGAAGACGATCTTCGCAGAGCTCATCGAGATCAATACCACCGACTCCGAGCGGGGCAACGCCACGACGGCCGCCCGGGCTCTGGCGCGCCATCTGCTGGCCGCGGGTTTCCCCAGAGAGGACGTCCACATCCTGGTGCCGGACGACGCGCCGAGAAAGGGCAATCTGGTCGCCCGGTTGCGGGGCCGCGACACAGGCCGCGCCCCGATCCTGCTGCTCGCGCATATCGATGTGGTCGAGGCGCTCCCCGAGGACTGGAGTCCGGACCTGACCCCCTTCGAGTTCACCGAGCGGGACGGTTACTACTACGGCCGGGGCGTCACGGACGACAAAGACGAGGCGGCCATCTACACCGCCAACCTCATCCGGATGAAACAGGAGGGATTCGTACCCGACCGGGACATCATCATCGCGCTCACAGCCGATGAGGAAGGCGGGCCCCGGAACGGTGTGGAGTTCCTCCTGGCTGAACACCGCGACCTCATCGACGCGGAGTACGCCCTCAACGAAGGTGGTGGTGGCTTCGAGAAGAACGGCCGGAAGCTCTCGAACAACGTACAGGCCTCCGAGAAGAAGTTCCTATCGTTCTACTTCACGGCAACGAACCCGGGCGGCCACTCGTCACTTCCGGTCGAAAAGAACGCCATCTACGATCTCTCCCAAGCACTGCTCGCCGTGCAGAGCTACGAGTTCCCGATCATGCTCAGCGAGATTACGGAGGCGTTTTTCGGTCGCTCAGCGGACATCGTCGGGGGTGAGATGGGAGAGGCCATGAAGCGCATCATCGCCAACCCGCAGGACGCCGGGGCCGCGCGCGTGCTGGCTCGAGAGCCCGGATACAATGCCCGGCTCCGCACCACTTGCGTGGCCACCCTGCTCGAAGGGGGGCACGCCCAGAACGCTCTGCCACAATTGGCGCGGGCCAACGTGAACTGTCGCATATTCCCCAGCCACGATCCGGCGGAGGTCCTCGCGAAGCTCGAGGAGTTGGCAGCTCCGTTCGACGTGCGGGTGGAGCCGCGGGCCACGGCCACACCGAGCCCGCCGTCACCGCTCACTCCTGAGGTGCTCGAACCGATAGAGCGCATCACCAATCAGATGTGGCCCGGCGTGCAGGTGCTCCCCGTGATGTCGACGGGGGCCACGGACGGGCTTTACCTCCGGCGGGCGGGCATTCCGGTATACGGCGTGAGCGGGCTCTTCCATGACACGGACGATGTCCGCGCTCATGGCCAGGACGAACGCATCCTCATCGAGCATTTCTACGAGGGGCAGGAATTCCTGTACAGGCTGGTACGTGCACTGAGTGGCGGCGGAATCGTCTAGGGGCGGCCCGGCGCCTAGGATGGACCCCATGTCGACACGCACCAAGGTTTCCGGCGCCAGCCTGAAGCACGCCTTCGGCGAGATCATTTGGCCCAGGAGGAAACTCATCGGGTTGGGCTTGTTCCTGATCCTCCTCAACCGGCTGAGCGGGCTCGTGCTGCCCATGCTGACGGGACCTCTGATCGACAGCGCCATCCTCCCCCACGACACGACCCTTCTCTACACGTTCCTCGGAGTGATGGGCGGCGCCATCGTGGTCCAGTCGGCCACCTCGTTTCTGCTGACGCTGCTGCTGAGCGTAGAGGCCCAGCACCTCATCGCCACCCTGCGCGCGCAGGTGCAGCGCCACGTGCTTCAGCTTCCAGTCCGGCTCTTCGACAACACCAAGAGCGGCGAGTTGGTCTCCCGAATCATGGACGACGTTGAAGGGGTCAGGAATCTCGTCGGCACGGGCTTGGTACAGCTCGTGGGAGGGACGATCACGGCTGTGGTCGCCCTGGTATTCCTCCTGCGCATCAACGTGGTGATGACGCTTCTGGCCATCGGCCCCTTGTTGGCGTTCGGCATGGTATCGACGCGCGCATTCAAGACCCTCCGGCCCGCATTCCGCGATCGGGGCGCCATCCGGGCCGAAGTCATGGGCAGACTCACCGAGGCGCTGGGCGGCATTCGCGTAATCAAGGGCTTTCACGCCCTCGACAAGGAATCTGAAATCTTCGAGGCCGGAGTGCTGCGGATCTTTCAGAACGTGAAGACCACGCTGACCACGACCGCCGGCGTGACGAGCCTCGGCACCTTCTTTATCGGCTCGGCCAGTGTGCTCATCATGGGGTATGGTGGACTCCTGATAATCCAGGAGCAGCTTACCGTTGGGGTGCTGTTCCAGTTCACACTGCTCCTCGGTTTCCTGATAGCGCCTATCGTGCAGATGGCCAACATCGGCACTCAGATGACGGAAGCTTTCGCGGGACTCGATCGCACCTCCGAGCTGCTATCCTGGCCTCGTGAGGACGACGACCCCCGCCGCACCGTCGACATGCCTCCGATCGACGGCCACGTCGTCTTCGAGGATGTGCACTTCGCGTACGATGAGGACAAGCCCGTGCTCAGGGGGATCTCGTTCGACGCTCCGCCCGGAACGGTCGTCGCGCTGGTGGGGAGCTCCGGGTCCGGCAAGACCACCACGGCTGGGCTCGCCGCCACGTTCCTGGAGCCCGACCAGGGGCGCGTTCTGGTGGACGGCCACGATCTGCGGGATGTGAAGCTATCGAGCTACCGCGACCAGTTGGGCTTGGTACTCCAGGACGACTTTCTCTTCGACGGGACCATCACGGAGAACCTGCTCTTCGCCCGCCCGGACGCCAGCACAGAGGAGATCCAGGAAGCCGCCGAGAAGGCACACGTCACCGAGTTCACCGACCGGTTCCCGGACGGCCTCGAGACCGTGATTGGAGAACGCGGCGTCAAGCTCTCCGGCGGGCAGCGCCAGCGAGTGACGATCGCCCGGGCGCTCCTGGCGCACCCGCGCATCCTGGTGCTGGATGAGGCCACGTCGAGCCTCGACACTGAGAGCGAGGCGCTGATCCAGGAAAGCCTTCAGGAGCTGCTGAGGGACCGCACCACCCTAGTGATCGCCCACCGTCTCTCCACGATTCAGCGGGCGGACCTGATTCTGGTGATCGAGGACGGGCAGGTGGTGGAACGCGGCCGGCACGACGAGTTGATCGCCCGCGAAGGGCGTTACCACCAGTTGCACACGTTGCAGGCGCGGATCTGAGAGCGGCGAGGAGAAACACCGCTCTGGCCTCACCCGCACCTGGCCCCCTTGAAACCCGACCGGCTCGAAACCGTATTGTGGAGATACAAGAGAGTCTTGTGTAGTACAGTCGAATCCTGAAGAAGGGTGGGGAAGATGATGAGGAGGATTCCAAGAATTGCTGTGCTGATGGCGGTTCTGACCGCCATGGTCGGGGTACAGACGGCTCAAGCCGAGGTCCCGATCACGAACGATTCCGATGCGACGAGTTCGACGGTCCGAGTGCTGAACAACTACCGGAGTGCCGTCCGGGTCTTTTTGGAGGATGCCGAGGGAAATATCCACCTGCTGGGTCGCGTGGCACGCCGGGGACTCCAGACCTTCGAAATTCCCGAGAATCTGGTGCAGGAGGGGGGCTATGTCGAGATCAAGGCTTATCCCGTCGGGCTTCTCTCTGGCGTTCTGATCTCTGACGGCCCGAATCCGGGTGTGAAGACCAGCACCATCGCGCTCGTTCCCGGCCGAATCATCGATTTCTGGCTGGAGCACGACCTGGCCTCCTCGACGGTGAGTATCGGATAGGTCCTGGCACCTCGAGGTGGATCACGCGGCGCTGACTGCCGCGAGCTACATTGAGACGAGCGTTAACGGCAGCGGGGGAGTCCACAGGGCGGGCTCCCCCGCCTCTTCATGTGCCGAGGGTAGGACATGATGATGCCAACCGCTCGTCACCCCCCTCCACCTCCATCGGGCCGGGGCCGCATCAGCCCCTCCTGCGCGACCGACGCCACCAGGTGCCCGTCACGCGTGAAAATGCTGCCGCGCGCGAACCCCCGCGCCCCGCAGGCCGCCGGGCTGTCGATCACGAACAGCAGCCACTCGTCCGCGCGAAAAGGCCGATGGAACCAAAGGGTGTGATCGAGGGAGGCGACCTGAATCGTCCTGTGCCAATGGGAGAGGCCGTGAGGTTGTAGCGCGGTCGTGAGGAGCCCATAGTCCGACGCGTACGCCAGAACCGCCTGGTGAGTCAGGCGGTCATCGGTCAGCGCTCCGTCCGCCCGTAACCAGAGATGGCGGTTCGGAGGCCCCGGCTTGGGTTCGATGTAGTCGACGGGTTCGACCATTCGAAAGTCGATCGGCCGGTCCTGGGTCATGACAGGGCGGAGGTACTCCGGAATGCGGCCTTCCATCTCCCTGAGCATCTCCAGGTCCGACTGAAGCTCTTCGGGGGCGGGAACGTCGGGCGGGTCCAGTTGGTGGTCCGGCCCCTCTTCTTCGATCTGGAAAGACGCCGACAGGTTGAAGATCGCGTGGCCGTGTTGGATCGCGGTGACACGGCGAGTCGTAAAGCTTCGTCCATCACGCAGCCGGTCGACAAAGTAGACGATGGGAGCCTGCAGGTCGCCCGGCAGGATGAAGTACCCATGCATCGAGTGGGCCACCCGCCCTTCCTCCACAGTCCGCTGAGCGGCTACCAGCGCCTGCGCGAGCACCTGGCCCCCGTACACACGGCCCGACCCGATGTCGCGATTACGACCGCGATAGATGTTCACCTCGAGGCGCTCGAGATCGATGAGGTCGAGCAGCTCCTGGACGGCAGGGGTCATCGCACCAACTCCGTTGGCTTCCGTTGTCGCTCGTTAGAGATCTGTCCCAATTGAACCATATCGGATCCCCCGGTCCCGGTCGACGGCCACGGGTGCTAGCTTTTCCACGTAGCATCCCACCTCACCAAACAAGAACTCGGGGATCGGAATGAACTGGGTCGCACTCGGCGCCATCGGCGAGTTGCTCGGCGCCATCGCCGTGGTAGTCTCTTTGGCCTACCTGGCCACGCAGATCATCCAAAACACGCGCGCCATACGGGCCACCACCACCGACACCGCCGTCCGGGGATTGCGCGACTGGATCCGTCCGCTGATCCAGGACGCCGCACTCTCCCGAATCTTCCGCCTGGGCATCGAGGATTGGCACGACCTGGACAGTGACGGCAAGGCCCGGTTCTTCCACATGATGCTCGGCTTCATGAAGACGCTCGAGAATTTGCACTTCCAGTATCAGAAGGGCGCACTGGACCCGGGCGTTTGGGCGGGATGGGAGTATCTCATGACCGGCTATATCCAGAGCCCGGGAGGGCAGGCCTACTGGGAGCACCGGCAACTAGCCTTCTCAGAGGATTTCCGGAGATACATCGACCGCCTGCCGCCCAATGAAGATTTCGCTCGCGTGGCCCAGCTCACAGGCGAAGCCGACGTCAGCCCGAGACATGCGTGAGGCTGGGGGTCATCCGCCGCATCTTCTGGAGACCACCCACCCCCCGACCCGAACCAGGAGATGCGGCCAGGGTCTTGATTCTTTGGTGGAATGACCTAGCGTGAGAGATCGACCGCCATCTCGAAACACTCATCAGATTCGGGCGCATCATGAATAGAATCGCTGGACTCGCAGTTCTTATCTTGTTGGCCGGCACCACCGCCCTGAGTGCTCAAGACGCCGAGGCAGGAAAAGCGACCTTCGCCACGTGCGCCGCGTGCCACGGTACCGACGGTGGAGGCAACAAAGCCCTCAACGCACCCGCGCTGGCCGGTCAGGAAGCATGGTACGTGGAGCGGCAACTCAACAACTTCAAATCCGGCGTCCGTGGCGCTGGCGGTGACGCCTTCGGAGCGCAGATGGTGCCGATGGCGGCCATGTTGGCCACCGACGCCGACGTCAAGAACGTGGCGGCGTACGTTGCGTCGCTACCGCCCGTTTCCGTCACACACGATGGGTTCGGGGACGCAGTCGCCGGCCAGGCCCTCTACGCGTCCTGCGCCGCATGTCACGGAGCTGCCGGCGAGGGTAACACCGCGCTGAACGCGCCGAACCTCGCGATCCAACAGGACTGGTACCTGGTGCGGCAGTTAGAACACTTCAAGTCCGGCGAGAGGGGCACCAATCCCGGCGACGTCTACGGCGCCCAGATGCGACCGATGGCTATGATACTCGCCGATGCCGCGGCCATGAAGAACGTCGCCGCATACATCGCTTCGCTAGGAAACTGACCCGCCCGTCCGGCGGTAATACAACCTCGGGAGGTTTGGGGGAGGCGTTGACCGATCAGGGTGGGCGCCGCCCCCAGGCCACCGAGTCCTCCCCATGATCTCCATCTCCAATCTCGGCAAGTTCTTCGGCGACCAGACGCTGTTCGCCGGCGTCTCCATGCAGCTCAACGCTGGGGAGCGTTACGGATTGATCGGGGCGAATGGGTCGGGAAAGACCACCCTTCTCAATATCCTGAGCGGAGACATGGATCCCAGCGAGGGAACGGTCTCGCTTCCCAAGCGGCTCCGGCTCGGGGTCCTCAAACAGGACCACTTTCTTTACGAGAATCAGGAGATTCTCGGCGTCGCGTTGATGGGCAACCCGAAGCTCTGGAGCGCGATGGTCGAGAAGGAGGCACTCCTCGCGAAGGCGGAAGAGCACTTCGACTCCGATCGGTTCTCAGAGCTCGAGGAGATCGTCCAGCAGTACGACGGATACGCTGCCGAGTCTCGCGCCGCCTCGATTCTCGAGGGCCTCGGCCTTCCAGCCAAGATACACCGCGATCCGCTCTCCACTCTGTCCGGCGGCTTCAAGCTGCGCGTCCTCCTGGCGCAGGTCCTGGCGAGTGCCCCTGACGTATTGCTACTCGACGAGCCGACCAACCACCTCGACATCCTCTCCATTCGCTGGCTCGAGACGTTCCTGTGCGACTTCCCGGGACCGGCACTCGTGATCTCACACGATCACCGCTTTCTCGACAATGTCACCACGCACATCCTCGACGTCGATTACGAAACAGTAACGCTCTATCGCGGGAATTACGCCGATTTCCTGAGCGCAAAGCGGTCCGAGCGGGCGCGGCGAGAGAAGGAGATCACGGCCCGCGAGCGCGACATCGCGCATCACCAGAAATTTGTGGACCGATTCCGCGCCAAGGCCAGCAAAGCACGGCAAGCGCAAAGCAAGGCCCGCATGATCGAGAAGAAGACGGAGAGCCTTACCGAGTTGGCCCCTAGTTCGCGCCGCTACCCGACCTTCCGGTTCGAACAGATCCGAGACAGCGGGCGCGACGTGCTCAAGATCGAGGGGATCAAGAAGGCGTTCGGGGAAAACGAAGTACTGAGTGGCGTGGACATGCTCGTGCGGCGGGGTGACCGCCTGGCGATCATGGGACCCAACGGCATCGGGAAGTCAACGCTACTCAAGATCGTCATGGGCGAGCTCGAAGCGGATGAAGGAGAGGTCGAATGGGGCTACGAGACACACCCGGCATACTTTGCCCAGGATCACCAGGACCAGTTCGGCCCTGGGGCACAAACGGCCGAGCAGTGGATTTGGGACGCCTGCCCCGATAAGGACATCGGGTTCGTTCGCGGGCGGATGGCCCTCATGCTCTTCTCGGGTGACGACGCGAAGAAGCGGCTGAGCACCTTGTCGGGAGGTGAAGCCGCTCGACTGGTATTCAGCCGCCTGGGTATCGCGCGCCCGAACGTCCTGGTCTTGGACGAGCCCACGAACCACCTGGATCTCGAGTCGATCGAAGCGCTCGTGGAGGCCCTAGGAACCTATCCCGGTACGCTCATCCTCGTGTCGCACGACCGCTGGTTCGTGAGCAAGTTGGCCACCCGTGTCGTGGAGATTCTTCCGGACGGTATCCGAGACTACCACGGCACTTACGAGGACTACGTGCATTTCTGCGGCGACGATCACCTGGACGCGGATCGAGTGGTCCTCAAGGCGAAGAAGGAAAAAAAAGAGAAGGGTGCTGCGGGCCGGGCCGGTCGTCGAAAGTCACGCAAGAAGCCCCAAGGCGATGATCCGGCTGAGCAGCGTAAGGAAGTGGAGCGCCGCCAGGAGGAGTTGATCGCCCGCATCGATCTCGCAGAGTCACGCATCGAGGAGATCGATGCGATTTTTTTCGAGCCTACATACTACGAAAAGACGCCTCCCGTCGAGGTGAAGACCCTCGAGACCGAGCGGAGCCGCCTAAAGAGCGAGGTCACCGCTCTCCTGGCCGAGTGGGAGCGCAGCTCAGAGGCACCCTAGTCGTCCGCTCGCCCGTGGTTTCGTGCGGTCAATTGCGGTCGTCGTCGTCCCCGCGCTCCCGACGCTCTCCCCGCTGCCCGTCACCCGACGGTTGGCCGACTCCTGGCGTGGAATCGACATAGGCGGCAGCCGCCCCATGCCTGTAGACGAGCTCTCCCCCCAATCGGCCCACTTGCACACCAGCCGCGAGGAGGACGAGTGATCCGGCGGCCCCGACCCAACGCGCCGTCCCACCAAGCCTCCCGGAAAACAACCCGAGACTGCTCAGCAGGAGTATCGTCACACCGACCGCAATGAGTTGCTCGGCAGCTTCCTCGTGGGCGTCGATCGCGCTTTCCGCGACGATTGCCTCGACGGTCTCCTCCTCGCGCTCACCCGTCTCCAAAGCCAACCACGCGCTTGCAACCAACAACGCCATCAGAGCCACCGGCAGTCCCCACACCCTCTTGGTCATCCGGCCGCGATGAATGGCCCATAGGGCTCCGAAGGCGAAGATCGGTATCAGAATCACGAGAGCGATCGGTAGATGGACGATGGCGGGGTGAAGTGGATCCGGAAGCATGAGGTGACCTCAGTTTTAGGGGAGGACCATGATCGGGTTGGCTGGCGGCGCGACGCGTTAGCGTTATATAAGGTGCCCCCATACCCACGCCAACTCCATCCGGCAAATGACGGAGTCGGAGTGCGCAGCCTATCCCCGGACCGGAGTCAGACGGCGAGTGGAGGAACAAGAGGCCCCGCAGTTGAACCTCGGCCTGGCGCTTGCGTTCATGGCGATCGTCGTGGGCGGTATCGCCGATCTATGGTTCGACGACCCCGAGAGCTGGGTTTCGCTACACGTGATCCTGGAAGTCACCATGGTCGCCGGTAGCCTTGGCTTGGCGATCCTCCTGTGGTTTCGCTGGGCACGCACAGCCCGCACGCTGGGATACGTGTCGAAGAGCCTGGAGGCCCGACGGGTAGAGCACGAGGAGTGGCTGCGGCGAGCCAGAGCCGTGCTCGAAGGTCTGGGACGCGCCATGGATGACCAATTCGCGCGTTGGGAGCTGACACCGGCCGAAAGGGACACCGCTCTCGGTCTCCTCAAGGGGTACAGTCTCAAGCGGATCGCAACCTCCAAGAATCGAAGCGAGCGCACCGTTCGACAGCACGCGGTGTCGGTCTACCGTAAGGCCGGGCTCGCGGGTCGGGCAGAACTCTCCGCCTTCTTCCTCCAGGACGTGATGCTCCCCACTACCACGGCACCCCCGGAGGGGGCGGCGGGATGTGACACATGAGGACTCCGGCGCGCTACATCCGCAGAACGATTTTCCCGACGCTTCGCCGTGACTCCATGAATCGGTGGGCCTCCGCGACGTCATCGAACGGGAATGTCGCTCCCACGACGGGGCGAATACCCTGGCTCCGCACGAAGTCGATGAGATCGCCCTGGACGCGGCCGAGGCGTGCCTCGTCGGCCAGCAAGTACCCGAGGTGGGACGCCAGGATACCGGCCGACGCCACCGCCAGCTTCTGGACGTCCGCACGCGGCGCGTCGCGCCACGTTCGCCACCAGGTGAAAGGATTCCACTTGACCAGGTTCATGCTGGCGTAGCCCACCACCACGACCCTTCCGAAGGGAGCCAGCGCATCGAAGCAACGCCGGTAGACCTCCCCTCCCACGGTTTCCAGGACCACATTCACACCACGATCCCCCACTACCTCCGCGAGGCGCGTTGGGAACCCAGGCTCGCGGTAGTTGACCGTGGCCGTCAAGCCGAGTTCGCGGACCCGGGACAGCTTCTCATCACTTCCGGCCAACCCAATGACCTCGCATCCGAAACGACTAGCGATCTGCACTGCGGCAGTGCCTACTCCTCCAGCCGCTGCGGTCACGATCACGCGGTCGGACGGGCGCAGCCGGGCCATCTCCATGAGGGCGACCCAAGCCGTCATATAGTTCACCGGGAAAGCCGCCAGTTCTTCGACGGAGTAGTCCTCAGGGGCGGGCATGGCCCCCGCCTGAGGGACAACGATGCGCTCCGCGTACGCCCCGGACTGCGAGCCCACGATCACACGCTCCCCCACCGACCGGGAGGTGACGTTCGGACCTAGAGCCTCGATACGGCCGGCGGCCTCCATTCCAAGTACGTACGGTAGGCGAGGCGCCCACGCGTATTGTCCGCGGCGAGAGAGCACCTCGGCATAGTTGATCCCGACCGTCTCCACCCGCACGGCGACCTGGCCATCACCGGGCACGGGGAGGGGCACATCTTCCACGTGCAGAACGTCGGGCGGTCCATGGCGCCGGAGAACGACGGCCCTCATGCGGGGTCACTCACTCACAGTCGCAATTCATCGAGAAGGGTGGCATGTGGCACTCCCCCGGGCGCGGCGCACACGACGGCCGTGGCCCGGAAGCCGAACCAGGACACGATAAGTCTTCAGAGCCTGTCCCGCACGGAGCCGACCTTTACGCAAGCGACCCGGCCCTTGCGGCCAACTCCGCTCCGACGGGATCTTGTCGTCCGGGCCGAAGGCGATCCTCGAGATGCTCGAGCAGGAAAAAGGAGGTACAACGATCACGGTCGCCTGGGCCTGCACGTCCTGCGGAGCCGAGTGGAGCGCGGGCGCCCACACGCCCGGGTGCTCCGAGTGTGGTGGCGGAGCAATGCAGCGGTCCTGCTACATATGTGACGGGGGTTGTGGGGCCGTACACCAGCGCGCGCCGCTGGACTCCATCGATTCCCACACGGCCCACTGGATCGGCGCCTGCAGGTTGTCCGTGGAGAAACAGCAGGAGTGGATCAACGCCCGGCGGGCCGAGAACGTGACGAGGGACGATTAGGAGTCGCCTGGGGAACCCCGGTCACACCACGACCGTTCGGTGTACGACATGCCCATGAGCCAGCATCGGAGTGCCAAATGTTCTTCGGGAAAAAGAAAACGGTCGACGCTCCCATCATCCACGCCGGCGACGACGACTTCGACACGATCATCGCCGAGCACTCCGGAGTGACCGTTGTGGATTTCTGGGCTCCCTGGTGCGGCCCGTGCCGAATGATGACCCCGATTCTTGATGAGGTTGCGATCGAACAGGAGGAGCACGGCGTTCGAGTCGTGAAAGTCAACTCGGACCACGCACCGGAGACGGCTAAGCGTTTCGGCATCCGCTCGATCCCCACGCTGATCTTCTTCCGCAACGGGGAGCCGGAGTTCGAGATAGTCGGGTTGGTTCCAAAGCCTGTGCTGGAGCGAGAGATCGCGGACCTGCTCCAGGCGGGTTGAGCCCGGGCGTCGGGACCGTCCGTGCAGGCCGATGGTTGTGCGGCAGGAGCCGAGGCTAGCTCCAGTTGGCGTCGTGCTGGGGATGGTGGCTGCTGTGCTGGTCAGCTCGGTGATGGGCTCGATCCTCCCAGGAGTGCCGCGGGAGTGGATCCGCCGCGGGCATTGCACGCGGACTGACCCACGAGGGATGACCGTAGAAAGTGCCGCGGCCGGGCGGAACCGGGGCAGCGCGGGTCCGCCTTTAGGCACATCCGGAAAAAGTGCTGTACGCAGCCGCTTTCCGGGGCTAAACTTCGCCATGCGCCTTCTTTTTCGAACCCTCCAACTCACGTCCCTCTTCTCTGCATTCCTGGTAGAGGCGGCGGTACTCTATTTCGTGGACGACTCCATGGTGCGTGCCGTCGTGGGCGTACTCCTGATCTTCCCGATCGTATGGATCGTAACCCGCAGCAGCACGGCCAAACCGATCTCGGAGCCCCCCGACTCCGACAAGAAACGGCACTTCACGGGCCTGCGAGCTCAGGTCGTTCAGTTGCTCGACGAAATCCGACGGCTGAATTGGATGGCCGTCGATGCGGAACGGGGCTTCCGTGACCATGACCAGGCGATGCGCGAAATGGATGGCATCGAGAGCCGTCTAAAGGAGATTATCTCCGAAATCAGGAGCACGGCCGGGCAGTCGACGGAGTACGCTGAGCACGGTCTTGTGGACGAAGGGGTTGAATCCGAGGAGGGTGTTGGCGACTCCACGAGGCCGGCGGAGGCCACCATTCTTCCTGCAGAAGAAGAGCCCAACCCGTAAGTGCCGGCAGACTAGTCCACCCTGGTTCCTTCACAGATGGCCCTGCCCGGGAGACCATGACGGAGCCGAAACCCAGTAGCCACTCCGTTCTCATCGCTGAACTCGACCCGTCGGTCCGGCTCAGTTTCGAACAGTCCGCCGCCCATCATCCGCGCGGGATGGAACACCGCGCCAGGTTCGGCCACCAACATCACCTCGGTCGGAGCCTTGGTAAGGAGCGAATGTTAGTCAGGAAGGTCGGCGCATCCTCACGTGCGTCGAATCGGCCAAGCCATCTCGGGCGTCTCCCGGATGATATCGCAGATCGGAGCTGCCGACGGATTCCCGAGCTGGTCGAGGGTGAGGGCGGCAGAACCAGGCCGCGAAGCGGTCTCGCCCCTGGAAAAAAGGGCCGCAGCACTCCTGGGAAGCGCGGCTAACCACTTCCCGCGCGATTGGCGATCCGAGGGAATCCTGGCGCCCAAGGACACATGGAGCCGGTGGTCGTGGGCTCAGCGGAGGGCGCTTCGGGCCACCACCTACCTCGGCTACGACCCAGTAGCTGCCACGCGCCGACTGGGATTCAAGACCCTACCGCCACCACCACCACCGCAAGCCACCAAGAGTCCAAACGTCGGCGTCACGAGCGGCATGCGGACGGATCGTCGGTTGAAACGACCCCCCAGCAAGTCATGAATCCGAGTCGGCGAGCGTCCGCCGGAACTCGTCACCCCCTCCCCCGTGTTGACTCTGAACCGGAAAGAACGAGAAGATCGGGAGGCGAGTCGATGTCCGAGAGCAGAAAGACCAAGACCGTGAGCGAGTCCCGCCTGGAGATCACCAGCCTCATGCGGCCGCAGCACGCCAACTTCGTGGGAAACGTGCACGGCGGTGTGATCCTGGGGATGATGGACGAGGGGGCTTACCTGTGCGCATCACGGTATGCAGAGTCCTACTGCGTGACCGCCGCGCTCGACCACGTGGATTTCGCATCGGCGATAAGGGTCGGCGACATGGTCACGATCCGTGCCTCGGTGAACGCCGTCGGGAGAACATCCATGCAGGTCGGCCTTCAGGTCGTGGCCGAGGATCCCCAAGACCCCGGAACCAGCCGCCGCACCAATCGCTCGTTCTTCACTATGGTGGCCGTCTCTGAGGACGGCAACCCGCTCCCCGTTCCATCTCTCGTCTGCGAGACTGAAGAGGACCGTAAGTGGCGCTGCGAAGCCGATCTCCGGCGAGAGCTGAGGGCTGGCTTCAACGAAGAGTTGGCTCAAGGTCGCTGCCGCATCGATTCGGAGGACGCTGCCTAGGCAGGTCTCTTCCCGAGCATCACGGCGGCCCACCGCCACGCCACTCACCGGCTTCGCCCGCTCACACCACCGTAGCCACAGGCCAGCGAAGCACGCCCCTACAGTGTCTCAAGGTGTAGGGCCACGCTCGCAGGCTCGACGCAGGGCGCTTTCGCTTTGCGGGCCGGTCCGAGCGCCGTACCTTGCGCCTGGAGTCAGGAAACCGACGAGGGAGGAAGAGGCGGGAGCATGATCGCTTTCGAAATCGTGATGGTGGCGTTGGGGGCGATTCGGGCCAACGCGCTTCGGTCGATTCTCACGACGCTCGGCGTCGTGATCGGGATCTCGGCCGTGATCGCCATGGTTTCGCTGGGGGAAGGCGCACAGCGATCGGTCGCTGACCAGATCGATCGGATGGGCACGAACGTGCTTACAATCCGGGCCAACCAGCGCCATTTCGGGGGGGTCGTGACCGATGCCACGGAGGATCTCACCGTAGACGATGCCGAAGCCCTCCGAGACGCTTCTGGGGGCCTCCTGACGATCGTGCCCCAGATCGCATCCAGGACCCAACTGGCCTATCTACGCTGGAATTCGAATAACCAGGTCGTGGGCACCTGGACCGAGTATTTCGACATCTACAACCACCAGCTCGTGATGGGGCGGTTCTTCACCCCCGGGGAAAACCAGGGCCGACGGAGGGTGGCCGTCTTGGGGTACGAGATCCCCGAGGCCCTCGGAACACCCACCGAACTTCTGGTCGGCGCCACGATACAGATCAGAGGGCAACCGTTCAAGGTCATTGGAGTGCTTGCTGAAAAGGGGGATTCACGCGGCTTCAACCCTGACAATCAGGTCTTCATACCCATCGCCACGGCCCAGTACAGGCTCTTCGGCGGCCGGCGACGGCTATCATCCATCCTGGCGCTGGTGAATGACGGCCGTCGGATGGATCAGGCCTTTGCCGACATCGACCGGGAGCTCCGCCGCCAGCACAAGATCACACCCGGAGCGGATGTGGACTTCACGGTCCGCAACTCGGCCGACCTTCTGCAGACGGCCAACGAGGCCACGGCCACCTTTACGCTGCTTCTCGCCGGCATCGCAGCGATCAGTTTGCTGGTGGGTGGCATCGGGATCATGAACATCATGCTCGTCAGCGTCACCGAGCGGACCCGTGAAATCGGCGTCCGCAAGGCGCTTGGAGCCACGGGCAACGCGATCATGCTCCAGTTCCTGGTCGAGGCGACGGTCCTCTGTGGGATGGGAGGAATCCTGGGGGTAGCGGTCGGCGTCGGCGGCTCGAGAGCCATGACCCGGATCGCCAACTGGGAGACAGCGATTTCGGGTGACGCGATACTGGTAGCTCTGGGCTTCAGCATCGCCATCGGGCTCTTCTTCGGCATATGGCCGGCGCGGCGAGCGGCCCGTCTCAACCCTATCGACGCGCTCAGATACGAGTAGCGGGAACAGATCTCCTGAACGCTCCGCGGACGCGTATCATGGGCGTCGTCAACGTGACACCCGACTCCTTTTCGGACGGCGCGGACTTCTTGAATCCCCCTAGGGCGATCGCCTACGCACGCACGCTGCTTGAGGAGGGCGCGGATATCATCGATATCGGAGGCGAGAGCACGCGACCCGGCGCTGAGCCCGTCTCAGCCGACGACGAGCTGGCTCGGGTACTCCCCGTCATCGAAGGTCTCGCTGACGAGACCGACCGCCCCGTCATCTCGATCGACACGTGGAAGGCGTCGGTGGCCCGAGGCGCTGTCGATGCGGGCGCCCGCATCGTGAACGATGTCACGGGCGGGCGCGATCCCGAGATGCTGAGGACAGTCGCGGAGCTCGGGGCCGGTTTCGTCCACATGCACATGCGCGGCACACCCAAGACCATGGCCACGTTGACCCACTATGACGACGTGGTCGACGAAGTGAGAGACGAGCTGTCCCGAGGGATTGCCCTCGCTAGGGAAGCGGGCATCAGTGAGGTGTACGTCGACCCCGGCATCGGGTTCGCCAAGACCCCTCAGCAAAGCTGCGAGATCCTGGGCAGACTCAGCGAGCTGGCAGACCTCGGTGCACCGCTTCTCGTGGGACCGTCACGAAAATCGTTTATCGGTCACCTCACGGGACTGCCCGCCGATAAGCGCCTGGAAGGCACGATCGCAGCCGTGGTCATTTCCGTGCTCGGCGGCGCCAGTGTCGTGCGCGTGCACGACGTGGCCGCTGCCCGACAGGCGATCATCGTGGCGGAGGCGATCATCGATGCGTGACCGTGTCTTCTTGGAGGAGGGCCGGGTCCTCGCCCGCATCGGTGTGACCGAGACCGAGCGGTTGGAGCCCCAGGAACTCATCATCGACCTCTCGTGGACCCCAGGCAGGGGCAACGCCGAAAACGATGACCTGTCCGAGGTGATCGACTATGCCGCCGTGTGGGAGTCCGTGCTGGGCGTCCTCGAGGGGCGGGAGTTCAAGCTGATCGAGACGGTGGCCGAAGAGGTGGCAGCCACGTTGCTCGGCCGGTTCCCCATGCCTGACATTTCCGTCCGAATCCGGAAACCAGCGGCACTCGCCCATCTGAACGTGGCCGCGGCAGGCGTGGAGATCCAACGGCGGGCTCTCGACCCTGGGGCGTAGGATGCGGGCCTACGTAGGCGCCGGCAGCAACCTCGGGGATCGCAAGGCCCACCTAGACGGTGCCCTCGCCCAGCTTGGGGGGCACTACACGGTGCGGAGTTCGCCGATCTACGAGACATCCCCGGCAGGGCCGGTCGTGGATCAGCCGCCCTTCTTGAACGCAGTGTTCGAGATGGACCTCGCGGAAGACTTGGGACCCAGAACGCTCCTGGACGAACTGCTCGCCCTCGAACGCGCGGCCGGGCGCGAGTGGAGAATTCCCCAGGGCCCGCGCCCGCTGGACCTGGACCTCCTGTTCTTCGGAGATCAGATCCTCGCGGACGACGGCCTGATTCTCCCCCACCCACGACTGCACCACAGGGCCTTCGTGCTCGTGCCGTTGGCCGACCTGAATCCGGACCTCCACCATCCGGTGATCGGACGGACCGTGCGGGAACTGCTCGGCCAATCGGAGCTGGAGGGTGCGGTAATCCGCCGATGGGAGCCACGGACGGACTCGCCAACACCATGACGAGTCGCCGACATACCCCCGAAGGACTCGTCCGCACCCTCGGACCGCTCGCTGCGGGCGCATTTGTGGTGACCAACATGATCGGGTCGGGGATCTTCACCACTCCTGCGTTCGTGCGCGTCGCAACGGGAAGCGCCATGGGGTCCCTATGGGTATGGGTGGCGGCCGGCTTGCTCAGCGTGTGTGGCGCACTCTGCTACTCGGAGCTCGCCACGCACATGCCTCGGGCCGGCGGCGAATACCGCTTCCTCACCGAGAGCTTCGGTCAGGCTTGGGGATTCCTGAGTGGCTGGGTCTCCTTCGTGGTGGGATTCTCGGCCGCCGTCGCCGCCTCGTCACTCGGCGTCATGGCCTACCTGGCACCGCTGGTGGGCGGTTGGGACCCGGAGGCACCGCTCATAGCCGGCCTCGGCGTCACACAAGGGGCGGCCGCAGCTTCAGCCTTGGTCCTGGTCCTTACCATGGTCCACTGCATCGGGGTTCGTTCGAGCGGCAGCTTGCAGACCCTCCTCGCCACGTTCGTGGTCGGATCGATCGGCGTGATGGTGGTAGCCGGCTTCTCGAGCGGCAATGGTGAGTGGTCCGGACTCATAGCCCGGACGGAGCCTCAGAGTAGCTGGTGGGTGGCCCTGATCCAGGTAAGCTACGCCTACGCGGGATGGAACGCTGCAGCCTACATCGCGGGAGAGGTTCGGGAACCGAGTAAGAACCTCCCGAAGGCGATTCTCGGCGGCACGTTGTTCGTGATGGTGGCTTACGTCCTGATCAACGCCCTGTTCTTCTATGCCCTTCCGGAGGCCGAATGGGAGCCCACGATCGCCGTAGGGCACCTGGCGGCCGAGAGGCTCTTCGGCAAGACGGGGTCGCTGGCGGTGAGCGGCCTGATCGCGTTGGCGATGTTCGCTTCTGTGAGCGCGATGACAGCAGTCGGCCCTCGAATCTATTTCGCCATGGCAAGGGACGGAGTGGCGCCCCGCTTCCTTGCCACACTCTCGGACAAGGGCGTAGTACCGACCCTTGCGATCGCTGCACAGGGTGTGCTTGCAGCCATTCTCGCGTTGACCGGTGCGTTCGAGATCCTGCTGATCTACATCGGATCGTCCCTGTTGCTGTTCAACGGGCTCACCGTAGCCACACTTTTCGTCGTTCGGCGCCGCACCGCGACCGCCGGGTCCCACGGGGCGGACCTATTCAGGACGCCGCTTCATCCTGCCCCCGCGATCATCTTCTTGTCCGTAACCATCGCCGCGTGGATCAATGGCCTGATCGTCGCGCCGCTACCCACGGGGGCTGCGTTGGGCACACTGGCGACGGGCGGAGTCGTTTATCTCGCAGGCCGTCGCCTGGGCTGGTTTCACGAGGCCTGACGCAGGGGGCGGATTTGCGGGTCACACTGTATATTGCCAGCCTCACATTCTGTGAGGATGCAACGCACGGGCGATACTCCCGAAGGAGGATCTCATGCGAAATCGTCGCTCACTTCTCATGGCGGGCGTATTCCTCCTCACTGCCACCGGGTGCGCCAGCGCCGGGGGTGCGGCGGGTGGGGAAGGCCGGGGAAATACCATAACTGCCGAGGATCTGGCCGATGTCGGCAACGTCACCCTGTTCGTGGCCATTCAACGCCTCCGGCCACGGTGGCTCCGGTCGAGAGGCGGTAGCCCGCTGCCGGTTGTCTTCATCGACGGTATACGTCGCGGAGGCCCGAGCGAGCTCCGGAACATGCCCGCGAACAGCGTCACGCAAGTCCGGTTTATCGACGGGCGGGCGGCTACGACGCGTTACGGCATCGGGTTCGGAGGCGGAGCCATCGAAGTCACGACGCGTTGACGGGGTGTGAGGAGCGGTGCAGGACGCCTCAGCCGCCGGCTCAGAACCCGCTGCGTAAGCGCGGGTTGACGATGTTGTTGAAGATGGAGCCGAACGTGTAGGACAGGCCGAAACTCGTGGAGTACCTGAAGCTCGTTTCCAACGCCTGCCGCCTGAGTAGAATGTCGGTGTCCGTAGCCCCCTTCGATGCCAGAAAGACCTGGTTGCGAACGCGCGACGCGCTACCGAACACGCTGAGGTTCAGCCCACGCACAATTCGGAAGTCCACGCTCCCGAACACGGACAGTGCGTTCGTTCCGAAATCGTCGACGAACGTGGTGCCCGAAAGCGACATGTTTGCCGAGCCCCACGGCTGTGTCATCTCCAGCCCCGCGGTTAGGCTCTGCTCGTAGAGTGTTTCCTCCAGCTTTCCGAAGATCGTCTCCCGATCGTACCGTACGACCGAGGGACCGATGCGATACTGGAGCGTGAGCAGGCGCTCGCTCGACGCGGAGTAGGGGAAGATATCGTATTCGATCGCAGGCTGGATGCGGATGCGAAGATCCTCGTTGTTGAAGGTCGACGACGAGACTCCCGCTCGCAGCCCGATCCCCCAGTGGGCACCTGTGGTCTTCACGATGAGCGCATCTGCGCTCGAGCTTCGCACGATGCTCGTCTCGGTCGACTCGGCCAGATCGAATTCCGTCTCGCGGTAACGCACGTCGGCGCTCATATCGAACTTCCACGCCACGCTCGTCCGGCGCGCCGAGATCCCCCCGTTGAAGGTCGTAGATGTGCGGAGCGACTCACCGCTGAAGCGGCCCCCGAGCCGGATCGAGTAGACCCACAGGTTCCAAGGGTCGTTGTCCCGTCCGCTCTGGGTGTCGCCTGCCTCAGTCGGGCTCTCACCATCGCCAGCATCGAACACTACCCGAAGCCTGTCGGCCGAGTCGGTGCGAGCCGCATACCCGAGCAAGCCATGCTTGAATCTCTCCGAGAGTCGTCGCCGCCGCTCGTCCGAAGTGTCCGTTGAAGAGGACATGAGCTTGAGCTGAGTGTCCTCTCCCGTGAAGCGTCGTCGGCCTAGGAAGGTGATGTCATAGCTCGTGCCCCCACCGGCCTCAGTTGACGCAACCAGGATGTGGACATCGGCATCCCGTCGGTCACGAACCCAACTCACCCACGGAATCTCCCTCCGGTTGAAGTCGAAGTCGCGGCAGCCCCGAGCCTGGCAATCCAGGAAGACGCGGACTGCTTCACGGCTCGCGAGAGCCTCCTGCCCCCGAATGCCTGGTGAAAGAAACGGGATCAGGAATCCCACAATCAACACGCACCTCACAGTCCACACCATAGCTGGCCCTCGGCAGTGGGGGGGGATGGTCGTCGCGGATTAGATGCACGAAGTGTGCCTTACGTTGCACTCGCAATGCACCACTCGCTACTATCGCGGCCGCCCGTCAGGCCCGTTCATGAACGGGCATCTTGAACAAGGCATGCTATAACGTGCACACGAATCACGTCGCGCCGCCGTGGAGCTGCAGAGATGGCGGAGACCAGGATCCCAAACAACTCCTATTCGTAGGGGCCGAACAGACGGTTGCCGGGGGCGTCGCGGTCATCCCCGCGGAAGAACTGGTGGACCATGTCCATTAGCTCCAGCAGACTCATCGCTCCGTCTCCGTCGGCGTCGAGACCCAGAAAGACTTGGCGGGCCAACGCCGCGCTCAATCCATAGACGTTGAAATAGTCGCAGAATTCATCCGGGCCGATGAGACCGTCGCGATCTGTATCGAAGATGCCGAAGAGCAACGACGCGATCGACGCTACTTCTGAGTCGTAGCGATCGTCATTCTCGATTACGACACTCCAGTAGGCGAGCCATTCGGCCAAATCGACGCCACCGTCTTGGTTCGTGTCCGCCGAGTCTCTAAGCGCCTCCCAGCGTTGCAGAAACGCCTCCGAAAGGGCCTGATCCTGCGGCGAACCTTCGGCGAGGCCGTGAAGCACACGAACGTTTTCGAGGACCCGCTCGAAATCGCGGAGCCCGACGCGGCCGTCGTCGTCGACGTCGTAGACCTTGAAGTAACGCACCAGTTTCATTCGCTGGAGTGGTGTCAACATTCGAGTGTCCCTCTGCTCAAAGGGCTGGGAAGCCGTCAGGCGGCCTTCTGTGGTGTGTACCCTGCTCGTACGCATAGGCGTACTTGAACAGGAGGAGTTCGTCGTATGGGCGCGCCAGAATCTGAAGGCCAGCCGGCAGATTGCCGTATGTGAATCCCATCGGAACAGTGATAGCGGGCATGCCGGTAGCAGGTGCCACGAGCTGGCTGTTGTCCCCCCGGTACTCCGCCAGGGCGCGATCGATGTGGGCCGGAGGATTCCTCCACGTCGGGTAGATGATCGCATCCACCCGCGCCTCATCCATGGCATCCACGAGATCCGACAGGTAGGCCTGACGGCCCTCGTTCTCCAAGTAGTCGGGGCACGGGGGATCAGCCTCGGCCGGATGCACGTCCAGAGGCGAGTGCTCCGACCGGCGCAACGAGCTCTCTACGTAGGGCGAGTACTCCCCGGTCTCGAGTACCTCCAGCACATCCTTGATCGGTGCGGCGTCTCCGAGCGATCGGAGGTACACCTGCATGTCGTAACGGAAACGTCTGCAGAACATGCCGGGTCGCCGAAGTTGCTCCTGCACGTCGAAGTCGAACGGATCGACGATTTCGGCGCCGAGGCGCGCCAGGTCCACCACGGCCTGCTCGAAGACCCTCGCCACCGCGGTGTCGGTGTCCTCTCCGTCGACCAGTGACCTGAGGACGCCGATCCTCGCCCCCTGGAGGGCGTTGGGCTCGAGTCCCACCGTGTAGTCGGCTTCCCTGCGGCCACGCCCGGCCTCGGTGTAGGGGTCGGCGGGATCGTAGCCCGAGACGACGTTGAAGATCTTAGCATCGTCGAGGACCGTTCGTGCCATCGGCCCGGCGATGTCACGGTCGAACGAAAGCGGAATGACCCCGTCACGACTGGTGAGACCGATCGTCGAGCGGATCCCGACGAGCGCCAGATGGGAGGACGGCCCCCGGATGGAGTTTCCGGTGTCGCTCCCCAATCCGGCCACGGAGAAACTGGCCGCCACGCCGGAAGCCGTACCTCCGCTCGACCCAGCCGGCACACGTTCGAGATCGTACGCGTTGGCGGTGGTGTCGTATGACGAGCTCACCGTTTGCCGGGCACTGAACGCCCACTCGGCCATGTTCGTCTTCGCGATTACGACCGCGTCGGCCTCCCGAATGCGCCGTACCATGAAGGCGTCGTCGGGCGGCAGGCTCCCCATCAGAGCAATCGAGCCACCGGTCGTCGGGAGGTCGTGAGTGTCGAAGTTGTCCTTTACCAACATGGGGACACAAAAGAGTGGGCCGAGCTCCTCACCGGCCGCCACGGCCCGGTCGATTTCGTCGGCCCGAGCGAGGGCGTTCGGGTTCACCACCGTGATCGCGTTCACAGTGGACTCGTCATACGCCTCGATGCGATCCAGATAGGCCTGCACGACCATCCGGCAAGTCGTGCGGCCCTCTGTCACCGCATCCTGAATCTGGGCGATGGTCGCCTCGACCACATCGATGGGTTGGGGCATAGGGCCACAGGCGGTGACGGTCAGCGCCACGACGAATACGGAGAGGCATGCTTCCGGAACACGCATCGTGAACTTCCTCGACTGAGAATCCTGAACACCGGGCTGACAAGATCGGGCATGCGCCCGCGCTTGTCGAATCGGTACAGGGTGGGCCAGATTCCGGGCCATGACCAGAGTCGACCAATTCGAGAGCGTCTTCAGGGCCGCCGCCCGCACGATCTTCCACCCCGAGGAGGTGGAGATTGGTTCCGTCATGATCGTCTCGGACCAACCGCAGGACGAGGCCACGGACTTCGGAGAGCGGGCTCGAGCCTTTCTCAAGGCCCTGGATGCGGGGGAAAACCTCAAGTGGACGATGGTGCACGGTGGCGAGTTCAGCACCGTGCCCGATCTCCTGGAGTTGATCGAGCAGGGGAGGCCGGGCCTCGTGTGCACATATCGCCACCTCCACTCCGAGAGTTGGCGCTGGCCCTATACGCTCGGCGAGTACGTAGATGTTCTGACCCAAGCCACCACAACGCCAGTCCTCGTGATGCCGCATCCGGCTCGCCCGGAGCTCGGCGCGCTTTCGGGTCGTCGCACCAAAGCCGTGATGGCTGTTACGGGACACCTGACCGGGGACAACCGGCTCGTGAGTTACGCGGCCCGCTTCACCGAGCAGGGAGGCACGCTCCTGCTCGGCCACGTTGAGAACAAC
>BTRA01000023.1:0-31165 GCA_036986155.1 Gemmatimonadota bacterium | reverse complement strand
GTTACCAGGCGGGCCGCGACGTAATTGCGGATCGCCGCGAGGGCCCGCCCTATGGGTTCTTCATCCCGCAGGACCAGCGCGATCCGGTAGCGGCGGTCGAGTTACTCAGACGCTTGGCCTTCAATGGCGTCGATGTCTATCGGCTTTCGAGCACGGTGACGTTCGAAGGGCTCAGTCACCCGGCGGGGACATGGGTGATTCCCATGGATCAGCCATTCTCCAACTTCGTTCGCCAGTTGTTCGACGTGCAGGACTATCCCGACTTGAGAGAGTTCCCGGACGGGCCACCGGATCAACCGTACGACGTTGCGGGCTGGACGCTCCCCTACCAGATGGGGGTGCGCGTGATCGAGGCCGCCTCACCGTTGGAAAGCGGCGTGCGCGGCGTGATGGAGCTCGTGCAGGGTAGCGTCGTGCCTTGGGATCAACCGGGTGACGCGGCAGCCTTCGACACGCCCGCAGGAGTGGGATTCAACACGAACGCCGTTGCCGCGGGCATCGTTCCGCCTCCGGGCCGAATCACTGGGCGCGGGTCTGCCCTGGTGTTGGATCCCGCCCAGAACAACTCGTTCAAGGCGCTCAATCGGGCGTGGGACGAGGGCGCCGAGGTGCGGATCCAGCCAGGCTCGGACGGCTCCAGCGCCCGCTATCTCGTAACCGGGCTTTCGGACTCGTCGGCGCGGCAGATGGTGGCCGACTTCGCTCTTCAGGCCAGCAGGACCGGCACCGTCGGCACCGAGATCCGTCGCCCACGCCTCGGCGTGTACCGTCCTTGGACGGCCTCCATGGATGAGGGATGGACCCGCTGGCTCCTCGAGCGATACGACTTCCAATTCCGCAACATCAGAAACGCCGATGTCCGCGCGGGGCAGCTCGGCGATCGCTTCGACGTGATACTGATTGCGGACATTCGCACGGGCACGATCATGAACGGATCGGCCAAAGGCAGCGTGCCGCCCCGCTACGCCGGAGGCATCGGACCGGAGGGTGTGCGGGAACTGGACGCGTTCGTGAGGGGTGGCGGGACGCTGGTGACGCTCAATAGATCGAGCGACTTCGCCATCGAGCAACTCCACCTTCCGGTCCGAAACGTCGTTGCCGAGGCGGAACGGAAGGACTTCTTCCTGCCATCGTCGATCGTAGAGATGGACGTCGATCGCTCCCACCCGGTCATGGGGGGAATGACCCCCAAGTCCAAGATCATCGTAGACCGCAGCCCGGTCTTCACGGTAGAGGACGACTTCGAGGGCCAGGCGCTGGCCAAGTACAGTTCGGAAGCTTCTCCGCTACTGTCCGGTTATCTGCTGGGTGAGGAGTATGTGAAGGGGTACGCCACGGCGATGGACGTCCGCCATGGTGACGGTCACGTGGTCTTGTTGGGCATGCGCCCGCAGTGGCGGGCTCAGCCGTTCGACAACTTCCGGATTCTCTTCAACTCGGTGCTCTATTCGAGGGCCGTCGCGGCGACGGTCACCCCCAACACAGACTTCTGGGAGGCGCCGGAAGAGGACGAGGGGGAGGCCCGAGAAGAGGACGTGGGGGGTGGGGGGCGTGGCCACCCGGAAGGTGGTCCCGGCTGATCGGCGCGTGATCAGAGCACGGGGCGATGTAATGCGTAGAGCCTGACGAACTCCACCTCCAGTTCGTCGATGTAGCTGACGAGCACGTAGTCCCTGCCGATTTCCAGCACACGAGTGCGGGGTGGTGTGTTGGTCCGACCGAGCACGTGACCGTCAGGGCTGAATATCGTCCACCGGGGCTCGTCGTCGCCGGGGGCGAGGTAATCCTGAGCCCAGAGGTTTCCCAACGCGTCCGTCTGGAGATCGGCATACGCCGGAAAGGTCTCCGGGACAGGTAGGGTCTCGAGTAGCTCTCGCAAGGAGCGCCGTTCGTTGTCGGTCTCGGCGTCCTCCGCCACCTGCTCCTCGATGTAGGCCTGTACGTGGGCATCCGTCACGGGCCGAAGTGACTCGGCGAGCCTGAAAATCTTGAGCAGGCGGCCCGTGCCGTCGAATGCGAGCACATCGTACGTGTCTGTGAACCCGACATAGAGTCGGTCGCCGGCAGCCGTCGCCACGGTGTTTCGGCCGAAGGGAATCGTACGTGCCATAAAGCTGCTGCCGTCGGTCTGAGCATACATCTCCAAAGCCGGAAACTCACCGAACAGGATCCCGGCCCGACCGTCCTCGGACACGCTGGCGTAGAGGGAGTTGGCGCGATGAAGGCCGGTCGGGAAGCCGGTGTCCGAGCTGAACGACGCACCGCCGCCATAGACGATGCTCCGATCGGCAAGGACGCCTTGGGGGATGGGGTAGCCGCCGGCGTCCTGCACCGGGAACGACCGAGCGAATCCGTCGTCGACGTCCAGGATCGAAACGCGGCGCAGGTCGAGGTCGTGGATCACGAGCGAATCGGACCCGTATGAGCCTGCGAGCCGCGGCCTCCTGAACTCGCCGGGGCCATCTCCGTCGGTTCCGAACGCGTGGAGGAACTGGCCGTCCGCTCCGTAGAACCGCACCTCGTGGCTCCCGCCGTTGACCACGGCGATCCGGCCGTCGGGCAGCCGGCGCGCTCCGGCAATGCGGAAGAACTGGTACTCGGGGCTGCCCGCGAGCGTACCGATCGAGAGAGAGGGCTGGTCTGCCACCGACCATCCCGCCTGGGCTGCGCCGACGTCCACGGCGTTTTCGACGATCGTGATTCCCGCGCTGTCGCGCTCGCTCCACGTGACCGCGGGGTTGCCTTCGGTCGCGCAACCGGCCAGCGCCGTCGCCATCAACGTGTAGGCCCATCGACGCTTCTCCGTGTCCACGAACTCGTGCCTCCGACGGTCGGGTGGTGTGCCGCGGGTCCCAATGTGCTGATCCATTCTACGACCGTAGTGGTTGCCCGCGGAGAATTCCTCTTCCCGCACCATGGACGTGTTCAGCCCCGCCGACACCTGGCCGACGGGGCTGCAACACTCAGGCTGACATTCTCGTCCGATGGACGGCTGCTGCGTCAGGACCCCTCGGCTTCGAGGCCGGCCTCCAGGGCCTTCTCGATCCTGGCGGTGCTCTCGGCGAGGTGGGCCTGCGTGTAGTCGTCGCCGGCCCGATCCCCCACGTTCGTGATGCGGCTACGTAGCTCGGTGAGCCTCATGCGCGCCACGGAGCGAGCGTCCGCCGGAGTGCGGTCGGCCGGATTAACCACCAGCCGCGTCATCTGATCGATGTAGGCGCGTTGGAGATCGCGGCGCATGGCGTTGATCGAGATGGATCCCCCGTCCGTGAGCTCGCTCCAGATGGCGTCGGTCAGCTCCAACATCAACTCCGGGATCGTGACCATCTCGTCGGCGCCGAACTTCATCTCGCCGTCGCGAATGCGGGCGAGCCGCCACGGGTGCAGAAGCTGGCCGAGCATCGAATTCTGTAGACCTAGAACCTGCTCGTGGTACGGAAAGTCCAGGCGGCCGTTGAACGAAGTGGTGCTGCCCCAGTGGGTCCAGCGGTTGGAGCCCATCTGCTGGAGGAACTCCTCGTCCAGGGTCAGCGCGTCCGCTGCGAAGACCCGGTCCACGATCAAGCGCAGCGCATCGGCTTGCTCGCTCTCGGGAACGTTCACGAACGGCGCGCGGCCGTCGGGATCACCCGGGTGGTCACGGTTGAGGTACTGCCCGCCGATGTACTTGACCGCCGGGGCCACTCCTCTGGCGTACTCGTTCATGAGCGCTTGGTAGGCCGACGTGAGGTCCGCATAACGGGTATTGTCGGTGAGGATGTGCTCGGGAAGGTCCTCGAGCAGGCCGCGGATCAGCTCCGTGCGCCGTGCACCCCACGCCAGCGGGTCGTCGGACAGGTCGTAGGTGTTGATCGACGGATCGAGCGCGCCGGGCCCGCGGGCCTCGTTGCCGAACATGTGCCGCTTGTCGGCAACCTCGCGGGCGATCTCGTTGGCCCGCTCCTGATCTTGCGTGTACGAGAAGCTAATGGCCCAGCGGTCGTACGAGCCCACGCCCGGGTTGTAGTAGTACCCGTTGTCGGATCCCCTCGCGTTCAAGTTCACGGTGGGGTACTCCATCACGGAACTGAACACGCCGTTCTCCTCGGCCCACTCGTCGTCGTGCAGCTTGTCCAGCGGCGTGCTGGACGAGGACCGAAAGTTGTGTTGAAGGCCCAGGCTGTGCCCAACCTCGTGCATCGTGACCCATTTCACGAACTGGTTGAAGAAGTCCTCGGGCAGCGGGTCGTTTGCGCCCATTTCACCGCGGGCGGTCAGCACGGCGCCCGCGAGCACGCCCTGCGCCTCCATGGCGGCGGCGAACCCGGGTAGCTCGGTGCCGGGCACCTCGGTCTCGGACGCCTCGAACTCTCCCACGCCAAGCGCCATCTCGAAGGCCTGCGCGGCGGTCAGCGGGCTCACCATGTTCCGCCAGGTATTGCGCAGCCCGGCGAACATGTTGGCCTCGAACAGGATGTCGGCATCGAGGATCTCACCCGTACGGGGATCGACCATCGAGGGCCCGATCGCACCGTAGCCCGGCCGATCGGAGACATTCCAGCGCAGCGTCGCGTAGCGAATGTCCTCCGGATCGGCGCCTTCGGGCAGGTCCAAGGCCCGGATCGCGTCGACCCAGCCGGCGGCCTCGAACGCTCGGTTCCACGCCTCGACACCGGCCTTGAAGCCCCCACGGTACTCGTCGGGCACGTTCGGGTCGATGTAGTACGTGATCGGCTCGACGGGGCGCCACTTGTCGCCGGCGCGCTCGCCCCGCTCCAACCGCCACCGGTTCACGTAACGCCGGAAGAACGTGGAGTCCTCCTGCGCGAAGTCCTTGTGCACCGTCCAGAAGTTGCCCACTCGCTCGTCGCCGTAGCGGATCTCCATGGGCCGTTCGGGAAGGCGGGCCATCGTGTAGTGGATGGACACAGGGATGTAGCGGCCGTCCGGCACCGAGGGCATGCCCACCGGCTCACCGGGCTTGAACGTCAGCTTGGCGCGAATGTTCAGGTTGTCCGGGAATCCCCTGACCGACTCGAGGTAGCTGCGGCTGGCATCGAAGCTGGCGCTACCGGGCTTCCCTCGCGTGGTTGACGCGACGCTGCGGACCCGCTGACTGATGCCCGAGAGATCAGAAACGAACCACCCGGTCACATCCAGAATCAACTCTCCTTCGGGACTGGTGGCCTCGATTTCGGCAGACTCGACCACGGAGGAGCCGAACGTCAGGTCCAGGGCCGCCGTCGCCCGCTCGTCACCCGTCGCATGGAAGGCGTACGGCCGCTTCATCAGGAAGACCTTCTCCCCGTGCCGCTCCAAGGCCATGAGGTCCATCTCGAAGATGCCGAGCATCGTGCCGCCGAACAGGCCCCTGGCGCCTATCCCACGAGCGATCTCGTACTCCATCAGAAAGTCGTTGCCCAGCATGTCTTCGGGAATCGACAAGTAGAGCTTGTCCTCCTTCTGATAGGTGTTGAAAAAGCCTTCCGTCAGCTCTGCGTCCTCTATCAACTCTTCGAAATCTGCGAAAGGATTCTCCTGCTCTTCCTCGTCCTCTGCGGGCGTCGTGTCCTGCGCCGACACCGGAGCAGCCAGGAGAAGAAGGAGCAATAAGGTCCAAAACCGCTTCATGGAGTCAGCCTCCTGTAGGGGTCGTGTGTGACCGCGTAACTACGGATACGTCGATTCGGCTTGCGGACCACAGAGAGCCCTCAGATACAGCCACCCGCCGTCCCCACCACCGAGCAAGAGTACGTAAGTATGGAGCATTGGTTTCGCAGGGTAAAGGCGACCGGCGCATCGGACCGATGCGTCGCGGGTCGGGCTCGAGGCTTGCTGCCGCGGGCCTCTCGTCCGTATGGTCCTGGCGGAAGTCCAACGCTCAGCCAGGGGGGCAGAATGGATCGCAGAGGATTTCTCAGAGCCGGAGCCTTCGCCGGGATGGCGAGTGCAGGAACCGCCTCTCGGCTCTCGGCGGCGGCCTCTCCGTCGGGGCTTGGGTGGCTCTCGTCCCGGCCGAACCTCCGCGCCGATGGCACCCTACGCCTCAACGCAAACGAGAACCCCCTGGGCATTTCGCCCGGCGCGCGCGAGGCCGTTATCGAGGCGATCACCGAGGCCAACCGCTACCCCGACTCTCGGCAGGAGGAACTCGTCTCGCGGCTGGCGAAGCGCAACAACCTCCGGTCCGAGAACGTCTACCTGGGCGCCGGCTCCACCGAGATCCTGCAGATGGCCGTGCAGGCGCTCGCCTCCTCCGGCCGCCCCCTGATTGTGGCGGAGCCGACCTTCGAGGACGTACTCGGCTACCGGAGACCGTTTCCGTACCGCCTCGTGACCGTGCCGCTGGATTTCCGCTACGCGCACGACCTGGGGCGGATGCGGGAAGAGGCCGAAAGGTCGAGCCGGCCTTCGGTGGTGTACATCTGCAACCCCAACAACCCGACCGGCTCGATCACTCCGAGCGCCGAGGTCGACGCCTGGATTCAGGACGCCCCCGAGTCGGTGTTCTTCATCATAGACGAGGCGTACTACGAATTGGTGGATGACGCATCGTACTGGTCGGCCCTGGGTTGGGTCGATCGGCGGCCCAACGTACTCGTGACGCGCACCTTCTCGAAGATCTTCGGCATGGCCGGGCTCCGCATCGGATACGGACTGGCCCATGAGGACACGGTGGCGCGCTTCAAGGAGTTCCAGAGCAACAAGAGCACCACGCAACTGTCCGCGGCGGCGGCTCTCGCTTCGCTCGACGACGACGAGTTCGTTGCGCAGAGTCTGGAATCCAATCGCGCCGCCGGTGCCGTTGTCAAAGAGACGTTGGACGAACTGGGTCTAGGGTATCTGCCGAGCCATACCAACTTCATCATGCACGAGATCCAGGGCGATCTGCAGGATTACATCACCCGCTTCCTCGACCAGGGGATCGCGGTGGGCCGCCCGTTCCCACCAATGCTGGGCTATAATCGATTGTCCCTGGGCGCAGAGGACGAAATGGGTCGGTGGGCGGAGACCATCCGTTCCTTCCGCGCTCGCGGCTGGACGTAGTCCCGCCCTACTGCATCGCGCTCGGAGGGAGCATGGTCAGGAGGGCGGCGTAGAGGTCCATCCCGTACCAGAGGTTGCGAATCCGCAGGTTCTCGTCGCGGGCGTGCTGGTTGTCGTCATGGTTGGCGATGGGCAGGACCACGGCCGGCTGGTTCATGACTTCGGTGAAGAGGTAGAGCGGAAGCGACCCTCCTAGGGCCGGCACCACCACCAGGCCTTGCTCACCCGCCGCCTCCCGAACGACCGCCACGAGCTGCCGCGCGATGGGTGAGTTCATGTCGGTCCGGGCTGCCGGGTATCCACCTCCGTGTATCACCTTGGCAATCTTGGGGTAACGCCGCCGAGTCTCCATGTCGGGGTCCTCCCGCACCACGTGGTAGCCCTGGGCGCGGATGTGGGCCTCCACCAGATCGCGCATGCGCTCCGGGTCGTTGCCCTTCACCAACCGGATCCCGAGTGAGGCGGTCGCCGTGGCCGGGATCACGTTCCGGGCTCTGGAGCCCACGTTGCCGCTCTCCAGGCCTCGCACGGTCAGGGAAGGGAGGAGGAGGCGTTCGGGCAAGGACTGCGGCTCGCCTTCGGTGCGGGCCAGGCCAAGTTCGTGCTTCAGCTCTTCATCCCAAGGAGGAAGGTTGGCCAGCGCTTCGCGCTCGGCGGGCCCGATCGGTTCGACCGTGTCGTAGAACCCGTCGACGAGAACAGTGCCGTCCTCCGCCTTCATGCTCGCCAGGAGCTGCGCCAGCATCTGTCCGGGTACCGGAGCCCAGTTGCCGTAGTGGCCACTGTGCAAGGGTCGCGAGGCGCCGTAGACGGTGACCTCCATTCCGGTCACGCCGCGCACACCGAAGGTGAGGAGCGGACGGCCGCTCTGGTGCACCGGGCCGTCGAAGAACAGCCAGATGTCGATTGAGTCCAGCCGGTCACGGTAACGTTCCAGATACCGACCCAGGCGGCGAGATCCAGCTTCTTCCTCTCCCTCGAAGAAGAAGATCAAGTTCGACGTGGGCGTCACGCCGCCTTCCCGGAAGGCCGAGAGCACCGGGAGTAGCGCGCCGAGCGGCGCTTTGTCGTCACCGGCGGACCGGGCATAGATCACCCACTCGAGGTCGATCGCCTCGCCGTCCTCCGGGAGGGGCCGCTCTCGCCCCCCCTCTTGGATGAGCCGGGTGTAGAGGGTCGGGTCCCACGCGCCGTGTGTCCACCGGCGCTCGTCCACGGGTTGCCCGTCGTAGTGGATGTAGATCCCGAGCGTGCGTGTGGCCCCCGGCACGATCAGCTCGCCGTAGACGATGGGCGGCACCCCGGGGAGCTCGAGCAACTCTGCCGTCACGCCACGGCGCTCCAACTCCGCGCGGATGTACTCCGCGTTCCGCCGAATGCCCACCGAGTCACCGGCGTTGTTCGGGATGGCAAGGAGATTGGCGAAGTCTCGGATGATCTCCGGCCCGTGCGCCTCACGATAGGCCTGCGCCACCTGCACGCCCGAGGTCTGAGCGGCCGCGCCCATGGGAACGAGGGCCATGGCGAGCAAGATCGAGCGGCGCATTGGGCGCTCCTGTTTGGGCCTACGATCAGCATGGCGAGTGGGGTGGCATGATCGCCGCGACGCAGATGTGGTCGCAAGGGGGGGGCTTCGCCAATGACAGGCCAAGAGCACGATTGTGCCATGGCGACTACTTTGCTCGGCGCATCGAAGACCACTCGCTCATGTTCCGGTGAGACTCCGGGATGATCGGCGGGCAGATCGAGGAAGTGACCAAAGGGTGGCCTCATGATCGACCTGCGAAGCGACACGGTTACCCGCCCCACGGCGGCCATGCGCGAAGCCATGGCCCACGCAGAAGTGGGCGACGATCTCTATGGTGACGACCCTACCGTCAATGCCCTCGAGGCGCGCGTTGCCGATATCCTCGGCAAGGAGGCTGCGGTCTACATGCCGACCGGCACCATGACGAACCAGGTGGCGTTGAGAGCGCACACAGAGCACGGCGACGAGGTGCTCATGGACGTGAACGCACACCTCGTGCGCTACGAGGGTGGCGCGCCCGCAGCCCTCTCGGGCATCACGGTACGCCCGTTGATGGGGAAGCGCGGGATCTTCACGGCCGAGGACGTGAATGCTGCCGTGAATTCGCCTCACCCGTTCGTGCCACAGCGGGCTATGCCCCGCCAGCGGTTGCTATGCGCCGAGAACACGCACAATGTGGGCGGGGGATCGGTGTGGCCCCTCGATCTCCTGGTCGAGGCGGCGGAGGCCGGCCAATCCCATGGGTTGAGCCTGCACCTCGACGGAGCCCGCCTGTGGCACGCATCGGTCGCGACCGGAATCGTGGAGAGCGATTACGCAGCGCCGTTCGACAGCGTGAGCGTTTGCTTTTCCAAGGGCCTCGGCGCTCCGATCGGCTCCGCCCTGGCCGGCAGCGCGGCGTTCGTGGAGCGAGCACGGCGGTTCAAACAGCTTTTCGGCGGGGGCTTCAGGCAGGCGGGGATCGTCGCGGCCGGCGCGCTGCACGCGCTCGAGTACCACAGGGACCGATTGGCCGACGACCACCGCAACGCCCATTCGCTCGCCCGAGGTCTCGCCTCGATCGAGGGAATCTCGGCTGAGCCCACGCGGGTCGAGACGAACATCGTCCGCTTCGATGTGGAGGTCATGCCTGGGGGCGAGTTTGTGGACCGGTGCTTCGAGCGGGGTGTGCACCTCTTTCCGGGTGGCGCTCGTACGGTACGCGCCGTGACCCATATCGACGTCACGGCGGAGCAGGTCGAGCAATCCCTCGGCGTCATTCGCAGCGTGATCGAGGAGTTCGGCGAGGACGGCGGCGGGTGAGCGGAACCCGCGACAACTCCCGGCCCACCATCGGTCTGTTGGCCGGCATGGGCGTGCGAAGCACAGCACCCTTTCTCGATCTAGTCATCGCGGAGTGTCAGCGGCAATATGGCGCCAGGGAGGAGATGGACTATCCCCACATGATCGTCTTCTCTTGGCCTACGCCGTTCTTCTTCGATCGACCGATCGACCCCGACGCGCTGCGTGAGAGCATCGCGCGTGGCTTGGCCTTGCTCGAAGGCACGGGCGTCGACTTCATGGCCATGCCGTGCAACTCCGCTCATGCCTACTTCGACGAGTTGGCCGCGGGAGTGGGTGTACGTCTCCTGAGTATGATCGATGCCACCTGCGCGGCCGTTCCCGAGAACGTGAACCGCATGGCCTTGCTCGCGACTCGCACAACCCGGGATGCGGGCTTCTACCACCGGGCGTTAGGCGTTCGGGGAATCGACCTGGTTGTCGACGAATCGATCCAACTCCGGGTGGATTCGGTGCTGGAGGAGGTCCGCCGCGTGTCCGACATGACGGCCCCCCGACGCCGGTGGGAAGAGCTTCTGCAAGACTTGGCTGACGGCGGCATGGACGCTGGGTTGATCGCCTGTACGGATTTGAATGTCGTACTGGGCGGTCACGAGCCGCTGCCTCTGGTGGATGGCACGCGGAGTCTGGCCCGGCTGGTCGTCCGGACCTGGCTCGAGATGCGCGATGGGGCCGAAGGCTAGCGGTCGCGCAGGCTGAGATCGATCAGGGGACGATGGTGATCTTCCTGCCCACGGTCATGGCTTCGCGCCCCGCGAGCTGAATCTCGACGGTGAGCGTGTAATCTCCCGGCTCCACGTCCGGCAGATTCAATTCGACCGACCGGAACACGGTCCCCAACACGTCGGGGCCCGCCTCCTCCCAGCTCATGACCACCGGACTGTCCGGCTCGAGGACGCGGAAGAAGCGGCCGGCTCGTTGAAGCAGGCTCAACCCGCCGTCGTCGATTCCGATCCGAACCTGAGCGCTCTCCCCGATCGCGAGACCGTAGAGTTCCCAAGCGACCTTGAAACGCTCACCGGCGGGAATCCGGATCGCCGCCATGGCCGACGGGATAGCCTCGGCGAGGGTTTCCGGATTCGGCCCGCCTCCCTTGAGGATGAGGAGGTCGGAGACAGAGGCCAAACCAAACGGCAACTCGTCTTGCCACAGACCGCGCCTGTCACGCCAAGCCTTCTTTTCGTCGGGGCTGAACGCCTCGACTCCCACGATGTAACGCCCGTTCGGCACCAGTAGCTGGAAAGCACCTTCTGGACCTTCGCCACGGACTTCGGAGCGTTCGGCGGTGTTCTCGTCGATCAGGAAGAGCCCTGACACGACGCGGGCGGCCACCTGAGGCTTCTCCGGTTCGGCAGGCATGAACGGTTCCGCCACCTCGTCGGATCCGAACGGGTTCGAGCGCCGTTGGCGGTCCTCTCGGCTCACGTTCCGCCGAGCGCGCATGTCGATGAGGCCCGGGTTGCCGGTCATGCGCGTCCGCCGTCGTTCCTCGGGGACCCCCGGGACCTCCGGGGCGAACGCTCCCACGACCAGCAGAGAGTCGCCACGCCGGAATCGGGCCACTTGCGTTTCGAGTGCGTTCAGGTCGGGAGCATAGGGGGGTGCGTATCCGGTGTGGGGTTTCTTCTGCTCGAGTTTCCACGCGTCCGCGGGAACATCCGAAGGTGAGACCAGAGCGGGGCCCGGTGGCATGAATTCCTGGCCCTTGGGATTATGGCGGCCAACGATCGAGCGTGTGTCCTGGAGACTCGCGGTAGGGACGCTGCGACGGCGTTCCCACGCCTTTTCCGCACCATAGCGGAGCGTAAGCTGCTCGATGTCATCACCCCACTCCACACCATAGGCGTTCGCCGCCTCTTCACGAATTCGTATCAGGACCTGGCGGGCGTATTGTTCGGTCTTTCGATCATTCCCGTCCACGAGGTACAGAGGGTCGGCAAGCAGCCACATTCGGTCCTCCAGGGTCTGCTTGTCCGGCGCGTCCTTGAACGCGTCGACTCCGTCGTCGTCCAAGAGGTAGGTAGGTGCCTGCCAATCGGCTGCGACATCGGGAGGCATCTGGGCGATGGCTTGGTCGAAGATCTCGTCCGCTTCGATCCACTGGCCCTCGGCATTACGAATCATTCCGATGAGCGCCGTGCACCACCAGCTCTCTCGGCCGCCACACTGCTGGGCGAGTTTCTCCGCCCTGCCCCAGTCGCCGACCTCACCCATGTAGTAGACACGCTGTCCCAACACCCACTCATCGCCGGGGATCTTGCGGGCGATCTCCGCGAGATCGCGGAGCACCCGCACGCGCGCCATGCCGAACTCTATGGGCTCCTCGGGCACCTGCCATTCGCCCGATTCGTCTTCGCCTCCGAATCGTAGGCAGAACCGGCCCACGAGATCGTCGCAACCACGCCCGCCCCGCCCCAATTCGGGTGGGATTCGCTCCTCGCGGTAGCGTTCGAAGCGAGTTTGTACATCCTTGGCCTTAGCCAGAAGCTCCAGCGAGTCGGCCTCGGAGACCTGAGCCTCGACCGAGGTTGGCCCCGCAAACGTCAGCGTTCCGGCCGCCGCCGGCGCCAGTGCCAGCATGACCAGCGATTTGGCCTTGAATTCCATCCCCGCTCCCCTCGATACGTATGGCCCCGGCGCCGCCCGGCGGCGAGGTCCGGCTCATCGGACTCTTATCTGTAGACCCCCAGGCCGTCCGGCGTGTTAACCGTCGGATATTCGGACGCGCCGTGGCACGAACGCAATACACAGGGTGGGCCTGCCGGATCCAATGAGGCGCTTTTCCTGGCGGCGAATTGCGGGCCCGGCGTATCATGACAGCCTGATCGCGACACACCAAGAGGAGGAGCATCGATGGCGACGGTCCTGATCACGGGTGCGAGCCGGGGGATCGGATTGGAGACCGCGCTGGCCTTTGGCCGGGCCGGTCACGACGTTCGTGCGACAATGCGGGATCCGGAGGGTGCTCCGCAACTCGGCGAGGTCGCCGCCGCCGAGGACCTTCCGGTCGAGGTTTCGGTCTTGGACGTCGATTCAGACGAGTCCGTTCGAGACTCGATCGTGGCGAGTCAGGAAGACGGTCCGATCGACGTTCTGGTGAACAACGCGGGCATCGAGCGGCGGGGCACGGCGGAGGAGTTGGACCTGTCAGAGTTCCGTGCCGTGATGGAGACCAACTACTTTGGAGCGCTCCGATGCATGCAGGCCGTGCTGCCCTCCATGCGCGCTCGCGAACGTGGGTGCATCGTCAACGTTACGTCGGTGGCGGGCCGTATCTGTACCTCTCCCCTCGGCCCGTACGCCGCGTCCAAGTTTGCCCTGGAGGCGATGAGCGAAGCGGTGGCCCAGGAGGTGAGGGCGTTCAACGTCCGCGTGGCGATCGTCCAGCCGGGAATCATCGACACCGGGATGGCCCGAGCCATTGGGGGCGAACTTCAACCCACCGTCTACCCGCAGGAGCGGCGCATGGCGAATCTGTTCGCAAAGTCGCTCCAGACACCCACCGGGCCGGCGCTGGTCGCCGAGAAGATCCTCGACATCTTCGAGAGCGGGACGCGGCAGCTTCGGCATCCCGTGGGCCCGGACGCCCATGGGTTCCTCGACTGGCGCGCCTCGCTGACCGACGAAGAGTGGGTCGATTGGTGGGGGATCGCTGACGACGACGCCTGGTACGACGCGGTCGAGCGCGATCTCGGCATGGATGCGCGGCCGGGGAACTAGGGCGCGGCCTCCCGCGGTCTAGAAATCGGCCGGCACCCCGACTAACTTCGGAGTCGTCCCGAAAAAGGGGCGATCCATGGGGCCATAGCTCAGTTGGGAGAGCGCCGGCTTTGCAAGCCGGAGGTCGCCGGTTCGAGACCGGCTGGCTCCACTTTTGGAACACGAGGCCCCGCAAGGCTTTTCAGCCTTGCGGGGCCTCCCTCGTCTGGCAAAGTGTGTCCCGACTGTTTCCGGTCAGCCGGCGACCTCCATCACCTTGAGTCGTATGGCGGACGGGCCCCATCGCGTAGCGGTCGGTCTCGGTGCCACGCGGTTACGGTATTCGCTGCCTCCATTCGTCCTGCATGCCGACCACCGCCGCCGCTCTATCATCCTCGAACTGTGACCATGCCGACACGCCGTGGATTTCAACGAATGTGTCCTGGAAGCTCCCCGAGCGAGGCTCGTCCAGCTCCGCCCAGTTGTCATACGATTGGACCAAGGCCCAGTCCCTACCGTCCCGATGGGCGAACTGTTTCCGATAGAAGCTCCGTGCACGGGTATTCCCCAACGCCTTTACGGTGGCCTCGATCTGCTCCTGAGTCTTCATGAAGAGGGCGTTATCGGCCACCTCGAAGAATCGAACACGGGACAGGGGCTGCGGAGCTGCATCCGGATCTTGTAGAGACGACAGGTCGTCGTTCAGGCGCCAGTATTCCGCTGTGCCCACCTCAGCGTGGCTCAGAACGTTTTGACCCCAATCCGGATCGTGGGGCTCGCCGCTCGGTCGGCTGTCCAGTTGCGTGAACGTGGTCGGGCCCATCGCCCAGAAGACCTGGCCCGAGCGCGGCCCGTTGATGATGAAGAACACCTGAGCGGTATACGGACCTTCGCTGTGGAAGCGCTGATTGTGCTCGCTCATCTTCTCGTTGAACTTATCCCCATGACCCGGTAGGACCGTCAGGTACTGCGTCTCGTACATCGTGTAGTCCTGCCCGACCACCGCCGGCGGGGCGGCTACGGCAAGTAGAACGAACCATGTGGAGACGGTGGCGATGCTGCGGACGGACATGCAAACCTCCTTGCGAGAGAACAGGTCCCGCTCGGGTTCTGGGAAGTCCGTCGAAGATCCTGGCCAGCAGGAGGATCGAGTACGGTCTGGCGGGGTCCCGTCGGCGGGGGACCGGATTATGCGCGGCCAAAATCGAAAGCGCAATAAGGCCTACCGGCGGACGTACAAGCCCGATAATCCTCGCTGGCACGGATCACGGCTTGGGAGCGGGTCTGGTTGGGAGATGCTGGGCGTGAAGCCGCTCCATTTCGTTGCCCCGGCCCGCCTGCCGTGCGAGGTTCGCTGCAACGTTTTCAGGGGGCATTTCGGCTAGCACACTCCGATCGGCCCGCCCCGCCCAGCGATTCCCAAGCGAGAGACGACCCACGTGAGTGAACCGATTCGCTACTTGTTGTTGCAGGTCCGGAACCCGGATGACGACATGCGGGAGCACGAGATCGATTGCTTCTCGAGGGCGCTCGATTGTTCGCGGGAGTCGATTCGGGTTCTCGATCTGCTGAGTGGAGTGCCATCGCAGGACGAGCTGGACGACGCCGACGTCGTGCTGCTCGGAGGGAGTGGGGATTACTCAGTCGCTGAAGGTGGACCTTGGCTCGAAGCCGCGCTCGAGGCGATGCGTGATCTCTACGAGTCCTCCAAGCCGACCTTCGCCTCGTGCTGGGGGTTCCAGGCGATGGCCCGGGCCATGGGGGGTGAGGTGGTCACCGATCATTCTCTCGCCGAGGTGGGCACCATCTGGTTGACCTCGACGCGAGAGGGCCGGGAAGATCCGATCTTCGGGCCCCTGGGTGAGCGCTTCCAGGTACACAGCGGCCACCAGGACCTAGTGACTCGGTTACCCGAAGGAGCCACTCTGCTGGCTTCGAGCGAGCGGGTAGAGAATGAGGCGTTCCGGTTCGACGGAAAGCCGATATACGCCACTCAATTCCACCCTGAGTTGGGACGAGAGGACCTCATACTCCGAATCGGGACCTACCCCCCTTATCTGCCTCTGGCCGGGTTCTCCACCATGGCCGAGTTCGCGGCAGCCACGCCCGAGATCCCTGAAACCGAAGCGATCCTCGGCCGGTTCGTGCGGGGGCTCATGCTGGGAGCCGACTGACCGGCAACCCTGGCGCGGGCTGCCATGGCCGCCGATGTTCTTCGACGCTCCGAGCGCCCCTCGGCGCCGACTCCAACCTGCTTCCGGATTGTGACCGATGAGGATGCTTCGCCTCGCTTTTGCCCTCCTTGCCATTCTCCCGTTCGTGCCGGGTCTCACCGCCCAGGAACCCGAGCTAACGGCCCCGACGGTGCTGGGCCTCACACTCCGTGAAATCGGCCCGGCGCTCACGTCGGGCAGAATCTCGGACTTCGCCGTCAACCCGGAAAACCACTCTGAGTACTACGTGGCGACCGCATCGGGAGGCGTATGGAAGACCGTCAACGCCGGAACCACGTTCGAGCCGATCTTCGAGGGGGAGGGGTCGTACTCGATCGGCTCCGTGACGCTCGACCCGAGCAACCCCAACGTGGTGTGGGTAGGCACGGGCGAGAACAACGGCCAGCGCAGCGTCGCCTACGGGGACGGTGTCTACAAGTCGGTGGATGGGGGTCGTAACTGGGAGCGCAAAGGCCTAGAGCAGTCCGAGCACATCGGCCAGATCCTGGTCGACCCGCGCGACTCCGACGTGGTATTCGTGGCGGCGCAGGGGCCGCTCTGGAGCCCGGGCGGCGACCGCGGCCTGTACAAAACCGCAGACGGCGGCGAGACCTGGATAAAGGTGCTCGAGATCAGCGAGAACACGGGGGTCAACGAGGTCGTCATGGATCCCCGCGATCCGGACGTGATGTACGCGAGCGCGTGGCAACGCCGTCGGCACGTATGGACGTTCATCGGCGGAGGTCCGGAGTCCGGACTCTACAAGTCGACGGACGGTGGAGAGAACTGGCGTAAGATAACGAGTGGTCTCCCGTCTGTGGACCTGGGCAGGATCGGACTGTGCGTCTCTCCGGTCGATCCGGACTACGTCTACGCCATCGTCGAGGCCGCCGACGGCAAGGGCGGCTTCTATCGCTCGACGAACCGCGGTGGCTCCTTCGAGCGGCGCAGCGACTACTCCACAAGCGGCAACTACTATCAGGAGATCGTGTGCGACCTGTTCAACCGAGACCGCGTGTACTCCATGAACACCTGGGGTCAGGTCACCAATGATGGGGGCGCCACGTTCGGGCGGCTCGGAGAGCAATCCAAGCACGTGGATAACCACGCCATGTGGATCGATCCTCACGATCCGGATCACTACCTGAACGGAAACGACGGAGGCGTCTACGAGACCTGGGACCGGGCGCGCACCTGGCACTTCAAGGGGAACCTGCCGGTCACGCAGTTCTATAAGGTCGCCCTCGACAACGACTACCCGTTCTACAACGTGTATGGGGGCACCCAGGACAACTTCAGCCTGGGAGGCCCGTCCCGTAACACGAGCGCGAACGGCATCGTGAACGCCGACTGGGTGATCACCAACGGAGGAGACGGCTTCGAGAGCCAGGTCGATCCGACCAACCCCGACATCGTGTTCGCGCAGTCGCAGTACGGCGGCCTGGTGCGCTACGACCGGAAGAGCGGCGAACAGGTCTTCATCCAGCCGCAGCCCGGCCTCGACGAGCCGGCCCTCAGGTGGAACTGGGACGCTCCGCTCCTGATTAGCCCGCATTCCCCGACGAGGCTCTACTTTTCGGCGAACAAGGTCTTCCGGAGCGATGACCGCGGCGACTCGTGGACGGCTATCAGCGACGACCTTTCCCGCCAGATCGACCGCAACACGCTCGAGGTAATGGGCCGGGTCTGGAGCATGGACGCGGTGGCCAAGAATAGGTCCACGACCATCTACGGAAACATCGTGGCCTTCGACGAGTCGCCGCTCCAAGAGGACCTGCTCTACGTAGGCACGGACGATGGACTAGTCCAGGTGACGGCCGACGCGGGCGGCACGTGGCAGCGCTTCGAGACCTTCCCGGGCGTGCCCGAGCGCACGTACGTGAACATGGTGCTCGCGTCACGGCATGACACGGCCACGGTCTACGCCGCGTTCAACAACCACAAGAACGGCGACTTCCGCCCCTATCTGCTCAAGAGCACGGACAACGGGCGGAGTTGGCGGTCGATCGCGTCCGACCTGCCGGAGCGGGGCTCCGTGTACTCGATTGCGGAAGATCCGGTTGTGCCGGACCTGCTCTTCGTCGGAACCGAGTTCGGCCTGCAAGTCTCGCGTGACGGCGGGGGGCACTGGGTCGAGCTCGGCGGCGGACTTCCCACCATAGCCGTGAGGGATCTTGCCATCCAGGAGCGCGAGTCCGATCTCGTCCTCGGCACGTTCGGCCGCGGGTTCTGGGTGTTGGACGACTACAGCGCCCTGCGAGAAGCCACGCCGGACGTGCTGGCGCGGGAGGCGTCCATCTTTCCCGTACGCGACGCCCTCGCCTACATCGAGGCCGTGCCGCTCGGGTTGCCGGGCAAATCCTTCCAGGGCGAGTCGTACTTCAACGCCGACAACCCACCCTTCGGGGCGGTCTTCACATGGTATCTGAAGGACGCTATCAAGACCCGGAAGGAACTTCGGCAGGAGGCGGAGAAGGAGGTCCGGGAGGCAGGCCGGCCCATTGCATACCCCAGCTTCGAGGAGATGCGCGCCGAGGATGACGAGGAAGATCCCTACCTGCTGTTCACCGTGACAGACGCGTCCGGGGCGGTGGTACGCCGGCTCAAGACGTCGCCTCGTACCGGTTTCAACCGAATCGCGTGGGACCTGCGTTACCCCCCGGCCACACCCGTTGACTTGGGCGGTTCGGGGCCGCCCAATCCGTTCGCGTCGGAGCCAACCGGACCCATGGTGGCACCCGGGACGTACCGGGTCGCCCTATCGAAGGTGGTGGACGGCGTGCCCGCCACGCTCACCGAACCATTGGCGTTCAATGTCGTCGGGTTGAACAACGCCGTGCTCGCCGCGGCCGACCGTGACGCGTTGGTGGAGTTCCAGATGGAGGCCGGGGCGCTCCAGCGTGACGTCAGGGCGTCGGCGAGAAGGCTTGAGGAGGCTTCGGGCCGCATTCCAGACATCAAGGAGGCCATCCGCCTCACTGCCAGCTTGCCCGAAAGCATGCTGGCCGACGCCCGGGCGCTGGAAGCGCGCATGGCCGACATCTCCATTGCGTTGAACGGAGACCGGAGTGTTGCTCGCCGTCAGTTCGAGACGCCACCGTCGATCATGGAGAGAGTCGGTGGGGTGGTGGGCGCCTCGTTCGGCTCCACCGGCGCGCCCAGCCCGTCGCAACGCGAGCAGCTCAGGATCGCGCGGGAGTCGTTCCGGAGCATCGAGGCTAACATCGATGCGGTGATCTCGGACCTGGAAGCTCTAGAAAGCCGGCTGAGGGCGGCGGGCGCACCTTATACGAGAGGTCGCCGCGGCGGGTGATTGCCTATCCGAGTGGAGTAGCGGTCTGGCGCCCGAACAGGAAACGGCCTGAACGCAGGACACACTCCGCGAGCTGAACAGGAAGCCGCGGACTCCGATCGAACTCACGGTTCCAGGCGATCGTGACCTGGATGGGGTTCGGCCAACGGATACGTAGCGCGTTCCATAGAGCGGCCGGACGAGGCGTCGTGAGCCCCACCGGTGTGGTGTGCATGTACGGAGTGCCGGCGGCCCACGACTCGAGCACCGCGGGGACCAGCCACCTGGGGAGGTGTCCATTGGAAATCGAAGTGGGCAATCCAGGGGGCGACGCTCCGAGCACATCCGAGGCGAGCCTTATGGCGGTCATCAGCCAGTTGGGCCGGCGCTTGCCGCCACGCAGGCAGTAGTCCCAATCGAATTCCCTCGGCCTGGACTCCAGGGCGGCTGCGACGTCACAGAGCCAAAGGGGTCGCCATGCCCCGTGCGCGAGCATATGCACGCTGAGCAGGTAAAGGTGATCCTCAGCGCCGAGCGCACGGACGTGTGTGTCTCCCACGGGCTCGGGATGCGACCGAGCCATCAACTCGTCCCATGTTCGATCCCGTACCGGTGCGTTCGCATGGAGGTCGATCGGGTACTGCTGTCCGGGCGGGTAGCCCAGCGCCTCGAAGGCGGCGGCACCCTGGTCCGGCCTCACCCAGAGGTCGATGTCGCCGTAGGGCCGTAATCCGCGTTGGGCGTAGAGTCCAGCTGCCAGCCAACCCTTTGCGAGCAGGGGCTCGACGCCGGCCGCCCGAAGAAGCACCACGCCCTCCTGGATGCGGCGCTCATGGATACCGGAATGGAGGGTCTGGAGGCGGTAGGCTTCCCGGAGCTCCGAGGCACCGGGAAAGTCGATGCCGGAGTCGCGGACCCGCCACCAGCCCAAGCCGCCCGCCCCCGTCTTGACAAGCTGCGACGCAAGCCCGGTCTCGTCGATCGACGCTCGCCGGTACGGTGGCGGTCGGGTCCTCCAAGATCCGGCGAGAAAGGTTGCGATCGCTCGCCCGCGTGATTGCGCTGAAGGGAACGTTAGCGGCAGCGCCGGGGCCGACAGGAGGTTCTGTTTCTCCGCCTGCAACATCTGTTGGGGTTCTCGCAGATCGGGAGGCCGGTGCAGTTGGGTGGCACGAGGACCCTCCTGCAAGTTCGCCGCGGAATGCACGAGCCGGCCTGCGCGGCGAGGGGCGCCACGATCGAGCTCACAGCCGGGAGGAGCAGTGTCAATCCAGCCACCCGGCCCAGCGTACGCATCATCTCACGGCGGGAATAGCTCGCGGCTTCCTCCGGTAGCGCCACGGGATCTTCGAGCAGATTCTCCCGGTCGAGGCGATCGAGCGCCATCCAGACCACCGAGTGGGCCGCAGGCAGACCGAGTTCGGTCTCGAGTAACGACGCAACGTCGGACACCGAGGTCTCTCCGTCGCAGCGGCTCCACACGAGCGCCGCGGTCGGGTTGAGACAATGGGCCTTGTCCCGCTTCAAGTCGTAGACGAGGGTTTCGTCGGGCAGTGCCTCGACAACGAGATCCTCCTCCCGCGCCCTCGGAAGCAAACGATCGGCAATGCTCATCGTGATCTCCCCAAAAACTCTCCGCCGGAAACGAGGCGTTTCGCCATGACGGCCGTGCTCCATGATACAAGGTTTCGTCAGGATATGTGCCATTTTTTTGGGTTGTCAGCCTTGCTACCCATGGGCATCGAGGCGCTTGATCAGGGCGATCGCGACTCGGTCGGCTTCACCCCTCGCTCCCTTGAGTACGGGCACGCCCGAGACCGCTCGACTCAATGTTGTGAACACTCGCCGCGGCTCGCGGCGGGCCGGCACCGTATGGGCCAACAGCTCCAGCACGGCCCGCCCATCGCTCTGCCGGCGAGGCTTGAACGTCGCGCCTTCCTTGTATTTGGTGACCGCGACCAGGCCTATGGGGATCGGCTTGCTGCCAGTTCGTGCACCGAAATCCGCAGCCGGCCGCTTGGTGGAGAGGGCCCCCTCCTCCTCGCGAATCGACAACGGACGGGGGAACGGGTGCACGCTTCCGCGCTCATCCAGCACTGCGTATTCGTCCGAGTAATACGTCGCGCCCGCCCGCAGCAGGGCGGCCACCAGCGACGTCTTACCACTCATGGTGCTTCCGGGCACGAGGATGGCCTTGCCCCTCCAGCCCACGACCCCGGCGTGCACGAAGATTCGGCGGTATGCCCTTTCCGCGACGTAAAGGGCCAGCTCCGACTCCAGAATGGCGAGGATCTCACCCAGGTTCATCGTGCGGGCGACCTGCACGGTGTTTGCGTACAGCATGCTGTAGCGCCGCACGCCGGGCCGCTCGCCGGGGCCTCCTCCGATGACCGAATACAGGCGCTTCACCTCGGCAGACGTGGCCGGCTTAGACCCCGGTGGGAGCAGCGCCGGTATGCGCTTGAACAATCCAGCCGTGTCGGTGCGCACGCCGACTCGAACGCCATACGAGACCAGGCTGATGCCTTCCGCCCACCCGAGGCGGTCGAGGTCGTCCTGTCAGGAAGAGGTCTTCTTGAGGCGAGGCATCAGGCCCGCCTCGAGCGCAAGCGGTCCGGGGAACGCGGTCGTCATGGACGGCTAACTCCCGGCGCCATCATCGGAGTCCACCTCCACCATGCTGTGACTCGCCTCAGCGCCATAGTCCATCCCATACACGGCTTTGAGCTGCTCGATCTTTACGAGCGTCGGTTCGGAGAACGGCACTGTGCCCTCGAAGGCGGCCAGCACGATGCCCTCCAGCAGATCCCCCAAGGACATGTCGAGGTAGGCCGCGAGGCTCTTGAGGACCTTCAACATCCGCTTCTCGATCCGGACGCCCGTCTGGACGCGCTGCACCCGCATGGACTTTCCTCCCCTCGTGACATCGACCCGATGGTACCACGATCGCGGCGCCCGCCGACCGGGGCAACGCTCGTCGACTCACGGTCCCGGAGGCCGGCGGGAGAGCGACACGACTCGGTAACGGATCAGGTCGGGGCGAGAGCAAGGGGCCTCGGCGGTCAGGCCGGGGCCCCTTTCGGTACGGACTCGAGAGTGCTCGGGACGGCGGCTTGTCCTACATGCCGTCATCCAGAACGATGGAGAGGTCCCACCTGACACGAATAACCTGGCTCTCCGATGAGACCATGGACGAGCTGATCTGCTCGACGATTTCGGCGAACCCGTCTTCGCCGTACTTCTCGATCATCATCTCCTCCATCGTCGGATCGTCTCCAGCGAACCCTGCCCAGTTCTTCTCGAAGAACACGCCGGTGACCGACGGGCCGGCCGCGCCCGCTACGGGGTTGACGAACGCATAGTACGTGGGCGCATCGGCCTCGGTTATCGCCTCGTGGTACTGGTCGACGGCCTTGTTGAACGCCCGCTCCCGACCCGGCTTCAAGTTCCACGTGATCACCCTGAATAGGTTGTACTCGGCCATGTCGTCGGGCAGGCGGAGTTTCGTCGCATCCGTCGCAGTGATCGTCATGGTGGCGGAGGCAACAAGCGGCATGACCGTGGCCCCGAAGGAAAACCCGCCCTTCGGGCCAAAGCCGGCTTCGTATTCGTCGAAGTCAGCCCAAGTGTGGTCGCCGGAACGAACGATGTAGTCGCCCCGATTGGGTCCGGTGACCACCTCGTATGTGATCCAGTTCCACGTCTCGCCGTTCGCCTTGCGCCACTCCATGTGGTCCCTGAAGGCGGACTCGAATCCGGTACTCGCGCCCGCAGCGGGCTTCACAGTCCAGACCTGAGCGATGTTCTGTGCCTCGAGTTGGCCCGGGGCCAGGGCCAGGGTCAAGCCGATCGCCAGAACAGCGGCGGCCAGGGATCGTTCGAGTCGCATGTTTCCTCCTATTAGTGAGATGTGGCCGCTTCCTGGGCGGCTCCGGCCACCGCGTCCTGGTGGGGGACGCAAGATAGGCAGGTAACATGCGCACTGTCGAGCGTTATTTCACTCTTCAGGCCCGTCCTGCGGGCTGGACGCTCTCTTGACAGGTGAGCCATCACGTGCGGATTTACGCCAACGACGGTTCGGTTCGATTCCCTTCGAGAGATGACCTGCCATGCGTCGTCTACCGTGTGTCGTGGTTGCCCTGAGTGTCGTGTTTTCGGCCGCCTGTGCGCCAGGCCCGCCCGGTGAGGGAAGACGAGGGTCTCGCGGAAGCGGCTCCATCACCCGAGAAGAACTGGCGTCTCTCTCCCAGTTCTCCGCGTTCGACGTAGTGCGTCGCCTTCGGCCCCAGTGGCTGCACAGGCGCGGGACCGTCAACCTCGATCGGAACCGGCAGCTCCCGGTCGTGTTCGTGGACCGTACCGAGCGCGGCGACATCCGCGAGCTCGAGCGGATCCCGGCCGACGATGTGGAGCGCATCAGCTACCTCTCTGCGCGGGATGCGACCACGCGTTTCGGGACGGGGTATACTCGTGGCGTTATCGAGGTGATATCGCGAGGCAACTGAAGCCACCACCGCGAAGCGTCAGCGCTTGGGCCGGTCGAGCTTGCCCCACTCCTCCGGTTGCGCCCCAGAGCCCTCACCGGTGACGTCCTCGAGTAGTTGGAGCAGCTCGGCGCGGTCCTCGGGACTCAACTCTCCGCTCCCGAATATGCGGCTGAGTCTGCGTGTAAGCGTATCCACCGGCCACACGCCCGCCATGTCGGGATTCGTCTCCAACCAGTACTTGAACGCCGTGGCCTCGTGAGCGGTGATCACACCGTCCTCGATGACGCGCCGGGCTAGCTGCAAGAGTTCCGCGAGCGCCCGGTTACGTCGCAACATGCCGCCGCCGGATGTTTCCGTCATCGAACCTACCAACGAGGGGGATGGGATCCTTCTGCATCGGTCGAGGTTTAAACGGGTGTCTCCAAGCTTGTGCCTTCGCCCGCCCACCACGCAAGGGAGCGGGCCCGGAACCGAGGAAGCCCATTGATGAAATGTGCGCGCCAGTTTCTAGCCCTGATCGCCGGAATGATGGTGGTGATGCCCTCGGGCTTGGCGGCCCAAGATAACCCGCGGCCGATCGAGCTCTCGCTGTTCAGCCCGGTCCAGATCATGGGCCCCGAAGCCGACATCGCCGGTATCCGACTCAGTCTTTACGGACGGAATGCCTCCATGCAGGGCCTGGACTTCAGCATCATTGGTCATACGACCGGAGTCACCAAGGGTGTCCAGTTCGGGTTGGTCGGAATCGCCGAGGGTGGCTTCCAGGGATTCCAGAACACGGCCGTCAACATCTCGGGGGGACCGACCGCGGGATTCCAACTTGGGTTGTACAACGATGCAGCTTCGGGTGAGGTCTTGCAGATAGGTGTCTTCAACCGGATCGGGTCCGGCAGCGGCTTCATGCTGGGCGTCGTGAACTGGGCCGACGATTTCGAGGGTCTGCAAATAGGGATTCTGAACATCATCGAGGTTGCCGACGGCCACGTCTTTCTGCCGATCGTGAACTGGCGCTTCTAGAGGGTGCAGCGGCGGCCGCTCAAAACGCCAAGAGGAGTTCGAAGCCCCAATAGCGTTCGTCCGTCAGAAAGAATTGCCCCATCGGCGAGGGGCCGTCGTGGAAGAGTGCGCGCAGGGAAGCCGATCGGGCTCCATCCTGAACGGTAACCCCGGCGACAGCGGATACGCTTCCTCGCCAGTCGACCCGATCCGAGGCCTGCCAGTCGAGGGCCGTCTCGACTCCGAATCTGCCGTCCTTCCACGCGAGCCAGCGTCCCTCCGCACCGGCCTGCACGAAACCGTTGTCGGAGAACTTCGGACCTAGTTGCTCCTCATTCTCCAGACTGGAGCGGGTGACGAGGCCCCCTCCGCCATAGAGCCTGATGGCCCCAAAGTCGTAGGCCGCCATTCCGTCGAACGTCTCCGACGTGAAGTCCAGCCTCTGGGCACCGGTGGTCTCGATGAGCTCATCTCCTATGTGAGCACTCCAGTGGGTGAAGCGGACCCGTGCGGACCAGCGTCCCAACGCGAACTCCGCGGGAAACGCCACGAGCCAGTCGGATGAGATCAGGTCGCTGCTGCTCACCTCGAGTCGGAAGCGCCCGAACACCCCGGTCTGGATGCCGAGGATCACGCCGCCGCCAGCCCATTCGGCGGGTCGCCAAATGCGGACATGGCCACCCATGGCGGCCTCTCCTTGGAGCTCCCGGGGTAGTCCGTCCACCCCGTCGAAGCTGAACGAATCTCGCTCACCGGGCGCGGTCGTGTTCGTGAACACGTCGGTCCAGATTCCCCGAAGCGCGAACGTGGGCTCCCGCGGAGCAGCCACAGGAGCGGAGAAATACGACTCTTCCGGGAACCAGCGATCGTGGTCGCCGGACTGCCCAGCGGCATGGTAGGGGAAGACCGAGCCAAACATCACGCACCCCACGAGTGGGATCAGGCGTAGCGGCTTTTTGGTTCTGACCGAGCCGAGCATTTCACTCCTTTCGCCGAACGAGGCCCGCCATTCTACTCCGGGTCGATCGGTTGGCGAAACCGCTGTGGGGGGATCCCGTAAGGTTCTAGGGCGTAGCAAACCATTCGTGCGACGTTCGCACTGAGGCGCGAAAGGAAGTATGGACGAGGTCCGAATCCCGAATCAAGCGACCTATGCACCCGTGGCACTCACGGATGTGTTCGTGTTGGCTCCGCTGGCCTCACGGGTATTATTGGGTGCGACCTTGCCGGGGCGAGTGCTCCAGGCCGTCGCGTTGGGCGCCTATGCCGGGAGCGCTGTGAGTGATTGGATCTCCCGGCGGGAGGCCCGGCCCATCGACTTCGAGGCGACGTTCGGTGCGGATGTGGACAACCTCACGTCCATGACCGATGACGAGCGGGAGGCGGAGGTCGAGGAGCTCGTAGCTCAGCTGAATGCCAACTACGAGCCCATGAGCATGGACCGCGAGGAACTCGCCGAGCTCGTGAACGAGCACCTCACCGACCACATCGCCTCGATCACCGGGCAGCGTGTCGAGACCAGCTCCGAAATCCGCAGTTTCTCGATCACCAAGGTGATCTTCCCATTCGCTCTCGGTGCGTGCGACATGCTCACCGGCGACGTGACGATCTTCCGTGACACCGGCGTGTTCGAACCGCACATCATTGCCCACGAGTTCTGCCACCGGAAGGGCTACATCAAGGAACTCGAGGCGCAGGCTCTGGCATACATGGCGCTCGCTGAATCGGAGGAGAACATTCTGGTCCAAGCGGCCCAATGCGAACGCGTGCATCGCAATCTGCGCGTGCTGGCGGAGGCGGACCTGGATCGCTACCACGAGTTGGCGGATCACTCCGGCCTACGCGAGGAGTTGGTCGCTGCGTTCCACGCCATCCGGCCGACGCCCTCAGCCTATGAGCGTGGGGTCTGGGCGGTGATGAAGCCGATCTTCGAGGAGCGCATGAGGATGACCGGCCAGAACGGCATCTCGGACTACGACGTGGGGTTTACGGACTTCATTCACTCGAAAAAGTAGTCGCTCCCCCCGGGCCCGCTCGCCTCCCGACCGATGTCTCGAGCACCGTAGGATTCTAGTTTCCCCCACGCGAGACTCCCCTTTCCTCTCCGAGTTTGCGCGAGGCCGAGCTCCGCGTCAGAATGCAGCCCCGACCATTCGATGCCTTGTCACGGGTGAGTGCATGAGACTTCCATGAGGCGGTTGCTGCGCCTTTCCGCCGCGATCGATCGGGCCAACGACCGAATCGGAGCGGCGATTCAGTGGCTCGTGCTCCTCATGGTGGGGGTGGGCGCATTCAACGCGCTCGCCCGTTACGCGACCAGATACACCGGGATCTCGCTGAGCTCCAACGCCTACCTCGATCTCCAGTGGTACATGTTCTCCCTGATTTTCTTGCTCGGGGCGGCATACGGACTCAACAGGGATGTGCATGTGCGGGTGGACGTGCTCTATTCGCGCCTTTCCGGTCGCGGTCGGGCGTGGATCGACCTTGCTGGTTCTGTCCTGTTCTTACTGCCCTTCTGCGTCATGATGCTTTGGGTCTCATGGCCGGCCGTTCGGAACTCCTGGGTCGTTCTCGAGGGCTCGCCCGATCCCGGCGGCTTGCCGCGATATCCAGTCAAGACGCTCATTCTGATCTCCTTTTTTCTACTCTTCCTACAGGGAGTCAGCCAGACCATCAAGGGAATAGAGCGCATCCGGACGGGTCGCGCTCGAGGGAGCGGCCAGCCATGAGTGGCCTGTGGGGGCCCGCGATGTTCGGGGGCGCACTCCTTCTTATCTTTACGGGCTACCCTGTAGCGTTTGCGCTCGGCGGCACGGCGCTGCTCTTCGCCTTTCTCGGCACGCTCACCGGCGACTTCGATCTGATCCTCATGACGGCGATGTCGGGACGGACGTTCGGCACGATGTCGAACTACACGCTCCTGGCGGTGCCCTTCTTCATTTTCTTGGGCACGATCCTCGAGAAGTCGCGTCTGGCCGAGGACCTGCTCGAGACGATCGGCATTCTGTTCGGGCGCTTTAGTGGCGGCTTGGCGATAGGAGTGATCTTCGTCGGCGCCCTCCTTGCGGCGGCGACCGGCGTCGTGGGTGCCTCGGTCACCGCTATGGGCCTGATCTCCGTTCCGGTGATGCTCAGAAACGGCTACGAGGACAAGCTCACGCTCGGCGTGGTCGCGGCCTCCGGCACCCTGGGGCAGATCATTCCGCCGAGCCTGGTTCTGATCGTCCTCGGAGATCAAATGGGGGTTTCCGTCGGCGCTCTCTTCAGGGCCGCGCTGGTCCCGGGTCTGATCCTCACAGGCGCCTACGCGGGCTACGTCGCCATGGTTGCATTGCTCCATCCCGCGGTGGCGCCGGCCATGCCCGCCGAGGCTCGCGCGATCAGTGGCTCGGCGCTGGCTCGCCGTGTCGTCCTTTCACTGCTGCCGCCGCTCGCACTGATTCTGGTGGTCCTCGGGAGCATCTTCGCTGGGGTGGCTACTCCGACCGAGGCGGGTGCGCTCGGATCCGTCGGCGCGATGGCGCTGGCGGCCATGAACGGCCAGCTCACCATGGAGTCGCTCAAGGCGGCGATGAGCACGACCACCGACCTCACGATCATGGTGATCTTTCTGCTCATCGGGTCCACAGCGTTCGCGCTGGTATTCAGAGGACTCGAGGGGGACCTTTGGATCTCGACTACGCTTAGCAATCTCCCCGGTGGCAGGCTCGGGTTCTTGCTCGTGGTGAACGCGTTCGTGTTCTTTCTTGGGTTCTTCATCGACTTCTTCGAGATCGCGTTCATCATCGTTCCGTTGATCACGGCGCCGGCCGTAATCTTGGGAATCGACCTAACATGGCTCGGCATCGTCCTTGCCGTGAACCTTCAGACCTCCTTTCTCACGCCTCCGTTTGGGTTCTCGCTCTTCTACCTGCGTGGTGTGACGCCGGAGGAGATCCCCACGACACGCATCTACCGCGGCGTGGTGCCGTTCATCGCGATCCAGTTAGTGGTGTTGACCGGAATCGTCCTTTGGACAGCGCGTTAGCTAGAGCGGGGCTCCCTGGCTCCCATCTGTCGCGACGCGGCTCTTCTCCATAAGATGCGCCCGCCCCGGACGCCGCTGCTCCGGCTTCCGGCACGACCCATCCGAGGAGGCTCTGAAATGACCACGCGTGTGCCCCGTCTTCTGCTGGCCGTTGTGATGATAGGCGCCCTGACCGCCCCGCTCGCCGCACAGCGGGATTTTTCCGGCGTCCAGATCCAGACCGAGCGCCTGACGGAGGGCCTGTTCGTCCTCATGGGCTCGGGTGGCAACATCGGCCTCTCCATCGGGGAGGACGGTCCCTTTGTGATCGACGACCAGTTTGCCCCGCTGACCGAGAAGATCAAGATGGCCATCGCGGAACTCACTGATCGCGACGTGCGCTGGGTGCTGAACACGCATTGGCATGGAGACCATACCGGGGGAAACGAGAATTTCGGAGAAGGCGGGGCGTTCATCGTCGCCCACGACAACGTCTTCAAGCGCCTCAATCCGGCCGAGTTCCGTGATCTCGTCGGTGAGCGCAGCGCGCAGATGCCCGAGGCCGGCATGCCGGTGGTGACTTTCGATCGAACCATGACGTTCCATTGGAACGGCGAAGACATCCGCATCTTTCATGTGGCACACGCTCACACCGATGGCGACGCGGTGGTACACTTCCAAAAGGGCGACGCGGTGCACATGGGCGACACGTTCTTCAACGGGTTCTATCCGTTTATCGACGTCGACTCCGGTGGCAACGTGAACGGGATGATTCGGTCGGCGGAGGCGGTGCTCGCATTCGCCACGTCGAACACGAAGATCATCCCGGGCCACGGGCCCGTTACCGACGTGATAGGCTTGCGTAGCTATCGAACCATGCTGATGACGGTGCGCGACCGGGTTCTCACCATGGTGAACGATGGCGCGTCACAACAAGAGGTCGTCGCGTCGAACCCGACGGCTGACTTCGACGAGGCTTGGGCGAGCCGCGGGGACCAGTGGACGGGGCGCTTCGTCGTAAGCGTCTACCGGAGCCTAACCGAGGGGCACTAGGTCCGGGGCCCGCTCGCTAACCCCCGATCTTCCCGAACGCGAAGTTTGCGTATGCGGCCTCGTTTCCGGCGAAGTACGGAAAGCTGAGCGCTCTGAACTCCTTCCACGGCTCGTAGATTCTCCGGAAGGCGTCGTCGTCTGCCGCTTGCTCTTCGAGGAACGCGTTCGACTCGCGCCACGCGGCTTCCATGATATCCGGGGAGAACTCCCTCAGAGTAACACCGCGCTCGCCCGTCAGTCGGGCGAGGGCCTTCGGGTTCTCTGCGTCGTACCGTGCGAGCGTCGTGAGGGTGGTTTCGCGGCATGCGCCATCGAGTACCTGTTGGTAGGTTTCCGGCAGGTCGTTCCAAGCGTCGAGGCCAACCTGTAGAGTGGCCGACAGGCCAGGTTCCCACCAGCCGGGAATGTAATAGTTGGGCGCGATCGCGTAGAAGCCGAGCTTCTCGTCGTCGTAGGGGCCGACGAATTCAGTGGCGTCTATCGCACCTCTTTCGAGCGCGGGATAGATGTCGGCGCCGGCAAGTACCTGTACGGTAACGCCCAGCCGAGTCATGATTTCGCCGGCGAGCCCTGGGATGCGCATACGCAGACCCCTCAAGTCCGCGACCGAACCGACCGGTTCACGGAACCATCCGCCGAACTGCGCGCCCGTGGTGCCACAGGTGAAGTTGATGATTCCAAAGTCGGAGTACACCTCACGGAGCAGGTCCAAGCCGCCCCCCTGGTAGAGCCATGCGAGCTGCTGCCGTGTGGTCAGTCCGAACGGGATGGAGCTGCCGAACGCTAGAGCGGGGCTCTTGCCGATATAGTAGTAATCCCCCGTGAACCCGGCCTGGACCGTGCCCTGCATCACTGCGTCCATCACCTCGAGCGCGGGCACGATTTCTCCGGCCGCGAAGACCCTGATGGTGAAGCGGCCACCGGTCATGGCGCTCACGCGATTTGCGACCTCTATCGCTGCTCCGTGCAGAATGTCCAGGCTCGGCGGGAAGCTCGACGCCAGGCGCCAGCGCACCTCCGGACCGGAGAGGATTCCCTGGTCGGTCGTTCCCACCGATCCGGTCTCACTCGAACAAGAGGCCAACGCTCCCGTCCCGGCCGCGCCGAGCGCGGCTTTCCTCACGAATTCCCGCCGATTCAATCGGTGCATGGAGCCGTCCGGTGGATGGTGGTTGGTGCCCACTAGGTTTTCGGTGGTTCGGCTCCCGGCGATCGCTGCGTGTGATCGCCAGTGCCCGAGAGGTCCTCGGTGGAAGTGCCCTCGGACGGGTGCTCGTCCGACGTGTCATCGTCTAACGAAGGCGCGACTCCCTCGGGGAGTATCACTCCGCCGAGCGCCTCTCCGTATTTGATCTGTGAATAGAGCCGTCGAGATTCAGACGCCTCCCGGCCTTTTCGGAGCCTGCTCGCTTCGAGTCCCCTGGAGACGGTCGACACGAAGATCACGCCTAAAGTGAGTGAAATGAGCCCGGCGATCACGTCATCGTTGGCGAATCCGGGTATTGCGGCCACCAGACAGGC
>BTRA01000022.1:0-31240 GCA_036986155.1 Gemmatimonadota bacterium | reverse complement strand
ATCGCAAAGCGACCTCGATGCGGCGTGGCGTGTGAAACGAAGACATGGAGCGGCCCGAGCGATGGAACCCGCCGGGTATATGCTCCTTGGTGCTATGAAGTCGGGACTGTTCCAATACACGAACCCCAGGTAAGGAAAACACATGTCGGAGAAGACACTGGTTCGATACGAAGTACAGGACGGGGTGGCTGTGATCACCCTCGATGACCCGCCCGCCAACACCTACACCTACGAGATGATGGGGCAGCTGGACAGCGCCATCCTCACGGCACGCATGGATGAAAGCGCCCAGGTGATCGTGCTCACAGGGCAGGGCGAAAAGTTCTTCAGCGCCGGGGCGAACATCCAGATGCTCTCGGAGGTCACTTCGGGGTTCAAATACTGCTTCTGCCTGCACGCCAACGAGACGCTGAATCGTCTCGAACAGACGCCCAAACTGACCATCGCGGTGCTCAACGGGCACACCGTGGGCGGCGGTCTGGAGATCGCCATGGCCTGCGATCTGCGCATCGCGCGGGCGGGTGGAAGCAAGGTCGGGTTGCCCGAAGTCAATCTTGGAGTGCTGCCGGGAACCGGCGGAACGCAGCGCATGGCGCGCTTGGTCGGGAAGTCCCGCGCCATCGAACTCATGGCGACCGGCGAGACCTTCGGATTCGACCGGGCCGAGGCGCTCGGCATGGTGAACAAGGTCATCGAGGCCGAGAGTCACGAGGATTTCATGAGCCAGGCCATGGAGTACGCCCGGCAGTTCACCACACCGAACAAGGCCTCCAAGGCCGTTGGACTGATCAAGCGCTCGGTGCAGAGCGGCGCAGAGCTTCCGTTCGAGACCTCCCTGACTCTCGAGCGCGAACTCCAGCAGCAGCTCTTCCAAAGCCAGGACGCACGAGAGGGCCTCGACGCCTACTTGGAGAAGCGCCAACCCGAGTTCACGGGAAAGTAGTGCCTGAGATGAGCGAGGCGTTTCGCAACAGGCTTTGGATCGGCAATGAGTGGCAGGACGCCGCGTCTGGGGCGACGTTCGCCGATCTGAACCCGGCCACGGGCGAGGTACTAGCGGACGTTGCGGCCGCTGACGAGGCCGACGTAGACCGGGCGGTCGAGGCCGCCCGGGGGGCGCTCGCTTCCAAAGAGTGGGGCCGAATCAACCCCCACCGGAGGGCCGAGATTCTTTGGAGCCTGGCGGACTTGATCGAGGCCAATGCCGATGAGTTGGCCGAAATCGAAACGCGTGACAACGGGAAGCCGATCTTCGAGTCCCGGCAGGTCGACCTGCCGAGCGTGGTGGAGAATTTCCGCTATTACGCGGGCCTGGCGGACAAGATCCAGGGCGACACGATTCCCGTGAGCGGGCCCTTCCTCAACTACACGCTCAGAGAGCCGGTGGGGGTCGTGGGCTGCATCGTACCCTGGAACTTCCCGCTGTCGCTGGCGGCGTGGAAGGTCGCTCCGGCCCTGGCCTGCGGAAACGCGGTGGTACTAAAGCCCGCTGAGGAAACGCCACTGTCCGCCCTACGCTTGGGAGAGCTTGCAGCCGAGGCGGGCCTCCCCCCGGGAGCCCTCAACGTGGTGCCGGGATTCGGCGAGACCGCGGGCGCCGCGCTCGTTCGACATCCTGGCGTGGACGTGATCGCGTTCACGGGCTCGACCGAGGTGGGCAAGATCATCATGCGGGAAGCCGCCGACACACTGAAGAAGGTCTCGCTCGAGTTGGGTGGCAAATCGCCGAACATCGTATTGGCCGACGCCGACGTGGAGGCGGCCGTGAGGGGAGCCATCACGGGCATCTTCTACGGCAAGGGCGAGGTGTGCGCCGCGGGCTCGCGCGTCCTGGTCGAGAGTGACATCTACGACGAGTTTCTGGAGGCCTTCCAGGCCCGCGCCGAACGAATGACCGTGGGAGACCCCATGGGCCCGAAGACGCGCCTGGGCGCGATTGTGAGCGAGGCTCAACTGGAGCGTGTACTGGGGTACATCGAAAAGGGACGGTCGGAGGGAGCCCGACTGGTCACCGGAGGCGATCGAACCGACGTGAACGGCAAGGGCAACTTCGTGACGGCCACCGTGTTCGCGGACGTCGAGCCGAGCATGACGATCGCACAGGAGGAGATCTTCGGTCCCGTAGCGGCCGTGATGCCGTTCGCAGACCTCGACGATGCGGTGGCCAAGGCTAACGACACCGTGTACGGCCTCGCGGCCGGAGTCTGGACTCGAGACGTCGGCAAGGCGCATCGCCTGGCCTCCGAGATCCAGGCGGGAACGGTGTGGATCAATACGTACAACCAGTACGACTCGGCGTCTCCGTTCGGCGGATACAAGCAGAGCGGCTTTGGGCGCGACCTCGGCTACCAATCCGCCCTGCAAAAGTACACCCAGGTAAAGAGCGTCTGGGTGGCGATAGACGCATGAGGCACGCCGTGATCGTAGACGCCGTGAGAACGCCGATCGGGCGGCACGGCGGAGCCCTTTCGTCCATGCGCCCCGATGATCTCGCGGCGCATGTCATCACGGCGCTGGTCGAGCGCACCGGCATCGACCCGGCGCTCGTCGACGACGTCTTGTTCGGATGCACCAACCAGTCCGGCGAGGACAACCGCAACGTGGCACGCATGGCGCTGCTGCTGGCCGGCCTACCGGTGAGCGTGCCCGGGCAGACTATCAACCGACTGTGTGGTTCCGGGCTCCAGTCTGTGAACTCGGCATGCCACGCGGTCGCGGCCGGCGAGGGTGATGTGTTCATCGCCGGCGGAGTGGAAAGCATGAGCCGGGCGCCGTTCGTGATGCTCAAGCCGGACCGGGCCTTCGCTCGCGGCACTCCCACCGTGGCCGATACCGTCCTCGGTTGGCGCTTCACCAATCCCGCACTCGACGGCCAGTGGACGATCGGCCTGGGGGAGACCGCCGAAGTCGTTGCCGAGGAGTTCGGCGTGACCCGCGAGGAACAGGATGCCTTTGCGCTCGAGAGCCAGCGCCGCGCCGCTGCGGCGATGGAGGGCGACCGCTTCGTGGCCGAGATTGCGCCGGTGAACGTGCCGGTTCGCCGCGGCCAAACCATCGTCGTAGACACGGACGAACATCCTCGGCCGGAGACGACCCCGGAGAGCCTCTCCGGGCTTCGGCCCGTGTTCAAAGCCGACGGTACGGTCACGGCCGGCAACGCCTCGGGGATCAACGACGGCGCCGCTGCGTTGCTGGTGATCGAAGCGGAAAGGGCGGAAGCTCTCGGACTCCATGCGATGGCAACCGTCGTGTCCACCGCAGTCGCAGGCGTCGAGCCGCACCGCATGGGGATCGGCCCGGTCCCGGCCTCTCGGAAGGCACTCGAACGTGCGGGCATGGAGCCGGCGGACCTGGACCTGGTAGAACTCAACGAGGCCTTCGCCGCCCAGGCCATCCCGTGCGTTCGGGAACTGGGCCTCGACGGCGAGCGTGTGAACGTGAACGGTGGCGCCATCGCCCTCGGCCACCCAGTAGGGTGCTCGGGAGCCCGCATCCTCACGACACTCGTTCACGAGATGGAGCGCCGCGATGTCGAACTCGGGCTTGCGACGATGTGCATCGGAGTGGGTCAGGGCATCGGGACCGTAGTTACGCGAGGTGAACCTTCATGAGCGACGACGTCCATTGCCTGGCCGTGTTGGGAGCCGGTACCATGGGCCACGGGATCGCCCAGATCGCCGCCAGGGCCGGCTATCGAACCACTTTGTACGACGTCGACATGTCGGCCGTCGAGCGAGGTCTCCTGCGCATCCGCGAGAACCTCGAAAAAGCGGTCGAGCTCGGGAAGGCGACCCCACAGGAGTGCGAGGACACGGTGGCCCGCATTCACTTGAGCTCCGACCTCGACCGTGCGGTCCACGAGGCCGAGATCGTAATCGAGGCCGTGCCCGAGATGCTGGACGTCAAGCAGAACCTGTTCAAGCAGATGGAGCAGGCGATCTCGCCCGAGACCCTCATCGCGTCCAACACGTCGTCCCTGAGCATCACGGAGATGGCGTCCGTGCTCGACCGACCCGAGCGGTTCGTGGGCCTCCACTTCTTCAACCCCGTGCACATCATGAAACTGGTGGAGGTCGTATGGGGAGAGGAGACATCGGAGGAGACTCGGGAGCGGGCCATGCGCTTCTCCGAAGGGTTGGGCAAGGTACCGATCCTCGTCAAGGACTCACCGGGGTTCGCTTCGTCGAGGCTGGGCATCGTATTGGGGATGGAGGCGATCCGAATGGTGGAAGACGGCGTCGCCAGTCCCGAAGACATCGACAAGGCGATGGAACTGGGCTACCGCCATCCCATGGGCCCGCTTCGGCTGACGGACCTGGTGGGGCTCGACGTCCGCCTGCGCATTGCCGCCTATCTGCACAGAACGCTCGGATCCGAGGCATTTCGGCCGCCCGCGCTGCTCAAGAAAATGGTCGCCGAGGGTAAGCTCGGGCAAAAGAGCGGAGAGGGCTTCTACCGTTGGGACGAGGAAGAGTGAGCGATCTGGTTCTTGTCGAACGCGATGGCCCCGTCGGCCTCCTGACGATCAACCGCCCCGAAAAGCTGAACGCTCTGAACGAAGCCGTTCGCCACGAACTCATGGCGGCGGTGGATGAGTTGGCCGCGGACGACAGCGTTTCTGTGGCGATCCTGCACGGTGCCGGCCAGAAGGCATTCGTGGCGGGTGCGGACGTCACCGAATTCGCGGCCCGCACACCGGAGGAGCAGGAAGAGGTATACAGGCACCGCCGTGTATACGAGGCGGTCGCCGACTTCCCCAAACCCCTCATCGCCGCCATCCACGGCTACTGCCTCGGCGGCGGCGGCGAACTCGCGTTGGGCTGCGACATCCGCGTGGCAGACCGGACAGCCCGGTTCAGCCAGGCCGAGATTCGGCTCGGGCTCATTCCGGGCGCAGGCGGTACGCAGCGGCTGGCCCGCCTCGTCGGACCGGGCCAAGCGATGCTAATCGCGCTCACCGGAGACTACGTGGACGCCGAGGAGGCATTCAGGATAGGGCTGGTGGAAGTCCTCGTGGACGAAGGCCGACACCTGGAGAAGGCACGGGAGTTGGCCGGCCGTATGGCCCGGTGGAGCCCACTCGCGCTTCGTCTCGCCAAGAGTGCCGTGCGTGCGTCCATGGAGATGCCCCTCGCCGAGGGACTGGCCCTCGAGAAGCAACTCTTCCTCGACGCCTTCGCGAGCGAGGACGCCCGTGAGGGCGTACGGGCGTTCGTAGAGAAGCGGGACCCTGTGTTCACCGGTAGATAGAAGCGCATGAGCCTCCGCCGGACCCGCTGGGCGGCCGCCGCATTCCTCCTCTTCTTCTTGGTTGTGGTCACCTGGCCGGGCATCCTGCCATTCAATCGCGTCGAGCCACGCATCCTCGGCATGCCGTTCATCATGGCCTGGCAGACGGGCCTACTGATTCTCACCGGTATTTTGCTTTACCTCGTCGACAGGGTCGAGGCCCGGGAACGCAAGAAGTGAGCGTGCGCGGAGCCTTCGCCGCCGAGGACCGCCGCTGATGGAGCGATGGCAGCTCATCCTCGCTGTCATCGTGGTGTATCTGGCTATCACGCTGGGGATCGGCCTGGCAGCCGGACGTAGAAGCTCGAAAAGCGTGGCCGGATTCGTGGCCGGCGACCGCGAATTCGGGCTTCTGGTCATGTACTTCGTGACCGGCGCGAGCGTCTTTTCGGCGTTCGCCTTTCTGGGAGGACCGGGATGGGCCTATTCCAGGGGGGCGGCGGCCTTCTACATCCTGAGCTACGGCGTGCTTGGCATGGCACCCTGGTACTGGATCGGCCCAAGGGTCGCCCAGGTTGGCCGACGCATGGGGTATGTGACGCAGGCCCAGTTGCTCGTGGGGCGCTTCCCTTCCCGGTTTCTCTCGGTGGCGATCGCGACGCTCACGCTTGTGGCGTTCGTGCCCTACATCACCCTGCAGATGCGCGGCGCAGGGATCGTGATCGAGGCGGTTACCGACGGTCACGTGTCTTTGGCCGTGGGTGCCGGTGTCGCCTATGGCATCGTAATCGTCTACGTCTTGAGAAGCGGCGTCGTGGCGGTGGGATGGACGAACACGTTCCAGGGGATCTTCATGCTGGCGATCGCCTGGGCGCTGGGCATCTACCTCCCGTTCCGACTCTATGGCGGAATCGGGCCCATGTTCGAGCAAATCGCCGCTGCCCGTCCGGAGCTTCTTACGCCGCCGGGCCTGACGGCATCGGGCGACCCTTGGACGTGGGGCGGATACAGCACGGCGATCCTGGTGAGCGCCATCGGGCTCCAGATGTGGCCTCACCTGTTCATGAAGGCCTTCACGGCTCGCAACGACGATATCATCCGCCGGACGGTGATTCTCTTTCCGACCTTCCAGTTGTTCCTGGTACCGGTGTTCCTGATCGGGTTCGCGGGCGTGCTGTTCCCCGAGACACCTCCCAGCTCGGACTTCATCCTTCCGTTCTTGGTGCTGAGCACAGGGCTGCCGGCGCTGGTCGTGGGCCTCTTCTGCGCCGGCGCGCTCTCAGCGTCCATGTCGACCGGAGACGCGCTCCTCCACGGAGCAGCGTCGGTGGTGGTCGAGGACGGTGTGCGGCCGTTCATGGACCTCAGCGATGAGCGGCAGCGGACCGTGATGCAGGTGTTGATCGTGGTGGTCGGCCTCGTGGCCTACTGGCAAGCGCTGGACGCCGAGAGTTCGCTGGTTCAACTGTTACTCGGTTCCTATGGCATCATCTCGCAGCTCGCCCCGCCGGTGTTGGCCGCCCTCTATTGGCGCAGGGCGACGACCGCAGGCGTGGTCGCCGGCTTGTTGGCGGGTGCAGGTACGGCCGTGTTTTTCTACATCTTCGGAGAGTTGCGCCCGCTGGACCTACACGAGGGGATTCTCGGGCTGATGGTGCATATTCCCGTGTTGATCACCGTCAGCCTGGCCACGCCCGCGCAGGACACGGAGCACGTGGCTCACTTCGTAGAGAGCCGCACAGCACCTTTTTCCCAACCGGAGACGCACCATGCCTGAGTCCCACGGCCCCGCCGGGCCGAGCGGCGCACCGGATCAGGAGCGCCTGACCGAGGTCCGAGAGCGCATCGCGGAGCTCGACGACCGGTTGATCCGGCTGATTGGCGAGCGCCGAGACCTCGTGCTCGAAGCGGGTCGCATCAAAGAGGCGCTCGGACTGCCAGTCATGGATCCCGCGAGGGAAGCCACGGTGGTGAGACGGGCTGCCGAGCGAGCGCGCGAATTGGGGATCGATGAAGAACTCGCCCGCGACGTGGTCTGGCGCGTCATCGCGTCGGCCCGCTCGGCTCAAGCGGGCACGACCGAATGGGGGCCTCCGCCCCAGCCCTCGACCATGGACGACTCGCCCTAGAGGGGCTAGTCCGCTCTCCGAGCTGGGCCGAGCGCCGCGACCACAGCGGTGGCAGTGCCCACCGGCACGCGCAGCGCGAACGCACCGCCCGGCGGTGTTATGCCCCTGATCAGGTGCGGATTGAGTCCCCGCACCTCAGCCACATCGATTTGCAAACCTTCCGCCACCGTGGCGAGTGCCGTACCGCCCGGAGCCCAGACCACGTCGAACGCGTAAGGGCTGGCCGGCTCGAACTCGAAACCACGTGCCGCCGAAGACCGCGCCAATCGAGTAGCGGCGAGCAGGCGCGGCACGTAATTGGCGGTCTCCCGAGGCAGATGGTCGACGATCTCCCAGTACAACGCCTCGTCCCCTTCGCTTGCCGACGCGTGCCGCCTGAGGGCACGCGAGACGCGGCTCGGGCCGGCATTGTAGGCTGCCGCGGCGAGGTACCATGACCCATAGCGTTCATGGAGCCTGGCCAAATAGGCGAGCGCCGCGTCGGTGGCCCGAATCGGATCTCTCCGCTCGTCCACATAAGCGTCCACGCGAAGTCCGTACGCCCTGGCCGTTCCTCTCATGAACTGCCACATTCCCGTCGCCGCGACATGCGAGCGTGCGTCGGCCGTGAAGCCTGATTCGATCATTGCCAGGTAGATGAGCTCTTCCGGCATCCCTCGCTCTGCGAGCTTGGTGCGGATCATTTCCGAGTAGAGCCCTTCGCGTGCCAACAATCCCTCGAACGCGACGCGCTCGTCGGTCGAGAACCGCTCCATCCAGTACTCGACTCGTTCGTTGACTTCCGTCGGCAACGGCAGACCCAACGAGGCGGTCGGCTCCGCCCGCGTTTCGGCCAAAGCGGTACCGGCATCGTTCGTGGAGCCCGCTCGCGCATCAGCCGTTCCCAGGGCAAGGCCCAGGAACAGGAACACGACCGAGAAGATGAGCGCCCCGCCCCGCAGCAACGGGTGCCCACCTAGTAGATTTTCGGGTTGGAGGGCCCGCTTCGTTGCCCTCAGCAATCTATTGTTCATCATGGAGTCCATGGGATCCCTTGTCTCTGTCTATCCTGTAATCATCCTGCCCTACGGATTTTCGGACGGAAAGATGCATCTCGACAAAAAACGGCCCGCCCCGCCGCATGACGAGACAGACCGTCGAAACCTTTCCTCGGGAACTATTCGGGGTGTACCGACACCGCCTTTCGACCGCGAACTCGCTCGAATTGCACGAAGCCGTCGGCCCGAGCATAGAGTGTGTCGTCGCGGCCCTTGCCTACGTTCCACCCGGGATGGAAACGCGTCCCGCGCTGCCTGATCAGAATGCTCCCAGCCGTCACGAACTCACCCCCATAGCGCTTGATGCCCAGGTATTGGGGGTTGCTGTCGCGGCCGTTCCTACTGGAGCCTACGCCCTTCTTATGTGCCATCGGTGCGTCCTGTGCTTGCCGGTCACTCCGTCAGATCGCGATCTGATCGACTCGGACCTCCGTGAAGCCTTGCCGATGCCCGGCCTTCTTGCGGTAGCCCTTACGGCGCTTGCGCTTGAAAACCACGAGTTTCTTGTCTCTCCCGTGCTGGATCACCTCGGCGGTAACCGAAGCGCCATCCACGAGAGGCTGGCCGACCGAGACGCTCTTCCCGTCGGAGGCGAGTAAGACCTCGTCGAACGTGACGGTGTCACCCGGTACGGCGTCTAAAGAAGGAATACGGATCTTCCTTCCCGGCACCGCCCGGAATTGCTTACCACCAGTCCGAAATAGAGCGTACATGTGTGCCTCGATCACATCGAAAACAGTACCCGCATAGCCTGACAAATCTAGAAAAGCCGGAGCTTTGGTCAAGACGTTCGGAGTCCGAAGCGTTTACCCCGCCGGTACGCGCGGCGAGCGAGTCGACCCGCGGATGGTCACGCCGCAGCATACTTCGCGGTGACGTCGGTCTCGGCCGGGCCCGAAAGGAATCGGAAGTCGTCCTGCCCCAAGAGCGGGTCGTCCCTCACGTCTACCTCGATCTTCGTGTAGCGCGACATCCTACGCACGAATCCGGGCTCCTCTTCCATGATGCGCAGCGCCACCTCCGGATGGACCTTCACCAAGATCGACTTTTCCGAGCCGCTCGAGCCCGCGCGCTTTAGCGATCGTTCGATCGTGCGCACGACGGTAGCCGGCGCCTGGATACGGCCGCGGCCGCGGCAGGTGGGACACATGAGCGTGAGTGACTGGAACAGAGACGGCCGTACACGTTGGCGCGTCATCTCCACGAGGCCGAGTCCTGAAACCTCGAAAGCTTTGGTCCTCGCTCTGTCCCGTCCGAGGTGCGACCTCAGCTCCTGGAGCACCATGTCGCGATTCTGCTGAGACTCCATGTCGATGAAGTCGCAGACGATAATGCCCCCGACGTCCCTCAGCCTCAACTGCTTCGCGATCTCCCGCGCCGCATCCATGTTCACCTTGAGGATTGTGCTCTCAGCATCCCTCTTGCCCGTGTAGCGCCCCGTATTCACATCGATCGAGACCAGCGCCTCGGTCGGCTCGATTACAATGTGGCCGCCAGAGGGGAGGTCCACCCTTCGGTCGAACGTACGTTGGACCTCCTCTCCAATCCCGTACTTATCGAAGAGCGGCACCGGATCGTCATGGAAGCGGACGCGTTCCTTGAGTTCGGGATCCACGTTCTTCACGTACTGGAGGATCTCGCTGTAGACGTCCCTGCTGTCTACGATCACGGAGCCGAACTTGTCGCTGAACAGGTCGCGGATCACGCCGCTGATAAGCTTGGCCTCACGGTGCACCGTAGCCGGTGCCTTGGACGAGTCGGCACGCGCCTTGATCTTTTTCCACGTCGCCCTCAGGCGCTTGAACTCCCTCTCGAAGGTCGCCTTGGTCAACTCCTCACCGACTGTTCGCACGATGATTCCACCCGCGTTCTCCGGAAGAATGCTCTTGCCGAGCTTCTTCAGGCGGGCGCGTTCGTCACGCTGTTCGATCTTGCGACTCACCCCCACGCGGGAGGCACCCGGCATGTAGACGAGGAAGCGTCCGGGAAGCGAAATCTGTGCGGTCAGGCGGGAACCCTTCGTGCCGATGGGCTCCTTCGTGGCCTGAACGATGATCTCCTGACCCTTTCTTATCAGCTCCTGGATGGGCGGATACTTCCGCGATCTGCGATTACGGCCGCCGTTCTCGTCTTCGTCGTCTTCGTGCTCGAGATCGGAGACGTGCAGAAAGCCCGCCTTTTCCGTCCCAATGTCCACGAATGCCGCTTGAATGCCGGGCAGGACCGCCTCGACTCGGCCGAGGAAGATATCCCCGACAATGCGCCCCTGATCGGGGCGGTCGAACATGATCTCTACGAGCTGCTTGTCTTCCACCATCGCCACCCAGGATTCGTGCCGGGTGGCGGTTATCAAAATATCCCTCTTCAAAGCTTTTACTCCGTATTCTCGTTCTCGGCGCCACCGCGCGGTGTCAACTCTTCGGTGAGCCCCGGCTCCGCCCATGCCATCCGTAGCTGCTGGCATCTGACGGAATCCGGCCACCCCCGGAGCGTGATGTCGCGTCCTATTCGGCCCGAGAAACCTTTAGTGTCATGCCAGCGTCTCCTCACAGGCCAACTCCTTGATGAGTTGGCGGCCTATGACCAGACGCTGGATTTCGTTCGTGCCCTCACCAATCTCACACACCTTGGCGTCGCGCATCATTCGCTCGACGGGATACTCACTGGTGTAGCCCGCTCCTCCTAGGATCTGAATCGCCTTCTGAGTGGCCCGCATGGCGAGCTCGGAGCAAAACAGCTTAGCCATCGCGGCCGCCTTGGAGAAAGGCCTGCCCTGGTCCTTGAGCCAGGCTGCGTGATAGGTGAGATGCTTTCCTGCTTCAATGTCGGTGGCCATATCGGCCAATCCGAACTGGACTGCCTGGAAGTCCCAGATCTTCTTTCCGAACTGCTGGCGCTCGTTAGCATACTGAATCGCGGTATCGAACGCGCCCTCCGCTAGACCGAGGGATAGCGCAGCCACACCGATGCGACCGGCATCGAGGGTCTGCATGAAGTTGCTGAAGCCTTCACCCTCCTCGCCCAATCGACTTCCCGTCGGGACCAGGGCGTCGTCCAGGAGTAGCTCCCTGGTGTCCGACGCCCTCCATCCCATCTTGTCTTCCTTCTTACCTGCGCTGACCCCCTCGACGAAATCCAGGCTGTCGTCGTGGCCGAATCCGAGGGAGTCGGCCTTTTCCATATCCACCGTCGGCTTGCACACGACGAAGCTGGTGATGCCGCGCGAGCCCGCGTCGGGATCCGTTATCGCGGTGACCGTGAAGATCTCACCTACGCCCGCATGTGTGATGAAGATCTTGGACCCGTTCAGGCGGTATCCACCGTTCTCCCGCACTGCCCGAGTACGGGTCCCGCCAGAATCCGATCCTGCCTCGGGCTCCGTAAGCCCGAACCCGCCCAGCACCTTTCCGCTGGCCAGGGGTGGTACGTAGCGCTCCTTCTGCTCCGGCGTGCCGAACGTAAGGATCGGCGACGTTCCTAGCGTGGTGTGGGCCGAGATGGTGATGGCATGGCTGGCGTCGTATTTCGCGACCTCCTCCACGACCAGGATGTAGCTCAGGTAGTCGAGACCCATGCCGCCGAGCCCCTTGGGCACCGGAACGCCGAGCAGGCCCATCTCGCCCATCGTCTTGACGGTCTCCCACGGAAACTCACAACTCTCGTCGAGTTCTCGGGCTATGGGAACGATCGCCTCTCGCGCGAAATCGCGGACGCGCCTTACGAGGGCGACGTGTGCGTCGTTCAGGTAACGGTCCATCAGGCCTTTTTTTGTATGGGGTGCTCGCCGCCAGCCTCGAGACAGACGTCGCAGGCGCCGCAGCGTATCGCTCTGGTCGCGCCGGTCTCACCGAAATATGCGAGAAGCCGACTCCGCCTGCACCCCCCGCGTCCGGCGTACGCCTGGACCGCCGCGAGCCCTTCCAGTGCGGCTCGTCGAAGCCGAAGGGCCGGATCCAAGTCCGGCGCGCCCCGGCGAACGCCCAGGTCGAGCGTAGAAAACCCTTCTATGGGTGCCATGGTTCCCTCCCGTGCCACATCCCCGTAAATCCGGATCGCCCCGGATCGCGCCAGCGAAAGGATCGCGGCCCGTAGTGTGTCTTCGTCGGTGACCTGCGATCTGCCGCGCCGGGTGACGCTCAGCAGGGTCGATACCGGTACCCGCCTCCGTTCGCCCGCGCCGACTTCGCGGGTGAGGGCTCGGTGCACGCGCTCGAGCACCCGGCGGTCCGGGCGCGAACGGTCGACGAACGAACGCAATAGGCCGGCGTCCCGCCTGCCGTGGAGGGCCACGCAGGCGGCGGGAGCCCCGTCGCGCCCTCCTCTGCCCGCCTCCTGATAGTACGACTCGATCGTGCCTGGAAGCTGGTAGTGGATCACCGTGCGCACATCCGCCTTGTCCACCCCCATGCCGAACGCGCTTGTCGCCACCACCACCCGGATCTGGCCGTCCATGAACGCCCCCTGGACGCGGCTCCGCTCTTCGGCGGCCAATCCGGCGTGGTAGGCAGCGGCGGGGATGCCCAACCCGGCGAGGCTCCGGCGGACGGCGTCCGTGGTACGGCGCGTGGGCGCGTAGACGATCGCAGGTTCCTGACGCTGGCGGACCAATTGACGAATCAGGCGCACCTTGGCCGTGTGGTCCTCAGCCGGCACCACGTGCCACGAGAGGTTGGGCCTGTCGAAGCTTCCGACCACCCGTTCGGGCCTCCGGAGACCGATCGAGGTCGTGATGTCCTCGCGGACGCGGGGCGTTGCGGTGGCGGTGAGCGCCATGACCGGCGCGTCCACCCATTCCCGGACCCGGCCGATCCGCCGGTAGTGGGGCCGAAAGTCGTGGCCCCATTCGGAAATACAATGTGCTTCGTCCACAGCAATGAGGGAGACATGGCAGCGGACCAGCGCCTCGCGAAAGGCGCATACGGCAAGGCGCTCGGGCGCCACCAGCACGAGTTGAAGGCGGCCGTGTGCGATATCCTTCAGCACCCTCTGCCGGGCGGGGGCTCCTTGCGCGGAGTTCAGGAATGCCGCGCGGATGCCCGCCTCCTCGGCCCGGCGTGCTTGGTCTTCCATGAGCGAGATCAGCGGACTGAGGACCAGCGTCAGCCCCGGAAGGAGTAGCGCTGGAAGTTGGTAACAGATGCTCTTGCCACCTCCCGTAGGGAGCACCCCCAATGCGTCACGGCCCTCGAGCGCGGCCCGGACCAGGGTTTCCTGGCCGGGGCGAAAGTCGGGGTAGCCGAAGCGCTCCTCGAGAAGGTGGCGGGCTTGGGCGATGTCCGGTGGCATCGCACACGCTGCAACCGCCTGAGGGGCGATTCCATGGCGAGGTCGGAAGGGCGCCTGCTACCGCTCCGACACCTTCAGCCTGAAGTCGCCCATCGCATCCGTTCCGAGCGCGCTCACGATAATCAGGTAGGTTCCGGATTCCCGGAAGGTATGGGTGATGCGTGAGTTCAGCCCACCCGCACCGTCGTCGTCCGACAGAGGTTCGCCGATACCGGGTCCCACCAAGTATAGGAAGCTGTCGAAATCGTCCGACGTCAGCTCGATGGCGACCCTTTGACCGGACACCCCCTCGACGGCCCATGCCTGAGCGCGACGACCGTCGACCATGACGGGGTCCTCTCCCGAGAGGGTTCCCACGCCCTCACCACCGACCATCATCACACGGCCCGCCGCGTCCAGGTTGTTCAGACTGAGCGGCTCCGCCACGCGGAGGACATACGGCCCCGAGCCGGTACTGAGGACCGTGGCCACCACCGTATATGGGCCATCGGCCGGGAAGCGAACCGTCAACTGGGAATTGCCGGAGCCTCCACTGTCGTCGTCAGCCATCGGTTCGTCGATACCGGGCCCGAGCACGAACAGGTATGCGTCGAACGCATCCGATTCGAGGGTGATGGTCGCACTCTCGCCGATTCGCCCCTCGATCGTCCAAGCCTGGGCCGCACGGTTGTCGTCGATCATGTCGACGCCCAGCGTGACCTGCCCAAACACCACGTCGCCCAATCCTAGCGTCCGTCCCACCGTCGGGAGCGATGCGAGGGTCAAGGGATTCACTCCACCACAGGAATATGCCGGCTCGGGAGAGCCGGTAGACACCCGCAGGCTGTACACTCCCGTCTGCCGGGGTCCACTGGAGCTCGCCACCACCGAGAACGTGCCGTTCTCGAGGAACGTGAAGGCGATGCGGGCATTGCACCCCGCTCCCGAGTCGTCGTCCGCGAGAGTTCCACCCAAGCCCGGTCCGACAACATACAGGTATGGGTCGAATCCGTCGGAGACGAGATCGATCACCACGTTGTCGCCGGCCCGTCCCTCCAGGGACCATGCGTCGAGATGATTGTCGTTGGTGGAGACCATGTCCGAACTGGATAACGTGCCCTGGGCCTCGCCTCCCATCTCGAGTTGGCCCTCGACTTCGAGCAGCGTCAGGATCGACGCGGTCTGGGCCTGGACCGAGCCCGATGCGAACGCGAGGCTGGCCAACAGCCCCAGAGCGGCGGCCCTGCCTATTCCAAAACTACGCATCTGATTCACCTCGAAGATGAAGGCCAATTGATCCCCCTGAGGACCGCCTCACGTACCGCTGTCGTCATCGGTGCTGAGCTCGACGTCCTGTTGGGGCGCGGCATCGGCACCCGGCAGAAACCGCAAACCGAACGCCGCCGCCAGCAATACGAGGGCACCCCACATCACCCAGGCGTTGTCGAAGTAGATCCCGGCCAGGACGAGAGCGCTCCCGGCCATGAACAGGTGGACCTTCCAGTCTAGATGCTTGGGGCTGGTGGTCACGCCGACCCTACTTCGCGCGATCCAGAAACCGGCGCACGCCTTCGCGACACTCTTCCGTCTGGCGTGCCACGGCGTTCACTTCGGCACCCATCGAGATGCCGTCCTCGAAACCCACCCCGTCGATTGCATAGAGCAGCTCCTTCGACAGCGCCACGGACGAGGGTGGACGAGAAGCCAACTCCATGACGTATTCGTGCACGGCCTCATCAAAGCCTTCGGTCGGGAATACGCGGTTCACAAGCCCAATCTCCGCGGCGCGGCCGGCCGAGATACGATCGCCCCGTGTGACCAGCTCGAAGGCCAGGGCCTCCGGCACTTTACGCCGCAGAATGGTCATGACCATCGCCGGCACGAACCCCAGGTGGACCTCCGGATATCCGAACTCGGCGTCTTCGGAGGCCAGCACGAGATCGCACGCGGTGGCCAAGCCCGCCCCGCCGGCAAGTGCACGACCATGCACGGCGGCCACAATGGGACGCCCGTGCCGCCGCATATTGACGAACAGGTCTCCCAAGCGTGTCGCCTCGCGAACGCTCTCCTCGTGACCCATCTCCGCGCTGCGTTCCAACTCCTCGAGGTCGGCGCCCGAACAGAAGTCCTTCCCGGCGCCCCGAATCAGGACGACACGCACCGAGGCGTCCCTTTCCGCTCGGCCGAGCCCGTCCCCGAGGGCGTCGATCAACTCGCCGCTGAGCGCGTTACGCTTGTCGGGGCGGTTGAGCAGGAGCGTGGCGACACGCTCGTCCACCGAGTACTCGAGGACGGTGCCACTCATGGAGCCCGTCCTCTCCCTCGCATCCTGTCGGCGACATCGTCGGGAACGTCGATCTCCATTCGAAGCAACGCAGTGCTGAACACCTTGCCTTGGGCGTCGTTCATCAGCGAAACCGTGCCACCGCCGTCGAGTGCCTCGTGCAGCAGGAAGTTGAGGGCGTGCAGATTGGGGAGTTCGAAGCGCTCGACCGAGCCTTTGACCAACTCGCCGAAGTGCTCCTTCACCCGCTCTACCGTGAGGACCTCACGCACCAGGTCGTAGTGCTCCGCTTCGTACACGATGATGCCCACGTTCGCGGTATCACCCTTGTCGCCCGATCGGGCATGCGCGAGATCGACCAGAGGAATCAACGTCATACAGGCAACACCTCCACGGACAGGCCGGGCTCCACGGCCTCCCGCCGAATGAGTGCCGGCCAATAGGCCATGATCTCCTGCGTGCGGGGCCGTCCGCCGGCAAAGCCGGTCACGCTCGGGGGTCCGGTGAGAATCAGGGGCGCGACCTCGCGAGTGAAGCGCTCCACTGCCGCCCGATCATGGCCTCGCACGCCGATTCGGAGCTGAACCTCCGGAAGGTCCGCCGGAGGCTCGCCCACCAGGAAGCCGTGAGTCGAATCCCATCCCACCAACTCGCTGCGTATCTCGTCGAACTCCAGCCCCAGGCGATCGAGGCGCTCCCGGAGCACCTGCGCCGCCCGGTTGGCCTTCGCCGCGGCGTCCGGCCACGCGTAGGTGAGCGTGCCCACCGCCTTGTAGCCATCACTGTAGGCGATCGAGACCTTGAGGAAGTCGGTGGCCGGCTGCCCGCGAACTCCATGTACACGTACGCGGTCGTCGCCTTCGTCGGTGAGTTGGATGGTCGTGAAGTCGGCGATGACGTCGGGGGTGATGTAGTTCGTGGGGTCGCCCATTTCGTATACGATCTGCTCGGAGACCGTGGCGCGTGTGATCCGGCCACCCGTGCCGTCGTGTTTGGTCACCACGAACTCGCCGTCGGCGTGAGCCTCGATGATCGGAAAGCCCACGCGGTCGAGGTCGGGCACCGTCCACCAGTCGATCATGCAATTACCACCCGTGCACTGAGCGCCACATTCGTTGATGTGGCCCGCCACCACCCCTGCCGCCACCCGATCGTGGTCGGCGGCGGACCAGCCGAACTCATGCATCATCGGTGCATACGTGAGCGCTGTGTCGGTGGAGCGCCCGGTTACGATGACATCCGCGCCGTGCTCGAGTGCCTCCAAGATCGGCGCGGCCCCGATGTAGGCGTTCGCGCTCTGCACCCGGTCCCGGATGGTCGAGAGAGGCTCGTCCGTGTCCATGTTGCGGAGTTCGTGTCCCTCGGACAGCAGCGAATCGAGGCGGTCCATGAGGTCGTCGCCCGTGACCATGCCTACCGACGCTCGGCCGGAGACTCCGGCGGTCCTCCCGGCCTCGACGACCGCCTCGGCGCACCCCCGAGGGTTCACACCCCCCGCGTTCGTGACGATGCGGATATTCCGCTCGACGAGCCGCGGGAAAAGCCGCGCCATGAGTGGCACGAAGTCGCGAGCAAAGCCCGCTCCGGGGTCTCGGGCGCGCTGCTTCTGCATGATCGACATGGTGACTTCGGCGAGGTAATCGAGCATCAGGTAGTCGATGGGTCCCTGCTCGACCTGGCGGACCGGAGCCTCGAGGTCGTCGCCCCAGAACCCCTGGCCGCTGGCGATTCGCACGATGTGCGCCTCAGCCATGGTCCGGCAGGGTGAAGGCTCCCAAATGCGGCCCCGGATTGTTGGCCGCCGCCCGCAGCAGTAACTCCAGAGCCGGCCTCAGCTCCTCCGGCAGCACGATCTCGTCCACAAAGCCTCTCGCCCCCGCGAAACGGGCGTCCAGTTGTTGGTCGTAGTCGTCCCGCACCTCGTCCATGCGGGTGGTCAGGTCCTCATCCGGAACCGATCCCTCCGCCTTCAGCTCGTCGAGCTGGGCACTGAACAGCGCCATCACCGCGCTGTCACCCTCCATCACGCCCATCCGCCCTGTCGGAAGCGACAGGATGAAGTCGGGATCGAAGCCCTGCCCAGCCATAGCGTAATAGCCGGCGCCCGAGGCGTGGTTCAAGGTGAGGACCAGCTTGGGCACCGTGGCCGTAGCCATCGCTTCCACGAAGTGCGCTCCCGCGCGAATGATGCCCGAATGCTCCGCCGCCGGCCCCACCATGAACCCGGAGACGTCCTGTATGAACAACAAGGGCGTCCTGTGGCGGTTCATGGTCTCGATGAAGTAAGCCACCTTCTCGGCGCTCTCCGTGTACACGATCCCGCCGAAACGGGGCGGCCCTTCGCGGGAGTCCTTCACCATTCGGCGCGCATTGGCGATGACGCCCACGGGCATGCCCGCCAGGAACCCCGTCCCGCAGATCATCTCGGCCGCGTGCTCGGGCTGGAACTCGTCCAGTCCGCCTTCGTCCAAAATGCAGTCCAGCACCTCGTGCATGTCATAGGGCTGGCGATGATCGTCCGGAAAGATGTCGTAGAGGTCCTCGGCCGGCCGCGCCGTGCCCGAAGACCCATCCTGGGCGAGCGATTCCGACGCCGGTAGCTCTCGCACCAACTCGCGGAGCTTGTCCAGGCACGCCTCGTCGTCCGGGACCATGTAGTGCGCGACCCCACTCACCTCTGTGTGCACGCGAGCCCCGCCGAGCTCCTCGGCGCCCACGGTCTGCCCGGTGGCACCTTTCACGAGGTTCGGCCCGCCCAAACCCATGAAGCTCGTGCCCTCGACCATGAGGATCACGTCGGACAAGGCGGGCAGGTACGCACCCCCCGCGATGCACGGGCCCATGACCGCCGCGAGCTGCGGAATGCCCAGGTAGCGCCTCATGATCGAGTTGTAGTAGAAGATGCGTGCCGCGCCGTACTGGCCCGGAAAAACGCCGCCCTGATAAGGGAGGTTCACGCCCGCCGAGTCTACCAGGTACAGGATCGGGATGCGGCACCGCATCGCGATCTCCTGGGCCCGCAGAATCTTCTTGATGGTCTCGGGCCACCATGAGCCCGCCTTCACGGTGGCGTCGTTGGCCACCACTACTACCTCGCGCCCCGCAACGCACCCCACTCCCGTGACCACGCCCGCGCCCGGCGCGCCACCCTCATACAGGTCGTAGGCCACCAGGAGGCCCACCTCGAACCAAGTGGCGCCAGGGTCTACGAGTCGCTCCACCCGCTCGCGCGCCGTGAGCTTGCCTTGATCATGCTGGCGTTGTACCCGGTCGCGTCCACCACCCATACGAAGCCGGGTGCGGAGCTCCTCGAGCTCCCTCGAAAGCCGCCGGAGTCGAGTCTCGTCGACGGCAGTTCCAAGCTCTGGCGTGTCGGTCATCGCCCTCTAGACCCGCTCTGCTCGGGAGGCGAACCAATCCCGGATGTAACTCACCGCCTCGGACGTCGGCGTTCCAGGCCCAAACAATTGGCCGATGCCGAGCTCCTTCAGGGCCGTGATGTCGTCCTCGGGGATGATGCCCCCGCCCGTGAGCAAGACGTTCTCGACGCCCTCCTCTTCGAGAAGGTCCAAGACACGAGGAAACAGCGTCATGTGAGCCCCGGAGAGCACCGACATCGCCACCACGTCCACGTCCTCCTGGACGGCGGCACTCACGATCATCTCCGGCGTCTGGTGCAGCCCCGTGTAGATGACTTCGAAGCCCGCGTCACGGAACGAAGCCGCGATCACCTTGGCTCCACGGTCATGCCCGTCCAGCCCGGGTTTGGCCACCAGCACACGGATCTTGCGACCCTCATCAGTCATGGCCCGTCCTTCATGAGTGTCTGCGCGTCTCGCGCGAAACCGCGCTCAAAGCGATTGAATCTAGGGCGATTTGTCCGAAGACACATACCCCGGGGGCGGCGGGTGTGCGATCCCAGTTCAGCGATCCCCGAGCCGAGGCACGAACCGCGGGACCCGCTCGCTATAGCGCGCGTACTCGTCTCCGAATCGCTCCAGCAGTTCACGCTCTTCGAGCACTGCCACCAAATAGAGGCCTGGCACCGTGAGAATCGCCAAGACGTAGACACCCACATAGTTGACGAAGAGGGCCCAACCAAAGACTCCGATGACTATCGTGACATACCGCGGATGCCGGATCCTCCCGTAGATGCCCTGGCTCAAGACCTGTCCCTTCTTGTCAGCCTGGGAAAACTCCGGTAGGCCCACTAACGTATTCAATTTCAAGTGTTTACGTATCTTGGTCTCAAGGACAATCGAGATGGAGTACATCAGGGCTGCCGGCCCCACGAGAGCGAAGTTGGTGCCCAGATCGGTTCCGAGTGCCCATTCCCGAACCAGCCACATCCCCCACAGGCCCAAGGCGAGCCCGGTCAGAAGAATGGTGAGAGCCCGACGAGCGCCCAGCCGCCGCCAGAACGAGGCGAACGGATGCGCCACGTACCAGTATGCCAATGCGGGAGGGAGCGAGACTACCAGCAAGACGCCCATCCAATTGCGTGCCGTATCCATGAGGGCAATCTAGCTCACTGCCAGACGTCCTGCAGCTTCGCCGGTGACGATCTGGAGGGTCCGCTTTGCCGAACCCGCTGTACGGTTCGACCGTCGTCGGCCAGAGGTGGCTAAGCCGTGCGCAACGGGTGGGGGCATACGGCCCCGTGAACGTCTGGACAAATGCCCACGGGCGACATAACATCGCGTGTCGCCCACGGGCCCCTTCTCATGGGGAACGTCCGCAGTGAGCGAGTTCTGTTGAAAGCAAGGAGTGGATTGATGGCTGATCGGATCCGCGTGACCCTCAAGTGGATCAAGATCCTCGACAAGCTCGAGCCGTTCTTCAAGGAGACCGGCGAGTTTCGTTTTCGGTCGAAGATTTCGAGCGAGAACGAGGGAGGGTTCGTCGCCGAGACACGCTTTCCCGAAGAGGGACACTACTCGCTCTCGGACAAACCTGGTTGGAATTTCGTGACGCTCAACAAGGTGTTGTTCGAGGGAGAGGTGACCGATCACCTTCTCGTGGAACTGTTTGGTGAGGAGATCGACCTCTTGACCGCCAACGACGAACTGGACCATTACCGCCGTGAGTTTCGCGGACCCGTGAGCGAGTGGCTCGGCCTCTACGAGCCAGCGGACGAGGGCTCCGCCGATCCCGAGAACATGAGCAACTGGCGGATCAGCTATTCAATAGAGCAGATCTAAAGCCCCCCGTTAGAACATGACGGGCTCTTTGTAAGCCCCGAATACGGTTTCCATCGCCGCCCGCATCTCGAATAGCGTGCAGTTAGCGCGCGCACACTCGAGCATCGGTGCCAACACGTTGGTACCTTCGCCACAGGCCTCGGTCAACACCGCGAGCGTGTGCTCCACGGCTTTCTCGTCTCTCTCCTCGCGGAGACGGGTCATCCGCGCACGCTGACGTTCCTCCACCTTCGGATCGATACGCAGCGTATCGATCTCGATCTTTTCGGAGCCTTCGGTAAAGTGGTTCAGGCCCACCACGACCCGGCGACCGGAATCGATCTCTGCCTGCTGCCGTAGAGCCGACGCGCCGATCTCGCGTTGGAACCACCCCGTGTCGATGCCGGGCACGACGCCCCCGACCTCGTCGATGCGACGAAAGATGTCCTCGGCTTCGGCCTCTAGGGCGTCGGTGAGGGATTCCACGTAGAACGAGCCCGCCAGGGGGTCGATGGCGTTGGGTACACCGCTCTCGAAGGCCAGCACTTGCTGCGTCCTCAGAGCGATCCTCGCCGCCTCCTCGGTGGGAAGAGCCAGGGTCTCGTCCAAGGAGTTGGTGTGCAGCGACTGCGTGCCGCCAAGAACCGCCGCCATGGCCTGATAGGCCACCCGGACCACGTTGTTCACCGGCTGCTGTGCGGTCAGCGTAACCCCGGCGGTCTGCGCGTGCGTGCGGAGGCGCCACGAATCGGGGTTCTTCGCCCCGTACCGCTCCTTCATCCTCTTCGCCCAGATACGCCGTGCCGCCCTGAACTTGGCAATTTCCTCGAAGAAGTCGTTGTGGACGTCGAAGAAGAACGATAAGCGTGGCGCGAAGTGGTCCACGTCCAGCCCGCGCTCGATCCCCCGTTCCACATACTCGAACCCGTTCCTGAGCGTGAATGCCAGCTCCTGCCCCGCCGTCGCCCCCGCCTCCCTGATGTGGTATCCAGAGATCGAGATCGGGTTGTACTTGGGGGCATTGTCGGCGCACCACTCGAACATGTCCACGATCAAGCGAAGCGCGGGTTCGGGCGGGAAGATCCAAGCGTGCTGGGCCTGATACTCCTTGAGGATGTCGTTCTGGACCGTACCGCGGAGCTGCTCGGCGCTCACTCCCTGCCGCTCGGCCGCTACCACGTAGAAGCAGAACAGTATGATGGCCGGCCCGTTGATCGTCATGGAAACCGAGACCTGGTCCAGCGGGATGCCCTCGAAGAGTCGCTCCATGTCAGAGGCCGACGAGATCGCCACGCCGCACACACCCACCTCACCCAGTGATCTCTCATGATCGCTGTCGTACCCCATGAGCGTTGGGAAGTCGAATGCGACCGATAGGCCGGTCTGCCCGTGGGCGAGCAGATACTTATAGCGTTCGTTCGTCTCTTCCGCGGTGGCGAAGCCGGCGAACTGCCGCATGGTCCACAGGCGGGTCCTGTACATCGTGGCGTACGGACCGCGTGTGAACGGAAAGCTCCCGGGGACTCCAAGCGCCTCCTCGTAAGGCGCGCTGTCCGACCGATCCAGCGGTGAGTACAGCGGCTTGACCTCATGTCCGGACACGGTGCTGAAGAGCGCGTCTCGCTCAGCCGCGTTGGCGTAGGACTGCTCCCACTCGGCGAGCTGCTCGCGAATGCGTTGGAGTTCCTCCTCGGCCTCCGCCAACCGCCCGACGACCCCGGAGGGACCCGACACGTCCCGTTCGACCGTCGACATAGATCACTTCCTTCGCAAAAGGCCTACCGAGGCTGTACCCAAAACGTACACGAAAGTCCCTGAGAACTATCGAGGCCAGACTGCCTACGACCCTATCAGATCCTCGATCACGCCACGCGAAATCGAGTATGGCGTCGCTTCTCCCCGCTCAATGCGATCGAGGCCTTCGGCGAGCATCGCCTCGGCCTGAGGCCGAGCCCACACCAGCCTTCCCAGCTCGCGCCGTACCACCGCTCGGATCCTCCTAGCGGCTCGCTGCCGCCTCCGCTGAACCAGTTCCCCACTCTGATCCAAGAAGTCGCGGTGCCGATCCAGTGTCTCCAGGAGTGTGTCCACCCCCTCACCGGAAAGTGCAACCGAGGTGAGCACGGGGATCTTCCAGCCCGCGTCTCCCGCCTCCACGTCGGACCCGGCCGAGGCCTGGGCAGCACCCCCGGACAGGTCCACGCCGTGATGCGCAGGAACGCTTCCCATCGCTCGCCCGGCACGCAGATGGAGGGCCGTCTCGATCTCCGTGACCAGCCGGTCGGCCCCTGGGCGGTCCGCCTTGTTGACGACGAACACGTCTGCGATCTCCATAAGGCCGGCCTTCATCGCCTGGATGGCGTCGCCCGACTCGGGAACGAGCACCACCACGACGGTATCGGCAGCACCCGTGATCTCCAGCTCGGTCTGGCCCACGCCCACTGTCTCAACGAACAACCGTGCCAGACCGAAGGCGTCCATGAGGTCGATGACCTCGTTCGTGGTGGTGGCGAGCCCACCCAGCGAGCCCCGCGTGGCCATGGAGCGAATAAAAACGCCCGGATCCGTGGCCAGGTCGTTCATGCGAATCCGGTCCCCGAGCATCGCGCCGCCCGAAAAGGGAGAGGTGGGATCGACGGCCACGATGCCGACCCGCTCGTCCATGGCCCGGCAGAGCGTGGCGAGCGCAGCCACGAGGCTCGACTTTCCGGCCCCCGGCGGGCCTGTGAGTCCCACCCTGCGCGCACGGGTATGCCCGGCCAGCACCTCGTTCATGAAAGCCTGGAAGCCGGGGCGCTCGTTTTCCACCTCAGAGATTCCGCGCGCCAGGGCGGCTCTCTGACCCGACCGGAATCGCTCGATGAGCGCCGCCAATTCCGGCGTGAGCTCCTGGTCCGGACCCTCGGACACGTCAGTCGTCCGTCCGCGGTTTGTCAGCTTCCGCGTGCTCGTATACGACCCGACCCCCGACGACCGTCATGAGCACTTCGGTATTCAGAATCTCGCTGGGCGGTCCCGTCATGATGTTACGCGACAACACCACCAGATCCGCCAGTTTGCCCGCGGTGATCGACCCGACGCGATCCTCCATGAACGCAGCCTTCGCCCCCCAGATGGTCATGTGCTTGAGAGCCTCGTCACGTGTCATGCGCTGCTCGGGGAGCCACCCGCCCGCAGGCCACCCGTTCGCATCCTGCCGCGTCACGGCCGCGTGGAACGACAAGAGCGGATCTGCGGACTCCACCGGAAAATCAGAGCCCCCCGCAATGATGACTCCGGTGTCGAGCAACGATCGCCAGGCGTAGGCGCCCTGGATGCGTGTCCACCCGAGCCGATTCTCGGCCCATGCCATGTCGGACGACTGGTGGATCGCCTGCATCGAGGGGATTACGCCGAGCTCGGCGAAGCGGGGGATGTCCTGCCGGTGCAAGATCTGGGCGTGCTCGATACGGAAACGGTGGTCGGCCACCGGGACGGTCTCCAGTGCCTCCTCGAACACGTCGAGCACCATGCGGTTGGCGGCGTCGCCAATCGCGTGGACGTTGAGCTGGAATCCGTTTCTAAGGGCCTTCAACGCCACTGGAAGGACTTGTTCTGCGGAAACGGTGATTAGGCCGGAGTTGCCCGGCTCGTCCGTGTAGGGCTCCAGTAACGCCGCGCCGCGCGAACCGAGGGCGCCGTCGACGGACACCTTGACGGCGCGCACCGCCAGGAAGTCGTCTCCGCCGATGTCGGCCCTCGGCCCGATGGCCACGTAATAGTCGAGATCATCCGGGGAGACCATCACGTAATTCCGCACGGTCCACTCTCCGCCGGCCGCCATGTCCTCGTACAAGTCGATGGTGCCGCGGCCGACGCCGGCATCATGGATCCCCGTGAGCCCGAGTCGGTTGAGTTCCTGCTGGGCCATGAGGATTCCCTGATAGGTCTCCTCAGTCGACTCGCGCGGCACGAATCGGCGTACCAACCCCATCGCGCGATCGACGAACACGCCGATGGCGTCGCCGTCTTCGGCCCGCACGATGCGGCCACCCGACGGATCAGCGGTCGATTCATCGATGCCGGCTAGCTCCATGGCCGCGGTATTCACGAGGATGGCATGACCGTCCACCCGGCCCAGGATCACGGGGTGATCGGGCACCGCGGCCGACAGGGCCGCGTGGTTGGGGAAACGGGTGTCACCCCATTCATTCTGATCCCATCCCCGACCCCGTATCCACTCGCCCACAGGGACCTCCGCGGCGCGGGCGACGACGCGTTCGATGACCTCCTCGTAGGATCGTGTCCCAACCAGGTCGACAATCCTTAGCGCAGAGCCGAGGCTGGCGAGGTGCCCATGGCTGTCGATCATACCGGGAACCATGGTCTTACCGCCGAGGTCGACTACCCGTGTACCGTCACCGATCAGGGTCGTGGCCTCGCGGGTACTGCCGACGAACACGATCTTCCCGCCGCGGATCGCCACCGCCTGAGCCCGTGGTTGGGCGGCATCGGCGGTGTAGACGGCCCCATTGGTGAACACCATGTCGGCGGATGTGGCATCCTGTGCACCGCCCGGCGATGCGAGCGCCAGCATTCCGGCCACGAGAGCGAGTGCGACGAGGCCCGGCAACCGTGTACGATGCGAAGTCATGGATACTCCTAACGGGTCGAGGAGCCGGCGAAGAAGGCCCCGAACGTAACGTCCCGGCGCTTGGTCAGCGATGACGCTCCATGGGCCGGATTCCACGGGCGTGCCGTAGCGGATTCTCGAGAAGGTGCGTCGGGATGAAGAACACCAAGACGAACATCATGAGGGAGGCCAGGAGCCCACCCGCGAGGATCCACCAACGGTCGATGGCGATGAACAGAACCGAGGAGATCACCGCCGTGGCCGTGGCGAAAATGCTCAGCAGCAGCCGGCGCGCCTGAAGATGTAGGAACCGTTCCAACCCCTGGATGTCCCGGGGGTGCACACGCACCCTCAGCTCTTCGCGCTCCGCTCTCGTGAGCAGATCGACCACCGTGCGCAGGGTGGTCTGGATGTCGCTCAGCACGTCCTTGGCCACCGCCACCGGCTCGCGAGCGGTGGTCTTTGCGATCTGGAGCTTGTAATCGCCGATCACCCGCCTCAACAAGCCGAGCCCGTCGAAGCTGCGGTCATAGCTGATTCCGAGGCCCTCCAGAAGCGCCGACGTGCGAAAGAAGTACACAAGCTCTTGGGGCAGCATCAGCGGCCACGTGTAGAACGTGTCGAAGAGTTCCTGAACGATCTCCTGGATGCGGTCCCGATTCGACGTCTTCACGCGTTCCATGACACGCATGATCTCGGTCGCCGCGTCTCGGATTTCGCCCCTGGACACCTCGGGCGACACCATGCCCAACCTGTACATGCCGTTGATCATGCCGTCGAGGTTCTGTGCCTGAACGGTGAGCGCCATGCTCAGGATCGCCTGACGCGTCCAACGCGGAACGTCGAGGACCATGCCCCAGTCGAGAACCACGATGGTGCCGTCGTCCTGTACGAGGAGGTTTCCCGGATGCGGGTCCGCGTGCATGAAGCCGTCCACCATCATCATGCGCAGGTAGAGGCCCGTCAGAGCCTCCATGAAGCTTGTGAACTCCAATCGCCCCGAGTCGAAGTGCTCGTGAAGCCTGTCTACCTTGGTGCCCTCACAGTGCTCCATCACGATCACCCGGCGACGCGTGAACGCCTCGAATACGTCGGGCGCTCGCACCGAAGGATCGTCGCGGAAATACTGTTGGAAGCGCGCGATGTTGTCAGCTTCCATGCGGAAATCCATCTCCTCGCGGACCTTGTGCGAGAACTCCCGCACGACGTTGGTCAGAGCCTGGACGTGGTGGTTTCGGAAGAGGATGTTGAGCCAGTACAGCATTCCGAACGAGATATCGAGATCCAGCGCCACGGTCTCCTCGACGTCGGGGCGCAGCACTTTCACCACAACGTCTTGCCCCCCCACGACCGCACGATGGACCTGCCCCAGGCTGGCCGCGGCGAGCGGGTGGCGGTCGAACGATTCGAACACTTCGTCCACCGGGCGCCCGAGCTCCTTCTCGATCACGGCCACGATACGCTCGGGCGAATCGGGAGGGACTTGATCCTGTAGCGTGCTGATGGCGGACAGGTAGGGTTCGGGGAAGATGTCGGCGCGGGCGCTCAGGAGTTGGGCAAGCTTGATGAATGTGGGACCCAGGCTCGCCACGGCCGCCACCAACCGCTCGGCCCTTCGGTCGTGGGACTCCGGGGTGCGTTTGGCCGGTCGGCCGAGCACCACCCATCGCCTGCGATCCCTCAGAAAGGCCAGCACGAAGGGGCTCATGCGCAGGACGATCTTGAGACCGCGAGCGAGACGCTTCATGGGCCTGCCCGCACGATCGGGCGGTAGGGAGGCGCCGACCTCACAGTACCATGACCGAGTAGAGCCCAAGCAGCAGCAGGAAGCCGAATATGTCCGTCATCGCAGTCAAAAACACCGTCGAGGCGACGGCTGGATCTTGCCCCATCCGGTCCAGCAGCGTCGGAATGGACGCCCCTGCGAAGCCGGCGACCGCGATGTTCCCCCACACCGCCAAGAGCACGACTACGCCGATGCGCGGGTCGGCGCCGGGGGTTACCCACGCCACGAGGGTGGACAGGCCCGCCACGACGACCCCGATCACCGCACCGTTGAGCAGCGCCACGGCGAGCTCTTTTCCCACCACGCGCGTCGGCTGCTCGAGCGGCGCACCCGACGTCGCGAGACGGCGCACTGTGACCGCCAGGGCCTGCTGGCCGGCGTTGCCACCGAGACCGGCAACGACCGGCATCACCACGGCGAGGAGCGTTGCCGCCGCGATGTTATCCTTGAAGGTCCAGACCACGAACGCCGCGAAGCTGGCGGTGAGCGTGTTGAGTGCCAGCCAGGGAAGACGGGCCCGCACCGCGTTGATGGCTCCACCGCGCAGCTCCTCTTCGTCCGAGACACCGGAGAAGAGCAGGAGATCCTCGGTGCGTTCCGCCTCGATGACGTCGATCACGTCGTCGAAGGTGACCCGCCCGAGCAACGTTCCATCAGCGGTCACGACGGGGAGCGCTGCCACGTTGTAGCGGGCGAGTAGGTTCGCAACTTCTTCCTGATCAGTGTCGAGTTTGGCCGACGCCTGCGTCGGTTCGACCATGTTCGCTACCTGCTCGTCAGGATCCGCCAGAATGAGATCGTCGAGGCGGACCGTCCCCCGCAGCCGGTTGGCGGAGTCCACGACGTACACTGAGTAGAACTCCTCCACCTCCCGGCCCTGGGTCCGAACCTGGTCGATGGCCTGTCCCGCAGTGAGATGTGCCTGCACAGAGACCAACGCCGTGGTCATGAGCCCACCGGCAGTGTCCTCGTCGTACTGGAGCAGCCCCCGCAGGTCACCGGCTTCTTCCAAGGGGAGTTCGGCGAGGATCCGGTCCTGCTCGTCAGGGCCGAGCTCCGCCATCAAGTCGGCCGCGTCGTCGTCGGCCAGCTCCTGAATCAGCTCGGCGCTCTCCTCAGGGGCGAGCGCCAGGAGTAATTCCGCTGCCTCGTCGCCTTCCTCCATCTCAGCGAGGGCCTCGGAAGCCAGCCCCGATGGCAGCGCCCTGACCAGTGCCACCCGCATCTCGTCGTTCCGGAGAGACTCCACGACGTCGGCCACGTCACTCGCGTGAAGATCCTCCACCGCAGACTCGAGACCGGCGATATCACCGGCCTCGATCAACTCCGCTAGCCGCTCCACGAGCGTCGGATCTTCTTGAGGTGAGTGAGGGGTCATGGCCCGGAGTGTGGTTTCTTCACGACGCGGAGTCCAGTAGGGTCCCAAGGAGTGACTCCTGCACGCTGTACATCTCGCCTTGCTCGCGTCCGGTGCCATCGTTGTGGTCGTGCCCGAGTACGTGGAGCACCCCGTGAATGGTCAGCCTCGCCAGCTCCTCCCGAAGCGGAATGCCTCGCTCCTCGGCCTGGGCCACGGCACGCCCGTACCCCACGTAGACGTCACCCAGAACGGGCTCTCCGGGCTCGTGAAGCGCAAACGCAATCACGTCGGTAGGCCCTTCCCTGCTCAGATACTTGGTGTTTAGGCCGGCGATATCCGCATCGGACTGAAGCGTTACGGAGAGCTCTGCGTCCTCTATGGCCTCCTGCTCGAACACCAGACCGACGGCCCGACGCAGCAGCACCTCAGGCGCATCGGGCCAGCCGGACACGTTCACGTGGATGGTCAGGCTCACGGCATTCGTTCAAGGATCACGACGGTCGGCGTCGCCGTCTTCGGGCGAGGCGGCGGCCGTGAGATGTTTCGTAGCCGGGTAGTCGATGCGGTGGTGGTAGATCCCACCCAACACCTTCGCGAACTGGTCCTTGAGTTGGGCGATCTCCTGGAGCGTGAGGGGCGACTCGTCCAGTTGGCCATCGTTCACCTTGCCAGCAACGATGTTGTCGATCAGGTCACGTAGCCGCTCGGCGGTGGGGTCCTGTAGCACTCGCGTGGCGGACTCCACCGAATCGGCCAGCATGGCGATGGCCGTCTCCCTCGTCTGCGGCCGGGGGCCCGGATAGCGGAAGTCCTCTTCGAGGAGTTCGGTGTCGGACTCTTCTGCCTTGGCGCGGTCGTAGAAATAGGCGATCAGCTGCGTGCCGTGATGCTGTGTGATGAAGTCGGCGATCAGATCCGGCACACCTCCCTCCTTGGCGAGACGATACCCTTCGGTCACATGCTCGCGAACAATAGTGGCGGACGTGTGCGCCTTGAGCTTGTCGTGAGGGTTCCGTCCGGGCGACTGGTTCTCCACGAAATAGTGCGGCTTGACCATCTTGCCGATGTCGTGGTAGTAGAGGCCCACCCTGCACAGAAGGCCATGCGCCCCGATGGAGTTTGCCGCCATCTCGCCGAGGTTGGCGACGTTGATCGTGTGCGCATAGCTGCCCGGTGCCTCCAGAGCCAGCCGACGCAGCAGTGCCCGATTCGGGTCGGCCCACTCCAGAAGCGTTTGGTCGGTTGTGATACCCGAGAACCACTCGAAGACCGGGATGAACCCCATGGCGATCATGCCGGAGAACATTGCGTTTCCGCCTGCCCACAGGATCGCGATGCCCATCTCCTTGGCGCCGTGCCCGTTCACCAGCCCAAGCGCCACGATCACCCCGATGTACGCCAAAGTGATGATCGCAATGAACACCCACGTTTGTGCTCTCCTACGCACCGCGCGTACGCTCATGGCCGCCGCACCGGCTCCCACCGCGGTCGGGTATAGGACGTCGGGTCCCTGGAGTTCGGGAAGCGTGGCGGTGATCAGCGCCAGCACCAATCCCAACACCAGCGCCATCCGGCTATCCCACAGGACCGCGACGGCCAGCGCGACGAGCGCGACGGGGAGGGCTTGAGTAGGCAGGGTGACGCTGGTGGCGATGATTCGGGCTGCGGCGAAGTAGGTCATGACCAGCACCGCCTGAAGCAACAACCACCTATAGTTCTCGTATACCTCCGGCCGGAAGAAGAATACGAGGGCACCGTACACGCCGAGCAGCAACAGCGCGAGCGTAGCCCCACCAGCCATGGCGCCGAACCGAAGGCCGGCTTCCGCCCCCCGCCCCTGTTCCACGAGCACTGCAGCGTGCGCATTCAATACTTCAAGGTCCTGCGCCCGCACCAGGTCACCGGCCCGGACCATGATCTGCCCGGGTACGAAGGAGGCCTTGAACCGTGGCACAGCCTCCCGAACCGCATCGCGGTCAGCCTCCGTCGCGGGCTCGTTGAGGACGTAGGTGAACTCGGTATGCGAGATGATGATAAGACGCAGCAGTCCGATGAGGTCGGGGTTCGCCGAACTCAGAAGATCGACGGCCTGATCGTAAAAGTCGGAGCTCGTGAGAATGTCGCCGCGCGGAACCTGGCGACGCCCGGCCCCCGGATCCCGAATGTTCACGTTGTCCGCCGTGAGTGCCTGGGCCTGCGTGGCGTCGACCACGCCGGGTGCCAGGAGCTCCCGGACCGCACGCAGTGCCGTCGCTCTCAAGCGTTTGCGCTCATCATCGTTCAGGAGCAACGCTACCTGCTCCATACTGGCCGGCACCGAAACGCTCTGAAGCATACTCCGGAGTGACGCCGAGTCCT